>DVKX01000027.1 GCA_018715805.1 Candidatus Faecousia intestinigallinarum | reverse complement strand
CTTCATTTCCAATTCCAAATTCATATGTTGACCCGAGAATATCTCCGCAAACTGCACCTATCATTTAATCCATCTCCTTCCTTTTCTTCGTAAGTAGCATTTTTCTTTTACACAACTACTATACCAAGACTTGTGGAACAAAAAAGGGACATTGGATTTCACGGCCGTAAAGCATGCTATTTTATAAAAGTAGCCTTTTCATTTCACCTGACAATTCGTTTACCAGATTTTATACAACAAAAAGCCGTATTTGACATCTTCCCTGTTCTTTGCTAGAATAAATATAGAAATAGGCACTACCGATAAGCGGTTAGTCCAAATTCATATTAGTTACGAAAAGTAACCGTAATCCTTTGGCTGAGGGGCGGTTACTTTTTCGTATGATTGATATATGCTATTAAGATCGTAACGACAATACCAAGTATCATCAAAACGATGGAGAGCATTTCATAATCACTCATAAGTTCGCCCTCCTTTCCCAGATTTCCCTTTACAGAGATTTCTATGTAATCAGAGGGTTCAGTCCCTCTGTCGAAGGACTAACCGCCTACCGTTCTCTGGCAGTGCCTAATTGTATTTTATCAGAACAAACATTCGATATCAAGCAAAATATCTGATATTCCTTGATAACCTGCAAGGTATTGGACTGTCTTTGGATCAACGCCTGCGTACAGCAGGTTGGTGATGTAAGTGTGCCGCAGCTGATGTGGGGTCACATCAAAGTCAATGACGTACACCAATTCCGGATTGTTCTTCTGGTGGCTGCCCGGGGTAGGGGTCACAGTGGTTTTGATGCACTGGCCATTGACATACTTATAGTAGCTGTGAGGTTTTGTCGAGCGAACGGTTACATACTTCCAAACCCGCTGAAACTGCGAATAAGACAGCGGCTGTCCAGTGCTGTCCGCAACCACATATTCAGATATGGATGTTTCTTTGGCCTTCCGTAGACAGTCAACCAGGCATCTGGGAATAGGAACATCTCTGCGGGCTGCTTTGGTTTTCAATGTTGTAGATACCACCGGCCTGTTATGTTCTGTATGCCATGCCCGCCGCACCGTCAAATATGGCGCTTCCGTGTCCAAATACACAGAATCCCATTGTAGCGCCAGAATTTCCTCACGCCGCAACCCCGCATACAGGCCAAGCATCACAAAAACATAGGGCGGTAACCCGCGAATGGCATCCAAAAGCCGTTCTACCTGTTCATCTGTCAATGCCTGCCGTTCCTCTTGCGGAACACCGCCGCCTTTTGCTTTGAGGTAAATGGTAGGGTTCATATCAATGGCATGGCTTTCCTTTGCAGCCCGAAAGATAGATTTATAGAGAATCACCACAGACTTGTAAACCGACGCAGATTTCTTGGAAACAGGAACAAGGGCAAGCTGAATATCATCCAGCGTTACCTCAGCCATTCTCTTTTCTCCCAGTTCCCCAATAATGTGCCTCCGCACTTTGGATGTATAATCCGTCAGGGTCGTGGCACGCACATGGACAGACTGCATCAGTAGCCACTTTTCGCAATACTCGGCAACCGTAGGAGATTTACGTCGAAACGTAGCGCTGTCGATCTGCTCAAGAGCTGCCATTTCCTTTTTGTAAACTTCCTCGCGGGTCTTTCCATAAAGAATAATGCGCTTACCGTCTGCGTCCTCAACGTCTGTTTTGTAATACTCATAGCCGTTTACCTGAACCTTGCTGTATCTGGGAATTCGTTTTCTTTTTTCAGCCATTTTCTCCACCTCCGAAAAATAGTATCAGTACTGTATTTTCGTTTTATCAGAACTGCGCTATTTCCTCAAAGGTGCGATTTACTTCCTCGCACATTACGATAGGTTTCCTTCTTTTCCATCGGCTTTGCCCGATGAGTACATTTTGCGATATATTCCTGGAGTCCGGCAGCGGTAAAGTAGACACAGCCATTCGGTACATATTGAATATAGGAAATCAGGCCGCTGTTCCGTGCTTCATCCAAAGTGGCAAGGCTGATCCCTAAAAGTTTAGCCGCCTCCTTACGGGTAATCAGTTTTTCCATATTCAATCGTCACCTCCTCGCTGGCTTCTTGACTACCTCGTAGTCATAACCAATATTCTGTCCGCAGTAGGTACAGATGTCCCGTTGCTCCTGCTTCGGATTGACACGCCGCAAATAATAAGAGCCTGTGCCGTAAAAATTGTTGGCACAGGCAGGGCAGAGGCACATGATTAAGTTCTTTGGGACTTCTTCGATCAACCCCACGCTGATTGCAAGGGCTCGGTTGACCCGCCGGATGTGATGTTCATCCAACCTGCCGATGTAGTTCCCCAGACGCCGTTTGTCAATGGTGCGAAGCTGTTCCAGAAGGACAAGAGACGGAAGCTCCAGACCGTTTTCTGCTTTGAGCAGATAATGAGTGGGCAGCTTGGCTTTGGCATCCACCTTACTGGAGATTGCTGCAACAACAACGGTAGAGCTATATTTGTTGCCAGTGTTGTTCTGGATAATCAGAACCGGGCGATAACCTTCCTGCTCGGAACCGATTCCCCGGCCCAAATCGGCATAGTACATATCGCCGCGCAAGTATGTCCTGTTCATATTGTAGACCTCCTTTCAAAAGACAGTCGCTTTTCTGCCTATGTAGAGGCCATACAACAGGACAAGAGAAAGGCCGGGAAAACACATGGAGTTCCTCTTATTTCACTGACTGTCCTGCTGCATGACCATATCTTCTACACAATCCAATTTGTCCTCGACACCCCGGACTGCTGTGGGAAGTCATCAAACGGCTGGCAGCTCACCAGCTCCACGGGGAATCTCGCCCCTCGCGTGGTTCTCACGCAACCGCCTCCATTGCCTGCGACGGATCACATCGTCGGAGCGGACTTCACTTGTTCGTTTTCGCCCAAAGGCGAAAAGCTCACTTGTTTCGTCGCTCCTCCTCTTCCCACAAAGTTTTTAACTTTGCGGGAACCCTTTACAATGCTTCAACGCTCGGACGTTAGGCTGGACGGGAGTATCATTGTCCCCGCTTCCGGTCATGGCCGAAACCGGGAGCCACCCGGTACTGACAGCCGACTGTTTCTCGCTCCCTGCCAGACAGAACAAGCCAAAGACCTTCTTACGTTCTTTTCGGTGGTGTCTTGCTGTTCCTGTCCGGCAGATTATCGCGCAGCCGCTGTCCGGGCTTTGGCTTTCGCCAAAGAAGCGGGAATGTGCTTGATGAATGGGTATGCGGTTTTCAAGGTGCGGTGAGAGGTCATAAAAAAACCTCTCACCCTTTTTGCCGTTGGGTGAGAGGTTTGCACAACATTATTCCAAAAGATTTTTCAGTTTTTTGAGAATCCTGGTTTTCCGAACATGGATGGCATTTCGATATACGCCCAGTTCTTCAGCATACTGCCGCTCTGTCTTTTCCTCAAAGAACAATGCCTGGATCAAAGCCTGCTCCTCCGGGGTCAGCATTGCCAGGGCAGTATGTAGCTTGTCCACCTCCAGCTTGTGAAGCACCGTGTTCTCTACACTCTCCTCGTGGGGGAACTGCTGAGCATTTTCATCCATCAGCCGGTCTAAAGAATCTTCGCGGCTGGGGATGACTCGTACCACCTGGCCCTCTTTTCCGAGAACAAACCGTTCGGTTTTCAGGTCGTTCTCAAAGTAACGCATCTTTCTGTCGCCTTGCGTATAGGCACTATATACTTCATCCGTGACCTCTACATTTTGGCCGCGAACCCATATTCTTTTTTTGCCAGCTTCCACGCTGTTTACCTCCGATCAGTCTGAATTTTGAGAAACTCAGACTGATCGGGGGGGGCACGGCACCGAGGGAGTAGGCTGTGGGGATATACAAAAACGCACCTGCATGGTGGGGGCATTCCCCACGCAGCAAGTGCGTTCCTTTTTAGTTCGTGTAAATTATGGCATGACAGTTCATGGTGAGAGGCGAGCAATCTCGCTTCAAAGCCAGAAGTTTTTTTGGCCGTATACCATCAGAAAACAGTCGGCCTATTTCTTTGAATCAAACTCGCTGCTTTTGATTAGCAGCGAAGCGCGGACATCCCAGCGCATAAAAATATCCCTCCAATTCCAAACGTGGAATTGAAGGGACGCGCGTTGAATCGCCCCGACAAAACCGCGTTTTTTTATTGGCGCGGTAAAACATGTATTTAGTTCAGTATCAACTGCATTGTCAGTTCATAAACAATTGGACTGATGTGCCATTATAAACATGACTTAAATCAATAAAATTATATTTGGGAAGGGGTGAACCAACAGTGCATATAAAGTAGGCGTTAGCGAACGATACATATATCGAATCGAAAACGAGGGGAAAAAGCCCAGCTTCGATGTACTCTACAAGCTTATTCGTGAACTTTCTATTGTATCCGATTCCATTTTTTATCCAGAGAAGAAGGAAAAGGATACAGAAATGGAAAGTTTCGTTCGCATGCTCTATCATTGCGATGAGCGTTCTATGCAGATTATTCAAGCTACTGCAAAAGCAGCTTTAGACAGCCAGTCTAAGTAAACGAGAGCCGATATTATGGGCTCTATTGTTGCTTGCTGACAACACATATCTACGCAGAAGGGCGATGGCGCGAGGCTCACTCCCGTCACCGCCTTCCGCCTACGGTATGTAATTGAATTATTTGATTTTTCTTTTTCTACGGTAAATTGTCGCTCCAAACAAACCAGAACCGCTTACGAACAAAATTGCTATCCATAACAGAACATTGCTGTTATCGCCGGTCTGCGGGCTGGATGTGGCTCCATCATTTTTGTCCGGATCTTGTGTCGTGGTGTCATCTCCGCCGGTCTGGCTGTCTCCGCCAGTTTGATTATCTCCCGTCTGGTCGCCGCCGGTCTGCGCCGCCGTGATGGTAAACTCCGTCGTAGCTGTCCCATTTGCGGAGACGATGGAGAGGGTGTGCTTACCGACAGACAGGGTGTTGAGATAAGCGGCGTTCAAAGTCACAATGGTGCTACCTTCTTTTACTGTGTAGTTGGAAGCGTCCAGATCTTTGCCGTCTACCTGTACCTTGATGAAATCGGCAAAAGCTGCGTTGGAAGTAAAGGACAAACCGTCTTTGCCGCCTTTCTGCCATGTGCCGTTGGCTCCCTTGATGATTACCGGGGCGTCAGGTACAACCGGCTCCTGCGCTTCCTTGTATTCGATCAGCAATTCAAACGCCTCGGCTGTATTACCGGATACATCCAGCGTCAGCGGGAAAGTGACGGTAGTCGCCGTATAACTGCTTGCCGCAGCGCCGTTTTTAATTCGGGCAGTCGCTCCGTCATACCCCTTTGGCAGAGGAATCGTCAGAGTTCCGCTGAGGGTTTCGCCTTCGTAGTCAGTGAGAGGAATGGAGACGGTGTATCCCGCCTGGATGTCGTAGCCCTCGCTGAGCTCAGCGTCGACCATTGGGTTGTAGTAGTCGATGGCGAGGCCCTGCCACTGGTTAAATTCGCCCACGGTCACCGCTGTGTCCGGGGTAAAGGTTGCGGAAAGCTCGGGAGCCGGGGAATAGTCCATATCCCCTTCCTCCAGCATCCGCACCGGCAGGTCGATGGGGTCCGTGCTGCCGGGGATCTCACTTGCCTCTTTAACCGTCACATAGGCGGTAAAGGGATAGTTGGATTCCGTTCCGTCAAAGCCGTTTTCCGGCATGTCGGAGAAATCGTAGAGGGCAGCGAGTTCCGCCGACAATGGCATATCCGGCACGAAGCGGAACTTAAATCCCGTTCTGTCGCCAAGCTCGCCCACAGAAGTGCCCTCGTCATCGACCCAGTAGAAGGTCCCCGGGATCTGCTTGCCGTCCAGCGGGCTTACGAGATAGGCAGGCTTTTCAACATCCGCCAGCGTGTCGCCCGGATTCGCCGTCAGCTCCAGATCACTCCACTGAATGAGGTCGGTCTGCTTTGTGATGGTCAGGCAATCTTTCAGAACGGTATCCAGCTCGTTCCAGTCAGCATCTGCTGCTCTGGTGACATGAATGTCATAGGTACC
>DVKX01000026.1 GCA_018715805.1 Candidatus Faecousia intestinigallinarum | reverse complement strand
CGTCTGCTCCTGGAAGATCTGCCCGGCGGGGAATACCAGATGGAGGTATACCAGAAAACCGAAAACTTTGATTGGATACTGCGTCTCACGGCTTCCGTTGTTTTAAGAGACGGAAATTGCACTGTAGACGGGAAGCTCCATACAGGCAATACCTTGACCATGCGCATTAAGCTGTCCGATGAACTCGTATTACCCCAGTTATATCCCGACCAAGCCGCCGCCTTTGGGCGCGGCGGCGGAGCGCTTATACCTTTGCTCTTGACTATTATTGCCTATAGTATTTGGAAATACTATAAAATAGCCAGGGCATGATAGCGTGTCAAAGAAAATAAAAATACTCACCACTCAGCGCTCCACTGGTTGTAGAAATACGATTTGTACATTTTCCGAACTGTCCAGACAGGTATAGAGAATAATGCCGCCTGGATTTTGGCTTACTACATCATGCCCAGCTTCATCAACGAAACCGCCATTTGCTTGCGTATAATTATGACCACGAAAACTTGCGGTAACTATAAAGTGTTTTTCAACACCATCTTTAGATAAGAAAATTGCCTGATCGCCAACGGAACAATTCTCAATTTTCGAAAAACCTTGATAGTTATGGTCTCCTATGATTAGAGTTTTACTGAGTGTATCTGGCGTATTTTCCGTTACAACATAGGACTGTGATGCCAATAATATTGCAGCACAATTTGGGCGATTAACAATAAATTGCATCAGAGCCGCATTTCTAGTATCTTCAATCACAACGCATGGAGTACTTATGCCTACTTCTGGAATTATCAGAACCCCTTGATAATTAGGGAACATTTCGGTCGGCGTAATGGCAATATATCCATAAAATATCAAAACGCCTACATAAAAACACAGTGCAAAAATGCACAGGAGAACAATGATTCCCTTTTTGGTTTTCATGCCGTTTCGCCTCCTTATTTTTTTGATTTATTATAGCGTAATTCGCAACAATTTTCAATAGTTGTATCCAAACCATTTTCAATGTGCATCTGGTAACTGTGCATCTGGTAACTTCTGTCCCAATGGGACAGAAGTTGACCCAATACGACATGGAGCGCCGGGCGGCGCTGGGGGCAGCCGCTCCCGGCGGGAGGTTCGAGTCCTCCGGCTCCACCAGCGCCCTGGGTTAGTGGTTTTTCCCGGGGCGCGTCTCCTTTAGGCGCTGGCAGACCGCCGAATGTCTGCCAAATTGATATTAGGAGGGATGTAATATGCCTGCTGCGTACAATTTTGAAAAGATCCAAGAATTGGCGGATCAGATCATCGCCGAAAAGACGGGCGCGCCGCCTGGGCAGAAACCCGGGCAGCCGGAACTGACCATGCTGCCCATGGATTCTCTGGAGGATTTTCCCGAGGATCTGCACAAGTTTCGTCCGGCCACCCCGGAACGGCTGGAGGAGCTAAAGGAAAGCGTTCGGGAGAATGGGATCCTGAATCCGCTTCTTGTCCGCCCCGCAGGCGAGGGACGCTACCAAATCATTGCCGGGCACAACCGGCGGACAGCCGCCCGGGAACTGGCCTACCAGGCGCTGCCCTGCATCATCAAAGAGGGGATGACCGACGATGAGGCCATCCTGGCCAAGAACGCCGATAACCTGGCCAGCCGGACGCTGCTGCCCAGCGAGCGGGGCTGGGCTTACCGGCAAGATATGGAGGTGCGAAAACGGCAGGGACGGCGGTCAGATTTAACTTCGTGCCAACTTGGCACGAAGTTACGAAGCGATGAATTGGTGGCACAATCCACTGGGAACAGTGCCCGCCAAATTCAGCGCTACATCCGCCTGACCTACCTGATTCCGCCTTTGCTGGACATGGTGGACGGGCAGAAGCTGGGTCTAATTGTAGGAGAGCAGCTTTCCTATCTGCGTCGGCGCAGCCAGGAAACTGTTTATGCCTATTGCTTCCAGGAGCGGGAGAAGCCCATCCGCCTGACGGAAGCCATGGCCAAGGTATTGCGGGAGACAGAGGCTGACCCGGACAAAATCATTGACCGGGAACTGCTGGAGGAGCTGACGGCAAAGAAAGCCAAGGTGCGCTTCCGCTCCCTGAAGCTGGAAATGGCGTCGCTGCGGAGCTACTTTCCGGTGGGCACCCCGGAACAAGTGGTCGTGCAGACCATCCACACCGCCCTCGCCGCCTACTTCGAAGGAAAGGAGGAGCACGATGCGGCGCTCTAATCAAATCCCCACCAATAGCAAGCAGGATCGGGAGTATCTGCGTTTTTTTACACCTCTGGCACAATTTACAAAACCCTGGATGTGGTCAAAGCTAGTTAGTGAAGAAGAACATCGCCGGGCTAGGCGGGATCTTTTGGCATTTCTGGCGACCGCCCAGGCACTGCTTCCCAAAGCAAAAATCTACCGCCATTTTCAGCCGTTGGATGTTCAAAGGTATGGGGATGATTTCGTGCGGCGGATGATCGCCGTGGAAACGCAGCTTGCTCAAGAGAGATGGGATTTGGCTTGTCACGAACTCTACGATGTGATATACTTCCATTGTATCCAAGACCGGCGCATCCTTTTTACCATCATCAGGCTATTGGAGAAGTATTTATGAAGCTGTTTTTCACAGGCAGACAGGGTAAGCAAACCGATAAGAAACGATCCAAACAGCAGCAGGAAGCATACGAAGCTATTCTATCTACCGCGAACTTGCTGCTACTGAATATTTCAGACGAGTTCCAGAGAGCAGCAATATATGATTTTTTGATATGGTCTCTGGGGCAGCAAATTGCCTCAGATAGTTTCGCATACTTTGCATCCATGAAACCCGTCCCTGAAAACCGTGAACTTCACTTTATAGATCGTTTTCCTCGTACAGAAGGCGTATACCTGGGAAAGCAAGATTTTGATCTTGCTAAAATTCCTTCCTATATCGGTCCTTGGGATTATGGGCGCTTTGCTAACGGCATTCAGAGTATTTTAAGTGTAGGGTATCAGCATACAAAGGAGGCTCCTACAAATCATGGAGTCTACTACCGGGAGCTTGACTTTGCTCTCATGCTGGAGGGGAGACATCATACCTCTTGGGCTGTTTACTCAGGGCGCTGTATTCAGTCTTTGGATGTGGTATCTCTTGAACCATACTTCCCAATCGTTCAGACAGATGGCGAATCATTTCTCTATACCAGCGCCGATGGCTACCCGGTTAACCAACCAGTCTATGACATTCGAATTGCAGCCATGTATCGTCTTGCACAAATGCGCTGGGAGGAACATATTCCCTTTGATTTCATACGGAATGTTCGGAAGAACCGCGACAAGGCAATGAAAGAATCCGCAGATGCTTTCCGAAAAGACTTGGATCTGGCCTCGGATAGCCCAGATGTATTACACACCCTTCTTGCAAAAACTGCGGAGATTCAGAGGCTGAAAGCAGAACTCGCTCTGAAAAATCATCTGTTAGCGGAACATCCAAACATTGACTAGACACAGAAAACCTGTGTTTCCGTGTACGCCGCCATCTGCCGCTACAACTTTTATCCAAAAAGAGGGCTGACCGCTGCGGCTCTCTTTTATTTTTTTGGAGGTGATTATCATTCAAATTCGGAAAGTAGATCCCGCCTATCTAAATTTCCTGCGGGAGCACGATTCCCATGTTCCCGAAAAAGAAAACCGCCCCTGGCTCTGGCCTATCCGGATCCATGGCATTGACTATGGCATTCCGCTGACAACTCAGAGCGTGGGTGCCGGGCAGCCAGGCTTCCTGCGCTGCGGCGCGATGCCGGATACAGGCGCCTATCTGCGCTTTATGATCCCCATACCCCAAAGCGCTCTGCTGCCTCCAGAACCCATGTCCCCAAAGTGGCAGCAGGCGCTTCTCTATTATGAACGGATGCGCAAATACATTCAGGAGGAGGCACAGATCCTGCACCGACTCAATGGGGAGGGAATGCTGGATCAATTCTGGGATCAGCACAGCTGTAATTTTCAAAAATTGGATATGGTATTTTCACAATGGACGCCCGGCGAAAATGCCGGGTATTTTTTGTACCCAAAGGAGGAACCGCCTATGCCTGTCAGCAAGAACGGCAAGCTCTACTATACCAAGGAGCAGTATGATTATGCCCGCTTTTCCGTCTCGGCTTTGGAGTACGCCCAGAGCCGGGGATATGACCTTGTAAAGGAAAAAAACTACTACCGGCTCCGGGAACACGATTCCATGGTATTCACCCCCTCTGGACGGTGGTTCTGGAACAGCCGGGGGCTTAGCGGCGGGGCAATTGAGTTCATGGTGTACTACGAGGACAAGACTCTGACCGAGGCCGTTCTGACGCTCGCTGGAAACCGATCCATGGGGCAAGACCGGCAGACGCGGCAGGATGTTCCCTTGCATACTGCTCCAGCCCAGCAAGTTGATACAAAGCCTGCGGCCTTCCGGCTGCCCCGGGCAGCTGCGAATATGAAGCAGCTGTTCTACTACCTCTGCGTAGTTCGGGGTCTGGAGAAAAGCGTGGTAAAGGAGATGATCGCCCAGAAGCGGCTGTATCAGAGTATGTACCAGACGGACTATGGAAAGATCCTGAATCACGCGGCTTTCGTCTACAGGGATTCCCAGGGCAATGCTGTGGGAGCCTATCAGCGGGGCATGGCGGAACCCAGACCCGGGCAGGCTCCCTATAAGCGGGACGCCCCAGGCAGTGACAAACGCTGGGGCTGGCTATTGCAATCCCCATTCCACCCGGCCACAGAGGTGCGGGTCTTTGAAGCGGCCATTGACGCCGCTTCCGACGCCAGCCTCTGTGCGCTTGCTTCCGCCCCCAGGGATTGGAGGCAGGAGCCGGTAGATCGGCTGAGCCTGGAAGGCACCTGGCATGAGCCTTTGGAGTGCTACCTGGAGGGACATCCCCAGGTACATAAGATCACGTTGATGCTGGATGGGGACGATGCAGGCCGCAGGGCAACACAGCAGATCGCGGAGCGACTGCAAGGCCGGGGACTGGATTTGGACGTCCGGGAGCCGGCCGTGGGCATGGACTGGAATGAGACCCTGCTAAGCCAACGCCAGGCAACGGCTGAGCAGCAGACCCAGCATCCGCAGATGCAGCAAGCAAAACCATCGGAAGAAATGGAGTTGTAGCAGATGGAAAAGGAACGATTTCAAGCGCTGCGCGGCAGCCAGGTGCTTTGCCGCTCTCCCCTGCCGGACGGCGGCTATTCCCGGGAAGCGCTCTCCCAGATGGAACGGGAAGGCTATATCCTTCTAATAGACGGGAAGCCCAGAAAAAAGCCTCGGCGAAACCCAGCCGGGAGCGCAAACCCCAGGGCTTAAGCGCCTTAACTGGGGGGCAAAAAATGATTTTTCTCTCTAGTTACAGCCCCCCGCAGGGGAATTAAGCCCCCGTTTAGGGGGCTTAACCATACCAAAAGCCCAAAAGGGCTTTGGAATGGCAGGATAAGGCGTACTACAGTACGCCACGATCCCGCCGAATTGCAAAGCAATTCGCATACTACACTGTCGTTTTTTCATACTACACGGATACTACACTCCAAGGGAGGAAAATATGGAGAAACAACGCATCAAAAACCGTATCATTCAATTTTGGGCGACGCCGGAAATGGACGCCGCCGTACGGAAAATCGCCCAGGCGGAGGGGCGCAGCACCAGTTCTGTCTGCAGGGAAATGGTGGAAAAAGGGCTGGTTGCCGCCGGGTATCGTAACGGCAGCCAGGACGTCTCCAAGATGGTGCGCGAGGCGGTAAAGGAGGAAATGAAGCCTTATGTGGAGCGGCTGGCCACCATTTCCGCCAAGGGTACGCAAATCAGCGCCGCCGCCTTTTTCCTGGCGGCATACCAGGCCGAGCAAGCCACACCGGAGTACGCCCGGGACGAGTTCCGGGAGATCGCGGCACAGGCTCGGAAGCTGGGAATCGAATTTCTGAAACTGTCCAGGGATTCCTCCCTGGACAATTTTATTTCCCAGGCGTTGGGGCGGATGTTCGAAGGCGCATAAAAAGGAGGAGGTAAAAAACATTGGGAAGTACGGTGATTTACAAGCAATGGTACAAGACGCGGGCAGACCCCAGCACCCCAGGATTGAATGTCCGGCATTTGCAGTACATCTCCACACGACCTGGGGCGGTATACAACCAGGGATGCGGCTTTGGCCTATGGGGGCAGCTCCAGGCTGGAGGCAGCGTCCGCATCCAGAGCGACTTGGCGGCAGCCAAGCGCACCGTACGGGAGGCCAGTAAAAATCACACCATCTACCGGGCGCTGATTTCTGTCGGCAAAAAGACCGCCCAAGAGCATGGCTTGTACGACCGGGAGCACTGGGAAACCCTGGTAGCCGATCACATGAACGCCATCGCTAAGGAGATGGACATTGCGCCGGAGAATCTCCGCTGGTGCGCGTCCTTCCACTGCGCCAAGAGTCATCCCCATGTCCACATAATGTATTGGGACGCAGGGAACGACCCCCGACCGGAGAGCATGCCCAAGAATCTTTGGGATGGCAAGGCAGAGCGTATTCGGGCAGCATTCGCCGGCGACATCCACCGGGAGGAGATACGGGAGGCACAGCGAGATCAGCGGGATTTGAGCAGAAATCTGCGGCAAATGCTGCAAGCCCTGTGCCGGGAAACCAACCCGGAGGATGGACTGGACTTGGCAAAACTCACCCGTTCCGGGCGATTGCCAGGGCTGGCGGAAAAGCTGGAATCCCTGCTGCTGGCCATGCCCCACAAAGGCAGCCTCCGCTACGCCTACTTGCCCCCGGAGTTCCGGGCAAAGGTGGACGGCCTAGTGGAGCACTGCCTCCAAGAGCCGGAGCTGCGAAAGGCGCTGGAACGCTACCGGGGGTACACCAACGAGGTATCCCGGCTCTATGCCAACAGCCAGGAGAGCGGACAGCAAAAAATGGAAAAGGCGGAAGAAGGACTGCGCAAAGAATTGGGCAATCAGGTCATGCAGCACCTCCAATCCCTGGCACAAGAACTGCGTGGGCGAGGTCAGACCTTGACCCGTCTGGAAGAACTGGCGGAGGATGCAGTGACCATCGCCCGCGTTCAGAACAGTTATCGGGAACTGCTGGGAACCTTGCCCCAGGAGCGGATCCCCCGATCCAAGATGGCGGCGCAAGCGCCTGCCTTTTCCCAGAAAATACACCAGGTCGTTTCCGCCGCGATGGCGGATGTCCGTATCCGGGAGGAGCTGCGGGGATATGCCGCAGCCCAGGCGGGGATCTATCTGGAGGAAAAGCCTCTCCGAAAGGGGGCGCTCAAAGAGGGAGAATCTTCCCTACTGGGCAGAGTCGTTACCCAGGAGGAGAAAAAAGCCTATGAGGAACACTTGAGGAAAGCCCGGGACGCCATCCGAGAGCGTGTGTTGGACGCCGTTCGGAAGGACGCGGGCTGGACGGACGAGATGTTCCGCACCGGCAGTGCCATGCTCCTGCTGGACATGATGCGCCTGGTCTCCCAATCGGCGTTCCAGCAGCAGGCGGCCGCCATGCAGGCCAGAAGCAGTCGAAGATGGCGCAGTAACGACAAATCCCGAGAAGCGAAAAAGGATCGGGCAGCCACGCAGGCGGCGGCAAGCGCCTGGGAGGGCGATTATCCATCTTAGAAGGAGGAATGTTATGCAAAAACGATGGTTGGTGGGATTGGGCGTGCTGCTGATGGCGGCAACGCTGTTACTCCCACCCCTAGCGGCGGATGTGGATTGCATCCTCCGCCGGGAACTGGAAGATCTGACCTGGAAGCCCTGGGAAGGCTGGGCTGCGGTGCTCCAGGGAGGGAAAGCCATGCGCTTCTATCTGCTGGGCTGCGCTGGCGTGGTGTTGGCGCTGGCTTGGGTACTCTTTACCGGGAGCTATCTCAAATACCGCTCTAATATGCAGCAGATCACCCCGGACATCTTTACCCCGCAAGCAGATGGTCAGGGGCAGTTCGGCACTGCCCGTTGGCTGCCCAAAAAGCGCTTTGGAAAGGTCTTTGCCATATGGCAGATTTCCAAAGAAGATCCGGCGCTCCAGGCATTGCTGGAAGCAGGACGGCAGGATAGAAAGGAGATCGCCAATGCACAAATCCAAATCAAGACTCGCCGGGAGTAGCTTCCCGGCAGCGGGCGGACTGGCGCTGGGCTGCGACCCCAGCGGCCAGATCCAGTACTACAACGCGGATGATACCCACAGTCTAATCATCGGCGCGACCAGGTGCGGCAAAACCAGGCATCTGGTACTGGAATCCATCGGCCTCACCGCACTGGCTGGAGAGAGTATGGTCATTACCGACCCCAAGGCAGAACTGTATCTCTACACAAAGCCTTTCCTGGAACGGCTGGACTACGAGGTCATCGCCCTGGACTTTGCCCACCCGGAGCGATCTCACCGGTATAACTTCCTGCAGCCCGTGCTGGACGCCGTCAATATGGGCGATCTTCCCCGGGCAGTTCAGGCTGCCCGGGATATAGTGCAAATATTGGCGCCAGACAAGGAAAACTCCAACGCTGACCCCATGTGGACAAAAGGAGAGCGCTCCATTACCACGGTGGCCATTCTCGCCGCCGCCATTGAGTTCGGCCGGCCTCAGTGGCAGAACCTGTCCAACGCCCGGCATTTCCTGGCCACTATGTGCGCCGCCCGGGAAGGCGTCAATGAGATCCCCCTGATTCCCTGGCTGCGATCTCTTTCGGAGGATTCTCCGCTGCACACGGCAATGGCCATTGCCCAGATTGCCCCAGAAAAAATGCGAGGCAGCTTCTACACCTCCTCCATCACCAGCCTGGACTTGTTTACGGATCCCGGTATCCATGCTATGACCTCCGTAACTGAGTTCGATCATCTGGCTACCGGGGAGCGAAAGCGGGCAATTTTCCTGATCCTGCCGGACGCTAAATCCACTTACTACCCCCTGGCCTCTCTGTTCGTCTATCAGCAATACCAGCTTCTGGTAGAGCAGGCGGACGAAAACGGCGGGCGACTGCCCCGGCGGGTGGAGTTCTTCTGCGATGAGTTTGGAAACTTCGTCCGCATTCCCGATTTCGACAAAGCAATCACCGTAGGCGGTGGACGCGGGATCCGATTCCATTTGGTGGTGCAGGACGACAACCAGGTATACGAACGCTATGGCGAGAAGCTGGGCAAGACCATCCTCTCCAACTGCGAGACCTGGGTCTACCTTCAGACCGACAATCCGGACACCTTGAGAACCCTCTCAGAAAAGCTGGGCAAGTATACCGTAAAATCCCCCAACCTGTCCGCCTCCACCGGCGGCCAGTCCTCCGCCAGCTATGGCCTCACCGGGCGGGAACTGCTGACCATGGAGGAACTCAAGCGCATCCAGCGACCCTATCAGCTGGTGACCAGCCGGTGCGACCCGGCGATCATGTATGCTCCCGATGTGTCCCAGACCATATTCCAGGATCTCTATGGGATGGGCGATCCGGAACACAACCAACGGCTCAAAAAGTATCGGAGCACGCAGCGCCCGGTACGCAGCACCGCCGTCTCTTACTGGGACGGCTACAAAGAATACATAGGAGGAACAAACAAATGAGTAATCTAACCAAACACAAACACACCCGCCGGGGACTGCGGATCGCACTCACGGCTCTCGTCATCGCCCTGCTGGCCGTCCCTGCCAGCGCCTCCAGCCTGGAGAGCAGTCCTATCGTTGCCGGTACCACCGCGCTTTTGCAGGACATTGCCACTGTTGCTGCGGCGATGTCCATTGCGACCGGCGGCGTATGCGCTATTGTGTTCGCTATTCGCAAGCAAATGGCGGACGAGCAGGATGGGAAGCTCTGGAGCAAGCGCATTGCCAACGCCATTATCTGGGGCGTGGCAGGCGGTCTTCTTAGCGGCGTTATCTCCCTGGTCGCTTCCTACTACAAATAAGCGCCTATGTGGATCATATTTACTGATTTCTTCCAGCGGTTTCTGATGGATCAGAGCCTGAAGATGCTCCTGGAAGCAATGGAAGGCGTCTTGCATGAATCCATATACATGCCGTTCTATATTGAGAATATTGAAACCAGCAGCTACGTACTTACCGGAACGCATATTCAGAACGCCTTCATCTACCTCTACGGCGTTCTGCTCGTCCTGCTGGCGGCCAAGCTGCTGTGGAAAGGCTTTAAGGTCTATATTCTTTGGATGGACGGAGAATCAGAGGTTTCCCCGGTGGAGCTGGTGAAAAACACGGTCTTTGCCTTACTAACCGCAATCGCGTTTCCCCCGATCTACGACATTGTTGTAGCAGTGGTTCAAGAGCTATCCAAGGCGATTCTGAACGCCTTCTCACTGCCGGAAGCCGACCTGGATCTCGGACTGGAGATTGCCGTTGAAGCGCTGAATACCTCGCCGGAGATGGGACTTTCCATGCTCATTATGATGGTGGTCTACACAATTGTGCTGATGATGGTGCTTTTTCAGGCTTTGGGGCGCGGTGTGGAGCTGCTGGTATTCCGCCTGGGCGTACCCCTGGCGGCGGTGGGTCTGGTAGACTCAGACGGCGGGATGTGGAAACCGTACATCCAGTGCCTGTTTCGTCTGATGATTACAGGCTTAGTGCAGTATTTCCTGATCGCGCTGGGTCTACGGGTGATTGCCGATCTGACATTTATGAACCTGGTGCTTGGGATCGCTCTGGAAGTCGCCGCATTCAAAGCGCCCAAGCTGCTCTCCCAATTCATGCTGAGCTCCGGCGGAGGCGGCGGTGGAAAAATCTACACCCTGGCCATGGCGGCCAAATCTTTTGTAGGAGCATAGCGATGAAAGGTCTGCGGAGCATCATTACCGTCATCCTCATCTTGAACCCACTGGCAGGCGCAGCGCGAGGGATCTACTGCGCGATCAAGATGCAGATGGACGCGGAGCATACCAGTCTGTACAAGCACAGGCTGATCAATATGCTCATCTATGTAGCTGTGGCCGAAACCATAACAGCGCTGCTGTCCATGGTATACAGCTACTATTATTGATTCCTGGGAGGGGATTTTCCCCTCCCTTTTCCAATTTGCAAAGGAGGTAACTTCATGAGAAAAAACGTTCCAAAATATGCGCTTAAACTTCTGGATCGCAGGAGAAGGCTTTCGCAGCAACTTATGATGGCCTGCGGCGAAGTTGATGAATATTGCAAAAAGATCGGGGTTGATTTTGATGATCCAGACGCCTGCCTGAGTACGGACATTCGGATTTATTGTGAGGTCGATGCAGCCTATGGCGGCACGCTTTCCGTCAT
>DVKX01000025.1 GCA_018715805.1 Candidatus Faecousia intestinigallinarum | reverse complement strand
ATGGAAGAAGTCCAGCGGCTCCAGGAGGAAGCGGGCTATCCCGGCCTGCTGGTCTGTATGGATCAGGGCTATACCGAGATTTTGAATGGGCTGAATTCCTATGAAGGCGTCTCTTCCAACGCTTTGTACATTGGCGTTGCGGCCTACGCCGTGGTGATGGTGCTGTTCTTGGTACTGTTCCCATTCCAGCAGCGGCGTACCCTGGCCACCATGGCCAGCCTAGGAGCGAATCCGCATAAGCAGGTGCAGCACATCCTCATCAGCGCCCTGGGGATTCTGATCCCCGGCAGCATTTTGGGCGGACTGGCGGGGGCGCTGGTCTGGGAGCAGGTGGCAGCTCGGCTGATGGCTTCGGTGAATGTGAACATCCCCCTGGAGGCCAATATGCTGCGCACCGCCCCAGTCCTCACCCTGTCCCACCTGATTTTGATGTCCCTGCTCACCCTCCTGACCGCCATTCCCCTGACCGCCAACAAAAATCTGATGCGGAGAAAGTAAAAAACGGCTGTATCCGCTACAGAGATACGACCGTAAAGAAATTTTACACAAAAACAACCCAAAGGAGAATAAGCCAATGTACTGTACCGTGATGGACATTCGGGGCGATTACGTCTTGATAAAATATGATGCCACTGGGGTGGAGTCAGAGGTGGCCATTGCTCTCTTGCCCTTTGGCATCGATGTGGGTGATCGGCTGCTTTTTGAAAACTACGAATTTTCTCGGATATAACAATTCCCCACCTGCTGAACGGCAGGTGGGGAATGCTGCTTATTGCTTTTTCTTAAATTTCATCCGTTTTTTATGTTCCCGCTTCTTTCGGGATTCCGCCCGCTTCTCCCGGATGCGGGAGCGCAGTTCCGGGGGCTGATCCAGCAGCTTCTCCGGGGGGATTCCCCGGGCTTCCAGGCGCTTTCCAGTGATTTCCCGCAGCAGCGCGTATGCCACGGATGCGATGGGGATCATAATCAGCATACCAGCTATGCCCATCAGTTCGCCGCCCACAGTCACCGCCATCAGCACCCACATACCAGGCAGGCCAATGGAAACGCCCACCACTCTGGGATAGATCACATTTCCCTCAATCTGCTGCAGCACCAGGAACATCACCACGAACCACACTGCCAGCAGCGGGTCATCCACCAGAATAAAGAACGCACCCAGGGCACAGCCCACAAACGCGCCCACCAGGGGCACCAGCGCCGTCACCGCCACCAGCACGCTGACCAAAGGGATATAGGGCATCCGAAAAATCGCCATGGACACAGCGAACAGGCAGCCCAAAATGCACGCCTCCAGGCACTGTCCGGAAATAAAATTGGCAAATGCGGAATTGGTCATACGCAGTACACGGACAGATGCATCACAAAATTTTTCCGGAAGAAACGAATATACTAAGCGGCGAGCCTGCCGGGACAGCGTTTCCTTACGATAGAGGCTGTAGAAAGCAAATACTACGGCGATCACCAATTCCACCATAGCGCCCGCGACGCTGCCAATGGCGGAGAACGCCCCGTTTACAATAGCGGACAGGCTGTTGCCCACCATGGTGGTGGCCTGCTGGATAATGTTGCTCCAGTTCATCCGTTCCCACTCAGTATTATTGGTCACCCATTCCATCACCTGGGGGTTATCCTGCAAAAAGCTGTTGATTTTCGCCACAATTCCCCCAAAGAACGCCGGAAGCTGCGCCACCAGAGACTCTATGGTAGCCACAAGCTGCGGCACCAGCAGATAGAAAACAAAGGCCAGAATCAACACAAAGGCCAGCAGCGTCAGCAGCAGCGCGATGGTTCGGCGCAGCGCCGTACTGCGGATATCCACCAGCAGCCTCTCAATGGATCGCATCGGCACATTCAGCACGAAAGCCAGCGCCGCGCCCGCTACAAAAGGAGAAAAAATGTTGGTCACGGTGGTAAAGAAACTCTGTACCCGTTCTGTCTCGTGCAGCAGCCAATATAAAATGATACATCCCGCCGCGCCCAGGAATATTGTCCGCAGCGTCTTTTTATTGATCTCCATAGGGATTCCTTTCCTGTTTCTCTGCGCAGAGCAGCGTCAGTTTGCTGCACAGCGCCTCTACATCTTCCGGCTTGGTCGCCCAGCTGGTGCAGATGCGAACCGCCTGATGACATTCATCTATCCGCTGCTGGAACGTAAAGCAAAAGTCTTTTTCTAGTTCTGCCAGCACACTATCCGAAAATACCGGGAAAACTTGGTTGGTGCTCCCCGGCAGCAGCAGCGGATAGCCGCACATATGCAAGGTCTTGCGGAGCTTGTCCGCCAGATGGACGGCATGCTTGGCGATTTCCACATAAAGCTCGTTTTGGAACAGCGTATCAAACTGCACACCCAACAACCAGCCCTTTGCCAGCATACCGCCGCGCTGCTTGACGGCATAGCGGAAGTCTCTGGAAATCTCTTTGTTGGCAATCACCACTGCCTCGCCCAATAGCGCGCCCACCTTCGTACCGCCGATATAAAACGCATCACAGAGCCAGGCAAGATCCTGCCATACCACGTCATTCTCTGCGGAAGCCATCGCATACCCCAGCCGCGCGCCATCCAAGAATAGGTAAAGGCCGTTTTCCCTGCACACCGCCCGAAGGGATGCCAATTCCTGCCGGGAATACAGCGTTCCCAATTCCGTAGGATGGGAAATATACACCATTTTGGGCTGCACCATATGCTCATCGGTGTGCTTTTCCAGCACCCGCCGCACGTCCTCTGCCCGCAGCTTTCCATCCTGACTGGATACGGCCAATACTTTATGACCTGTAGCCTCCACAGCACCGGTTTCATGGACATGGATATGTCCGCTCTCCGCCGCGATCACCGCTTGATGCGGCCGCAGGGCAGCCGCAATCACCGTAGCATTGGTCTGGGTTCCTCCCACCAAAAAATGCACCGCCAAATCTTCGTTGGCACATAGAGAGCGAATTTGCTCCGCCGCTCGGGCGCAAATATCGTCCGTACCATAGCCGGGACGCTGCTTCCAGTTCTCTTGGGTCAGCCGCTCTAGGATCTTTGGGTGGCAGCCTTCGCTGTAATCATTCTGAAATGAGATCATTGTCTGCCTCCGCGCGCCGCAAATCATGGGTTTATTATATCCTCTTTCCCCCCTCACTGTCAAGAACGCATATTTTAAGATTCCCGCACATAGTCTTATTCCGGTAGCACACAGCATCGGAGGGAAGCCTATGGCGGATACGATCGAGGAGCGAGCCCGAGAGCTGGCTGTGTACATGATCGAGACTGGCGCCACCGTTCGGGCAGCCGCCCAACACTTTGGAATTTCCAAATCCACGGTGCACAAGGATTTGCAGCAGAAGCTCCCCCAATACAACAAGCGGCTCTACGAGCAGGTGCGGCGGGTATTGGATGAAAACAAAGCCCAAAGGCATATCCGGGGCGGTATGGCCACCCGGAAAAAATACCTTGAGGAACGCAGCAAATAATACCGTTGGAATGGTCAGGCGGGGAGGCAATCCCCGCCGTCAATATGGGGTTACAGGTCGTCCGCATCCTGCACAGGCACATCGTAAATATCGTCCGGGCGGCCGGTGTAGCTGCCCAGCGGGTCTGTGTGGATAACATTCTGCATCCCCGGCTTTCCCTCCGGCGTCGGCACCGGATGGATTTTCCGCTGATTCATGGTTTTCACCTCCCGCTCCTTAGTGTTCCACCCTTTTTGCTCTCTACGCGCTGCTATTGCGTTTTTGCCTCTGCTATGGTATACTCCCAGGCGGAGGCGGTGCTATGTTTGAAATCACGTTATTGACTGTTGGCAAGCTGAAGGAGAAGTTCTATTTGTCTGCCGCAGCAGAATATGAAAAGCGCCTGAAAGGCTACTGTCAGTTCCATCTTGTGGAGCTGCCGGAATACCGCCTGCCGGAAAGCCCCTCCCCTGCTGAGATAGCCGCCGGTCTGGAAAAAGAAGCGGATCTTCTGCTCGCCAGAATTCCCAAAGGCGCATGGCTTTGCGTGCTGACGCCGGAGGGGAAGCTGCTCTCCTCCGAGGCTTTGGCGGAAAAGCTCCAAGGGGTAAAGAACGCCGGAAAGAGCAGCGCCTGCTTCCTCATCGGCTCATCCTTCGGCATTGCCCAGCGAATCAAGGACAAGGCGGATTTCCGTCTGTCCATGAGTCCCATGACCTTTCCCCACCATTTGGTGCGGGTGATGGTTCTGGAGCAGCTTTATCGGGCGGAGGCCATTCAGGCAGGCAGCAAATACCATAAATGAATTTGTCATAAAACTAAAAAAATACTCAACAAAAAGGCGTGTTCCCGTCTGGCTTATGCGCTTCTTATTCTGCTGCCAGGTTGACGATACATGAAAAGCATTTTTCCTACTGATCTGCACTGACGTTGTTCCTGTCCGTTGGGATACGATTTTTACCGTTCCCACATTATCAACGGA
>DVKX01000024.1 GCA_018715805.1 Candidatus Faecousia intestinigallinarum | reverse complement strand
CCATGATGCGCCAGGAAGGCGTAACTGAGGCCCTGAAATCTGCCCATCAGATGGAGTGGGTGCGCCGGATGAACAGCATCCATAGCCGGTCAGAGGAGATCGTCCTGGCAGAGCTAATTTACTGCTGAGGGAGGGAGACGGATGATCCTGGAAGCTATGTACAATGGGGAGTTTTACCCATGTGAAACCGTTGTGACTACAACGCCGACATACCGCAAGGCCATGAAAGCCTGTGAAAAAACTGATGGATCAGTTGTCCCGGCGACTCAGTAAGGAGGACTTTGCACTGGTGCAGGAACTTCGGTCGCAGACCACCATTGCTCAGTGCGAAGAAAGCGAGAGCCATTTCAAATACGGCTTTTCGGCAGGGCTGATTGTCCAGCAGGAAGCCCATGAGCAGTTAAAGAGCAAAGGGAAACATACATAATATCTCAAAAGGCCCACACTGCCGGGACGGCTCCGACAGCGTGGGCTTTCTTTCTGAGATTATTCCGTTATATCCTCCGTTTTTGTTTCCGCAACCAGCCGGTCAAAATCGCTCTGGTAGGTTCTATCTTGCAAAACACGGAACTTTTCAAACTCCTTCTCGGCAAAGGCTTTGGCGATGGCGGCGGTCACTTTGCCCTTGTCGCGCAGAATGTCTTCCTCATTAAACTGTAAGAATGCATCGAGACGCTTGACCCAATCAGCCATATACATGACGTTGCCTCTGCGGGCCTGCCGTTCTGCATAATCCAGGTACATGGTTACGATCTCGTCTAAATTCCGCATTTCTGTTTCGTTCAAATAGTTTTTGGCCACAGTGACGTCCGCTTTGCGAATACGCCCTTTTGGAGCATTTTTCCATATGGTCAGCCCCATATTAGGCTTGGTGCTGTCGGCACGTTCGTATACGATTTCGGCTGCGGTGTGATGGGTAACCGCATAGTGAAGTTTATTCTGTACCGTAGCGAAAAACTCCTTTGTGATCGGGCTGTCCACATCATAGTCGGCGCTGCACTGGGAATAGATGTCTGTGATTTTCTGGTAGAACCTTCGCTCGCTGGCCCGAATGTCCCGAATGCGCTCCAGCTGTTCCTCGAAATAATCCTTGCCGAAAAAGTTCTCCGGGTCGCGCAGCCGCGCATCATCCATCACATAACCCTTGATGATGAACTCCTTCAACACTCTGTTTGCCCAAATTCGGAACATCGTTGCCTTTTTGGAGTTTACGCGATACCCGACGGCAATAATGGCATCCAAATTATAATAATTTGTCTTGTATCGTTTTCCGTCCGCCGCAGTAGTTTCCATTTTGGAAACAACTGCGGCCTCGCTCAGCTCACCGGACTCAAAAATATTTTTCAGATGTTTGGAAATCGCTGCTTTCTGCACCTCAAACAGCTCTGCCATTTTCGCCTGTGTCAGCCAGAGGTTTTCCTGGTACAGCAGGATTTCCACCCGCACGTCTCCGTTCTCGGTTTTATAAAAGAGAATCTCTCTGGTTTCGTATGGGGTGATCCCCTGTTCATTGGTCATCCTTTTTCACCTCCATTTGTCCTGCCTTTTCCCCGGCTCTTATAAACATTATACTGGTTCTTGCACCGTGCGCTGCAAAAAGCGGCATTTGCGCGGCTGGATATGAACACTTTCTGGCAGTGCTTGCACAGCCGCAGCGGCCTTGCCTCGTCCACCAGCATGAAGCTGAACATCATCTGGATGCCCAGCAAAAGCGAATGGAAGTCCCAGTAGATTGTCGGCTTTTCCAGCAGCTCAATATGGTAGCTGGGTGCGATCCCACCAAAGGCTGCCATTGCCTTGCGGTACAGGCTGCGGGTTTCCTCGTCAATGGAATCGTAATCATGGTAGTACAAAATGGAGGTCGTCAGCGTAAAGGCCCAGTCTTTGAGCTGCTGGGCGATCCAATCGTAGGGTTCTGCATACTCCCGCTGGAAACTCATGGTTTTCGCCATTGGTTCGTCGGCAAAGGTCATGGTCAGCGCGATCATCGTGCGGTCGTTTGAAACTGTCCAGCCGGATTCTACGCCCTGTTTTACCACGTCCAACTGATCAAAAGGATAAAATAGTGCCAGGTAATCCTCTGTCTCCATCGCCTCTGCCTTGATGAAGTGGTTCTTCGGCAGATAGACCGCCTCGTAGTCCATAAAGGACGGCGTAGTGGGCAGCGCTGTCATTAGGCCTAGCAGGCCGTACTTGGAGACAAATTCCAAAATCGCCGTCTCCACGTCCACGTCCGTCCTGCGGCCCATCATCAGCATCCCCACATTGAGGGCGTCCAGCACCATGCCGGGCATTTCCTTCATGGGATTATACACATCGGGCTTCGCATCTTTGGCCGGTGTGATGTACCACTTTCCATCAGCGGCAGTTTTCAGCTCATAGCGGTCATACCGCACCCAATGGGAACGGGACTGTTCAAACAGATTCTTCATGCCACCGTCCCTCACTTCCAATCGTCAATACCATACTTTTCGAGTAGCGACTGGGCGTATTCCTTGCCCGTTTCGGTCAAATAAACGCTCTTGCTCCTGCGG
>DVKX01000023.1 GCA_018715805.1 Candidatus Faecousia intestinigallinarum | reverse complement strand
TTAAGGACTCTTTTTTACACGTTACCAGCGGCCTTTTACATCCGCGTCCTATATTTTGCCGACATTACACCATGATTCTAGGTGTAGCGTCGGCTTTTTTCATTCTCTACCATTTCAAAATTACCAGTATTTTGCACAGCATAAACAAAGCCGTCTGTCATCCATTCCCCGGTTGGCAGGCGGCTTTTTTATATATTACCCATTCCACACAAATTTTTCAGAAAAGGAGAAACAACATCATGGCAAAATCCAAATTACACACAGCGTTCTTAGCCCGTCTGAAAGGCATTCCCCTCACTCCCCCCTGGAACTTGCTTGACAAGAACATTCCATTCGGGGAAAAAGCCACCTCCCCTTACAATTACCCCTTACAACAAAATTCCATCCCTACCATCGTCTCCCTACAAACCCCTATTCTGGAGGCAGTACGCTGTTATACGGATAACAATACCAACAGAGACTACCTCTTAATCAGCACCGCCACTATTTCCAACCAGCGGGCATATTACCTGGAAATGAAGAAGACCAATGGTGCCACGCTGCTGGCAAGCTGCGTGGGAAGTTCCGTGCGAATTTCCCAAATTCCAACCAACGACCCCTTGGATCATGCTCAGACTGTGGCAATGAAAAGCCTGGATGCGGAGGATATGACTGCTCTTGCTCTGGTGCTGCTGCCTGCCGTATTGGACATTGACCGAAATCAGGGGCAGGAAAAAATCCGTCAGACGGTATCCGAACTGGAAAACGAACTGAAGGATCTCCCCAACTGGGTCAGTAAGGATCTGATCCCACAGCTTACCCAGCAGCACCTGTATTACCTGGACGCCATTAAAGTCATTCTGGATCAGCATATGATTCTTGACTTTGGTTCCGACAGCAGTTCTGCCCCTGAAGAAGTGGACGCCTCTTTCTTTTCCGGCAGCAAGCAGCGCGGCGCTTTTCTTTGTCAGAACTCTGTAAACGGCTGGGTTCCCCAATACCTGGAAACCAGCGGGAAACGCGCTGTCTTTGTTTCCCGCCACCTTACCATTGGTGACGCGAAAAACGCCTTTTCTTCCTACTCCCAGGGTCGATCCTGGACGTCTATGGAGCAACTGCTGATTCCGCAGTTTCCAGACGATATGCCGGTAATGCCGGAAGTGCTCCGTTTTGCCAAGCGCATTTGCGATACTCAAAGCAGCCTGAATCCCGTGGTAAATGTGATGTGGCGGGCGGGAACCGGCTATGGTAAATCCACAGGAGCACAGCAGCTTGCCTGCATTCTGAATATGCCTTTCCTGACCTTTACCTGCAATACAGACACTGAAACCCAGGATTTCAAATCCACCATTGTCCCGGCAACCAATCCCGGCATTGCTTTAGAGGCGGATGCAGATTGCCCAGCGGAGCGTCCTCCCTACTTTGTGGAGGCAATGGCACACCTGAGCAGTCTGCCCGAAAGTGAACGGCTCGCTCTGCTCAATAACCGCAGCTTTTTCTCCATGGCGATGTTTTCCGACCTTCCCGAAATGGCGGAGATGCTCCTTGGAGAAAAGAGGGATATGGATGTGGACGAGCTGTGCTGGCTGTTTTCGGATCTTCGCTCCGCATTTCTCAGCGAAGAACCTCTGCGTAAGAAGCTCGCTGCCATAGTGCCGTCTTCCGAAAGCAAAAAGCCGGAGTTTGTTCATGTGATCTCCAACTACACCAAAGCAATGGTCAACGGTTATATCATTGAGGTGCAGGAGGTCAGCCGTATCCGCAAGCCCGGCGTGCTGGTAGGACTCAATGAATTTAACCGCCCCGGCGCTGTAATCCCCCTGCTGGACGGCAGTCTGGCCAGACGCCACCCAAAAGCCATCTGCATTATGACCGACAATGTGGGCTACGAGTCCTGCCGCGCCATCGATCCCTCCGTGATCCGCCGGAACGGCTGCATCATTGATTCCGGAGATCTCTCCAAGGAACATCTCATTGAGCGCGCCAGGCGGAATACCGGCTGTTCGGATGAAAAGCTGCTGAATACCGCATATAACTACTGGGAGGCCGTTCGAGTCTTTTGCGTACAGAATTCCGTTACGGAAGGCTCCATCTCCCCTGTGGAGTATGAGTGTCTAGTGCAAGCGCTTCTATGCGATGGTGTTGAGTCCTTGATGGAAAATGTAAAAGACTGCGTAGTATCCAAGGCGACCTCTGACCCAGAGAATCAGCGGGATATTCTCTCCGCGCTGCAAGCCTTGGCGTAAAGGAGGACAAGACCATGGGAAAAATATTACGAAGCAATGAAGATATCCGCTTGGCAGTCCTGCGGCGAGGCAAGCAGATCGCAGCAACCATGAGCGATCAGGAGTTTTTCCTGTCCTCCGCATTTCAGCATTATGCAAATACGCTCGCCCGCTTCCTCCTTGGGAACCATAGTCTTTCGGACATCCATATCCTTTACCAGCCGGACAGCAAAACCACCGCATTTACAGATGGGCGGAAAATCACCTGGAATACCGGTACAGCCCTTGCACGCAACCCAAAGCTGTTGGAACGACGTTTTCAGGTAAACATGGGGATTTTGTTCCATGAGATATCCCATATGCTCTTTACCGACTTTGATCTTTTCAGCAACTACATAGAACAGATCCAGGCAGGCTCTCTGCCGGGGCATTTCCCGAAAGAGCCGGAATACGCCGCTGCCTATGAGGAACTGCAAAAGGCCATGTCTGACGGGCACGGCAAAGCCATCGCTTCTGTTTATGCGTCCCTGTCCAATTGTCTGGATGATGGCCATGACGAATTCTCCATGAAGCAGCGCTTCCCCGGCTTGATCGCGGACAGCATCACAGCCGTAGGCGAAGAACATTTTCGCCTGGTTCCCTCCATTCGCAAAATGATGCAGGAAAACTGGCCTGATGCCAGCATCCTCAGTACGCTGATCCTGGAATACCTGCTGTTTGGTGAATACCAAATCGGGCAAGAGACCCCGGAGGTCCTGGCATGGCTGGAAAATATGCGCAGACTGGAGCCGCTTCTGGAGGCAGCACTGTACGCAGATGATTACGCCGCTCGATGGGATATCCTCAATGCGGTCATGCTCTGTTACTGGCCTGCTATCCGGCAAATGTTCCAGCAGCCGCAGGCGGGTGCCCAATTGAAGCAGCCCACCCAGCCCCAAAGCGCCTCTCCCTCCGGTAACGGTGCTTCATCACCTGCCAATGGCAATTCTCCCACACTTTCTCTTCCCTCCGGCAGCGTAAACACGCAGCCTGGAGGTACACCAGAGACTCCGGCCACCGCCAATCCATCCGAGATCGCCAACTCGCTCCAGGAACAGCTGCAGCGGGCGCAGCGTGCCGCAGGCATCAATCCGGCGCCAAAGAATTGCACCGGCAAGGGCTCTGACCCGTCCGCCGTGAACACCGGAAATTTTTCCAGCCTGCTGACACAGATTTCCAACGATATAGCTGCCTCCCAGGTACAGCACGAACTAAATCAGGCCACGATGGATGCCATCCGTAGTCAAAATTGCCCCTTGATCCATTCCGACATCCAGGAAATAGTGGTGCAAAAGTTCAGCACTTCTGATAGTGAAAAGCAGCTGTACCGCAAAATCTTTGAGGAAGTCGCATCCATCGAGCGCAACCTTACCAGGGAGATGCTGGCCTTGCTGCGGGACATGAACGACGAGGATATGGATCGCCACCGCGCCTATGGACCCATCATTGAGGCAACGGATATGTATCGGCCTGACCGCCGATATTTCTCCAAAAAGCGTCTGCCTGCGGATCTTCCAGATATGGCTGTAGCAGTGCTGGTGGATCAAAGCGGATCTATGGCCGGCAGTAAACTGATGTACGCCAGGAAAGCGGCAATATTGTTGGAGCGGTTTACCAGTCACATTGGTATCCCCTGTCTGATCGCCGGACATCACACCAACGGTGCCTCCAGCACAAAATTGTATATCTATAAGGATTTCATCGGAACCGCTCCTGACGAGGATCGATTTGCCCTGGCTGGAATGATCACCGCCGGCGCCAACCGAGACGGCATCCCCATCCGCTCTTGTGCCAAACTGCTTTCCCAACGTCCTGAACAGGTGAAGCTGCTGGTGGTCATCAGCGATGGTGCGCCATATCACAAAGGATATGCAGGACAAGCCGCCGTGGAGGATATCCAAGCGGCACTGAAGGAATACCGAAAAAAAGGTCTGCAAATTTACGGCGCTGCCATTGACAGCGATCAAGAAGTTATCGAAAACATCTATGGAACTGGATTCCTGAGTATTCAGAATCTGAACACACTACCAAAGACGTTGGTGCGCCTGGTTCGCAGGAGCATCACCTGAACCGCGTCCCGATAGGGACGAACACAAAGGGAGGCAGAACCATTTGTTGCCTCCCTATTTTTATTCTGAAAGGAGCATTCCTATGCGATTATCAAAAGGCAACATCGAATCTGCGGTCGGTATCCGGGTGGAGTTCCAATCCGCGCCTGTGACAAGGTTCCACGTAGCCACATCACTTCCAAATCCCTACGACGAGTATCGGGTCTGCGCCGTCATCACGCTGCCCCAGGATACGCCGGAGCAGTGGATCGAGGGCGTGCATCAGGTATTCAAACGCATCCAAAACGGGAAATGTTATAATGTTCTTCTGGATTACGACAATGCCTCCCAGTATTTTACCAACCTCCAAATTCGGGAACTGGAGAAACCGGGAAGCCTGTTTTCTCTCTGTTTGTACGGCGCCCCGCATGATATGGTGGAAACAGATCGACACGAGTCCTACCATCATTACACGCAGAAGGAGTACTTGCAAATGTACTACCGTGCCAAAAAAGCAACAAGGGAAAGCGCCATTCAGCAGGAGTCCAACCCCACCTCCCGTTGATTTTGCGGCCGCTTATCCGCCGTTTGCAAACGAAAGGATTACACAACCGTACACCTTAACGGAACACTTTACCTGCGGGTCGGGAGGTTTCTCTCTCGACCCGCCATTCCTGTATCAATCCCATAATAGCAGGCGGCATATCATTACACGCATACAATCAGGAAATCCATCCTTGACATTCTTCCATCCTGCGATTATAATTGAATTATATTCAAGAACTTTTATCTATGGAATGACCAGCGGCCTTCTACAGGCGCATCCTATTTTCAGCCGATATTACCCCAAGTATGGGAGTAGTATCGGCTTTTTGTATTTTCACCACTTTTCAAGCTCACCGCACCATGCCCCCATAAACAAAGCTGTCCGTTGTCCATTTTCTGGAAAACGGACAACTTTTTTATATTCACAAACAAATAAAGGAGGATCAAAAGACTATGAACAACAGTAACACGACCTGCGCCCTTCAGGTAGTCAGGAACACAAATCACGCCACCCCGCTGGCCGATGTCCGAAAGGAAATCCGCTGGGAAATGCAAATTCTTGTACGGTATGCAAAGCAGATAATCTGCCTCGGCATCCTGACAGAGTTTTCCATAGGATGCCTTGTAGTCGCCACCTGCGGGCTGCTCGGCATTGTGTTTGGAATCCTAGTGCTTCTCCTGGGCGTCATGATCGCACTATACGCGCTCTATCTCTCCGTCATGCTGGTTGTTATTTCTCAGCGTGTGCGGAAACAGTTGTCCAGACTCAAGGAGGAATAAACTATGTATGCCACTAAGAAAAGCCCCAGCTTCCTGCCGCAAGCCGGCGGCAATCCGTATCCCGGCGCCTATCCTCAGGTCGGACCTGCGGTACAGAACTTTGCACCTGCTATCCCTGCATACTCTGCCGCACAAAAGCCGGTGTATCAGAATACGGTTCCCAGCAATCCAACAGCCGCGCCTGCGCCCCCCAGTCCCCCGCAAGAGCAAAGCCAAGCTGCCTTCATCAGTCCTAAGATTTATAAAATCAACGGAAAAGATAAGGTCATTGATTTTTCTTCCAAACTGGTTGTGGCTAGGATGGCGGACTATGCCAACATCCATGGGTGCGGCGGCAAGGAGCATTCCGCCAACTCCACCATTCAGGTAACCATCTGCGATTACTCCAAAGGAACTGGCGAACAGTCAGTGACCGCACGATGCAACCTGGACGTAGAGGTGTTTGCCACACTCTATCAAGCGGCGATTGACGCACGTCTTGGCAAGTTTTCCACCCGGAAGACCTCTGGATTATCCGATGCCGTCATGGCCGCTGTGAATATGCTGCGGAAGTGGACAAACGCGCCAGAGTGCGGAAATGGTGTGAAAGCCATTCCCTTTGCAGAAATTGCAGCTGCAGAACAGTATTTGCAAAACGCCACGCGCCAGGATGCCGCCGGGAAACCTTTTTTCGAGTACATGACTGAGAAAAACAATCCCTATCGGAAAGATCGTTCTGGCAATGTCCCGGTTTCCAAACTGTATGTGGCGTATATGCCCTTGCGGAATACCGGAGAAGTCAGCCGCTATCCCTGGCTGGTTCAAATCCAGAACTTCATGGCGCCGCTTAAGCAGAAAGCAAACGGCTCCACCGCCCATGACGCTTCCAAGGCGTTCAATACCGTTACCGCAAGCATCAATCTCTCTGCGGACGACTTCGCCGCCGCAATGGTGGCTGTGGAACGCTTTGTCCGGTTGTGGGAAATGGCAAACGCCCTTCCCGTTATACGAACAGCACAAGCAGCAATCGAAAGAAAACGACAGGAGGTTGCCAACAAATGAATATCGCATGTAACATCGACATCGCAAGTCTTAGTATCCCTGAATCCATCCGAAATGCTTTTCACCGAAACAGCACCTTGCTGAATGTCAGTTTCTCCCCAGAACTGAAAGCCAGCACGGAAACAGACGGAACTACAGCACTGTTTATCACCGCCGAAGATAAAGCCATGCTCTTTTACGAGTACTGCACAGTCAATTCTCTGGAAGGGCGCATTCTTTGCGATGAGCTGCACTTCCACTCCTTTGGCGACTTCGTCATCTGCGAAGCGAAAGCCTATGTCTATATCGGTGAAACGCTGAAAGGGAGCGCCGTATCCGTCCAGTGTTTTCAGATAGGCAATGTGACGGAGATGGACGCAGCCGCGCACCTGGCTCGCGGCATGGCCAAAAGCGCCGCGCTGACCAACGCCGGTTTCGGCATCATTTCTCGCTGCCAGCTCCCGCCGACCGGAAACGGACTTCCTGATACCAGTTTTTTGCCGCTTCCCACCAGCGCCACGCAGCTTGCAGCGCCGAGTCTCCAGCCCCAGCAGCAGGGCGGATATTTTTCCCCCGCCGCGCCTTCCCAGGCGCAGCCGCTGCAAATAGGCGGCAGTCCTGACCCACGGGCTGTTGTCTGCCCACTGAACAAACCCGATATTAAGGGCAAAACTATGGGCGAGGTGCTGCTATGCAGTCCGAAATCTGTGATCTGGCTGGCAGAGATGAAAAATGTAACGCCGTCCATCCTTCCGGCGCATAATGCTGCCGTCGCGCTCTACGAAGAAGCCTGTCGGTACGCCGGGCAGGCGCCTAAGCAGCTTCGCTGATACAATATTCATAAGGAGGTCCAAAATGCAGCCATACACTTTTTCACAAATGCTGGACCGCCTTGGTCTGGAGTATACGCGAAAAAACAATCTGAATTGCCCATTTTGCGGCGAGCAGAAGCGGCATCTGCACTTTGACGAAGAAATGGGGGCATGGAAATGCCCGAAATGCGGTCAAGGCGGCTATATGCTGCATTTCTTCTCCCTGTACGTTCTGGGGCAGGAATTGCCCCGGTACGCCACAAAGCAGGAAAAGTCCATGGTATGGAGGGAAATGAATAGCTTTATGGGCGGAGAGGATCGCACTGCCCATCCCTCCTCCACTGCAAGGCCAGCCCCGCCTAAGGTACGCCGCTGTCGGGATGACCGGCTGAACGAGGTCTATGAGGCAATGCTGACATTGCCCGCACTGCAGCTGCAGCCTGTCCATCGGCGAAACTTGATAAAGCGAGGACTCACTGCCGCAGCAATTGAACGGAACGGCTATCGCTCGATCCCTGAAAACATTCCCGACGCCGCGCAGTACCTGGATCTGTATCAGCGGGAGGGCGGCGATGACCGCACCCGGGAATCTTTTGGAAGCTGGCGGCCGCCGAAATTAACTGTCATTGGACTCATGATCGGTGTTTCTCTGACAAATATGGGATATGACCTGGATGGCGTTCCTGGATTCTTCAAGTTTGGGAAGTCCTGGTGCTGCTATTGCGTTCCGGGTATTCTGATCCCTACCCGCAATATGCATGGTCAAATTGTCATTTGCCAGATCCGCTTGGATACCGGCAACCTGCGGTATATGACCATGCACCGGGGCGATCTTCCTGGCGCTGTGACCGAAACGGTGTCCCGCTGTCACTTCCCGCTGCAGAATCCTGAATTGGACGGCAACACCACTGTCATTTTTACAGAAGGTCCGCTTAAGGCAGATGTGGCCATCCATCTGATGGATAAAAAGGTGTTCTTTATCGCAATTCCAGGAACCAGCAACACCAAAGATCTATTGAACCATGTCCCGGTATTCCGGAAGGCGGGCGTCCGTATTTTGCAGGACGGCCTGGACATGGACAAGCTGACCAATCCCAATGTCAAACGGAATTGTTCCGTTTTGACCGAGGAAATTGAGAAGCGCGGGGTAGCCGTCCAGCGACTATACTGGGATGAAGACTATGCCCGCAAGAAGCTGCTCGCCTTCCAAGCGCTTGCCCTAAGTGAACAGATCCCCCTGACCCTGCCGCCTGAACGCACGGTTTATGAACAGCTGAGCATGGCAGCCGATACTCTGTCATCGTCCGGAATCACACCCTGTAAAGTAAAGATCCGCGGCGTTAGTTACAATTTATACTGGGATCCAGAAACAAAGGGTATTGACGACTTTTACCTTCGTTCCCGGAAACGGTGAACCTCCCTGCGGCGATTCCCCGCCGCAGGGAACGCCTACGCTTTGCAGTGGAGACATTGCAATGCCTCTGCCGCAAAGCGTAGGCATCCCGCGCCAAGCTCCGCGTGGAACCCATTATTCTTGAATAGGAGGTTTTCTTTTATGAAACGTACTTACATTTGCATCCGTGACGCAATCGCTCTGATTTGCGCGCTGCTGCTGATTTTTGCCATTCTGGCAGGTAATACCAGCGTTGTATTCTGCGTGGAGGGCGACGCCATTGGACAAGCCGGTGACGCCATTGTAAACGCAGTTTCCTATGGCAGCTATCAGGTCTACCTGGTAATGCGCGCCGTAGTGATTCCTCTTTGCATTGTCGTATTGGCCTGGGCTGGTTTGTTATTTCTTGGCGGCGGCAACAACGGCCCCGTTGCCGCAAAAAAGATGTTTCTCGCCTGCTTTGCGGCAGTTGTTTTTGTCACCTGCGCGCCCATGCTGGGCGATGCGCTGGGATCCGTATTCGCAGACTTTGGAAACGGGGATTTTTCCAACTACAACCCGCTCACCTAATGGCCTTATCTCAAACCCCCAGCTTTCACAAGCGGCGGGGCAGTTGTCCCGCCGCTGCATTCACCCTTCGAGAAAGGAAGCACTATGACACTATTCTTTTTTCTATTGGCTGCCTGCCTTGCTCCGCAGACAGCTTATGCGGTGGATGATCCGAATCTATTGGCTCTCGGCAACGACGCATATCGCGTATACCTCATCATCTGTGCGTGCGTGATCCCATTCCTGATCCTGCGCTATGCGATCTTTGGCTTTCGCCTGCTGGGCATTTCCGCCATGGCCAGAGGAGAGTTTTCACTGGATCGGCTGAAAAAGGATGTCCTGGAAACCAGCGTTGCTGCCGCCGTGCTGATCATCCTGCCTTATATCGTAGGCGCGGCAATCCAACTGTTTCAGACGAACGCATGGGCACCGCCGGACGCACTGGCTCCGCCCGCCCCAGAGGCTTGTGTTCCTTGGCTAGGAGGCTACAATGGTTGATATTCTTGTATCGTGGATCGCACGAGCCATTGCTGAGGCTTTGGAGGGCTTCGTAAACCTGGTCATGCCAATCTTCGGATTCTCCTTCGATAGTTTTGCCGCTACATTTCCATGGGCAAGAACCGGCTATTATATCTTCCAGTATGTAGCGATGGTACTGGTTCTGATCATATCCGCCGCCTATCTTTTGATGTTTATTTTCCCTGGCCGCGGGCAGCTGAATGGCAGCCCTTTCCGGCAGGCGTTCAATGCTTTCTTTGCCATCGCCATGATCTACTATGGGAATTATATTCTGGAAGTCATCATCTCCCTGAGCGCCTACCCATTCACCGCAGTTTTGAGCACCGACGCTTCTGCAGGCACTATGAATCCTCTGGAATTTAACATCTCCCCCGCCATTGCTTCTGTCAACGACATCTTTTTTGCCGTTTCAATTCCATTGTATATTTTGATGCTATGCCTCATTGGGTGGTCGTTCATTAAGCTGATCCTGGAAGCCATAGAACGGTATGTGGTCTTGTTTGTCCTGGTATATACCGCGCCGCTCGCCTTCGCTTGTATGGCCTCTGAGTCCACCAGCGGGATATTTAAGAAGTTCTTCTCCATGTTCCTATCCCAATGCGTCATGCTCCTGCTGTCAATCTGGTCCGTAAAAATGGGTATTTCCATGCTATCCAACCTAGGCGGCACAGCGTCGCCAATTCTGGGGTTTCTTATGGGCTACGCGTTTTTGCGTATTGCCTTAAAGCTGGATTCTTACTTGAATCAGATCGGCCTGAACGCGGCCATTACCGGTGCTGGGCTGGGCACAGAACTGCTGGCAACAGGCGTATTGCTAAGCTCTCGTCTGGGCGGTCTGTTCGGCGGCGGACTCAGCAGTCCGGGCGGTTCCGGCGGGCCCAGCGGCTCCAGCGGCGGAGGATTCGGTGGGTTTACCGCCAAAGTAGTTTCTGCATACGGGAAATATAGCCCACTGGCCGGCGCTACGGAGCACGTTAAAAACACCGTAGGCGCATTTGCCAAGACTGCCTTTGCCGCCGCCAAAGAGGGTAATTCCGCCTTTGGCCCCGGCGGTGTGATCGGCGCGGTCACCAAAAGTGTAAAAGAAGGTCTCTCCAGTGTTACCGGAAATCGTCTCACAAACACAGCTTGGGCGCCACCGAAAGAAAGCCCCTTTTCTGCCGCCGCAAACGCCGCGCGGGAATACTGGGATCAAAACATTCAGTCCAACCTGCATAACGCGGACATGGATACCAGGGAATCCAATCTGTGGACTCGGGCAGATGCCGCAGAATATATTGACGATGTGGCCGGCAAGTTCTCTGGGCGTTATTCCGCTCCCGTTACGCAGGAGGAAATGGAAGACATCTCCCAATACTCTCATATGGCGGACGCTGCCTATCAGGATGTGGTGAGCCAAGGCACCACCATCACGGACAGCGAAAGCGTTGCCGCTGTCATGCAAGGTCTTGGCGTCAGCGGAGTGGATGCAAAGGCAGCTGAGTTCTTAGACCCCAGCAGCGTTGAGCGTTCGGATTATGTTATGGATAGCGCCGGCATTCACGCCTCCTATACCAAGGATGGCCGTATTGAAACCATGGACATTGTCTCCGATACGCAGTATAAAAAACTGTCTTCCGGCGAGCAGCAGAATTATCAAGGTTTCCGCTCCGGCGCTGGCCAGCAGTATTATTACCGCCGCACCAGTGCGCGGGCTCCCTCTGAATCCCAAATGCGGGAGACGTCCTTCCAGGATGTTGCCATCAAATTTGCCCAGGCGCCGCAGGATCACCCCTTGACAATGCAGGACGTGGCTTATATGAAGAGATCTCCAGAAGCAGTCAATACGCTTTTTGACAATCTGCACATCACGGGCAGTCAGGTCAAAGATTCCCAGCAAATTGCCACTACCCTAGAAGCAATGCGCATTCCCGGCGTAAATTCCGGAGAGAAGAACGAAGCCGTCATGAAGATGCTGTCCGGAAACGTAGACTTTTGCAGCATGGACGGTAACGGTCTGCAAGTCTCTTGGCACAGTGATACCGGTGAAGCGAAGCAGATTACCGTTTTGACCAAACAAGGCGCCAGCCGTTATGACGCTGAGTACCTGGAGAACCGGCAGTATCACTTCCACAATAATGCGGGATCCCCCTACTACTCCCTCTTTGAGCGCAATGGAGAAACGGATAATTGACCGTTTGTTCCCTGCTGTTGAGTAACCTTAACAGCAGGGAATCTCTTTCCTACTTCAATTCCTATCTTGACATTCCCTTTTTCACCGATTATAATAAAATTATATTTAAGGACTCTTTCTTTACACGTTACCAGCGGTCTTTTACATCCGCGTCTTATGATTTGCCGATATTACCCCCAATTTATGGGAGTGATATCGGCTTTTTTGTTTTTCCAGCGTCCATCAAGAAAATCTCTCCCCATTATAAAACAAGCTGTCTGCTCTCCATTTTTAGGAAACAGGCAGCTTTTTTATATTCTAAACGAAAAAGGAGGCGCAGTCCCATACCCTATCCACACACCACAAAAAATTTTTAGAAATTTCAGAAAGGAGCCAACCACCATGACCATCCAACTCACACCCTATTCCCAGCTCGCGGCAACCAAACTCCAGGAGGAACTGAAATCCTTCCGCGGCGACCGGTATGGCGAAGCCATAAAAGAGCACGTGGCCGCCACCCTCATTCAATTCTGTAAGCAGAACGAGAAATTCGCAGAGGTCGTTTATAAGACTAAGCGAACCCTCTCCGACTGCTGCCGGGAAATTATGCAGGGTTGCGGCTCGTCCATTTCCGACCTTGAGGTATACCGGGGCGCTGTCCGCAATTACTTCCCCAACGCTGCAGTGGACTTCCACATGACCATTACGCTGACCGGCGAAGCCCCCACACAAGAGCAAATGGATCGCATACCGAAGCCGCCCAAACAGCAACAGCGCAAAGCCTCGGCGCAAGCACCGCGTAAAACGGTGTCAGAGCCCGCTCCCAAGCAGGCTGAGTCCACCCCCAATGCAGAGCAGATCCAGCTCTCCTTGTTCTGATCAGGAGGATTCCGCCATGCTATGGAAAAAGGAGCTTTTGACGATCCCAACCCAACCCGGTATGTATCAGCGCGCCGCTTTCACCGAGTTGAAGCGCTCGGGGAAGATATTGTCTATCGACTTTTACAAGCGTACCACAGACAATGAACCTTGCCTCCGCTTCTTCTCTGACGGCAAGAATTATATTTCCTATTTTGACGAAGCATGGACAAGCAGGAATCCCGCTTACATGATCCCGTCCTCCCGGGCTGCTCCCCATGATTCCCTTACGGAAGTCACGGAGTTTCTGCAGTTAAGTTACCGCTGCCATGATTTTCTGAGCGCTATTGACCATTTCATCTCGGATATTCGATGGGAGACACTGCGCAAGCGGGAAAATGTGCAGAACGCCCTGCGCGAAAAACATTTTGCCATGTATCCTGCGCTGCCAGAAAATCTGCCCAAATACTGTGAGGATCGTTTGTTCCATGCCTACCTGTTCCTGGAGCGGCTTTCCCCAACAGGCGGCAGAACGGCGCATTGCTCCCATTGCGGCAAGACCGTTCTTCTCCCCCGCGCTGCGCGGTCTGGAGAACATCGGAATTGCCCCCAATGCGGACGGCCAGCCATCTGTCGTGGGATATGGTATCGCCGGGCGATGGAGGATCACCGCACCATTTGCATTGCGCACCGCGTGGATGGACAACTGCTTCTCCGCTGGGTCAAGGCATCGCGCGTGCTCGCGCCCAAGGAAAAAACCAATTACCAGTTCGTGCATACCGCCTACAATTTGTTCCTGGAAACGCCAAAAGGCATTCAAAGCAGGTGTTACATCTGGATACCAGGAACGTATTATTTACCCGCCCGCTGGTGGCGCGGCAACATCGGCGAGTACTGTTATCACGACGCGCATGTATATACGGAGAATCTGCATGAAGTATTTGACCAGGACTTTCAGGCCATTTTTGAACAGCGTCCAGAGAATATCTCTTTCGTGGACATTTTGAACAACTGCAAAAAAGTGCCGATCACCAAATATCTGCTGAAGATGGGGCTGACACACCTGGCAGATGCTGCGCATCGCCTTGCGTATAATCCCGACGGGCACAGCTTCAGCACCGCCCTTGGTATCAACGGGCAGCTTCTGCCGCTTTACCAGCGATTCAATATTACCGTTTCTGAGCATCGTCTGCTCAAAGACTATGGACGTTGGGTATCTCCGGATCAGTTTGCAGCTTTTCGGGCGCTCCATATACAGATGTATGAAACTACCGGAAATCTGCTGCAGAATATGTCCTTCCAGAAATTCCTCCACTACTTCACAAAACAGAAGCGTCTTCACCCCGGTGTGCGCACAGATCGCTTGCTTATCGCCTATCGGGATTATATCTCCATGTCGCAAGATATGGGAATTGATCTCTCGCGCAAAAGCATCCGCTTTCCGAAGGATTGTCTGGCTGCCCACAACGAGATCACTTCTATATATCAGGCAAAGCGCTCGGAACTGGAGAATCAGCGGTTTGCGGCGGCGGTAGAAAAGCTCTACGCTTCTCTCCCGTTCACCACTTTCGAGAAAGACGGTTTCTGCATCCTCTTACCGCAGGAGCGAGACGATCTGATCCGCGAAGGACAATCCTTAAATCATTGCGTTGGAAACAGCAGCTATTACGAGTCGCATATCTCGGGAAAAACCATGATCTGCTTCGTCCGTAAGACCGCAGACTGCCACAAGCCTTATTTTACCATGGAGGTGGATATGTCCAGCGGCAAGCTGCTGCAGCTACACGGGTTCAAAAATCAGAACGCGCCAAAAGATGTACAGCAATTTGTGAACGCCTATTTACGTGCGCTGACCTCGAAAAAACACCGGAATGCATCGTGACCACCAAAATGAGAAGGAGAAGCCCATGAACACAATCATTACGCCCGGAGGGAATCCATTATGGTGAATCCCACATCTCCGAAGCGCCGGATGTTGGATCTATTCCTAGATGCGGCGCTGGCACTGGCCATTCTTACCGGACTGCTCACTGCGGTCTGGTTTGTAGCAACTGCTTTGAACGTTGCGGCAAACACCAAATGATCAAATCATTACAGACCATCCCAGAAACCGCATGGGTGCGATTCCTGGGGAGAAACGGCAATTTACAAAAGGAGACGAAAACAATGGCCATAAGTATTTGTGTGACAGGAACCGCCGGAGTTCTCTTTTCTGCAGTGATGGAAGCTGGCGGCCATAAAGATCCGAATCAATTTCTTCTTCCCATAGCGGAGAATGTCTGTGGTTTCCAAGATCATGAGGACGTTACGCTCTCCGTATCGGATACCTATCATTTTCGCGTTGTAACTATGATAAGGAGGAATACAACCATGTGTAAAACAGTAAAAGTGGGCGGCACCGGTCTTCTCTATTTTTCCACAGTGATTGAGCTTGCCGATGGCGATGAACTGGATCGGGATGGCGTCATTACGCGCGTCAAAGAGTCCTTCGGCATCTCACAGCAGGAGGATCTTGATCTGGCATTCCTCGGCTTCAGCGATCTGTATTGCGAGCTTATTCCGGAGGTATAAATATGTCCAGTCAGATGTACGACATTACTACTTGCCCGGAATGCGGCAGCCTGATGTTCAACGGACGCTGTGAAAATCGCGACTGCAAGTATCATTGGCGCCCCTACGATGAAAACGACAAAACAGACAACGAATAAAACGAAAGGACAGTTGTGTTATGAAATTTACATGTGAAAAAACAGACCTAGCAGCAGCCTGGGGAGCAGTCAGCCGCACCGTGGCTTCCAAGGCAAAGATTGATGCACTGGAAGGCGTCCTCTGTACTGTCGGAGAAACTTCCATCCGCCTTACCGGTTACAACCTGGAAACTGCCATCAGCTACGAAATGGAAGGAGATATTAAGGAAGAAGGATCCTGTATTCTTCCTACGCGCATCTTCGGCGAGATCATCCGAAAAATGCCGGAAAGCGCCATGACCGTAACTGTGGACAAAGACTATAAAGTATCCATTCGGTCAGGCCGCGCCTCCTTCAGCATTAAGGCAGCCTCCCCGGAAGATTATCCTTCCTTGCCGGAAATTTCAGAAGCCCAGGTAATCTCCCTTCCTCAGCGAGAATTGAAGAAGATGATCAGCGGGACGCTCTTTTCAATTTCTGACAACATTTCCCGTCTTATCCAAACAGGCGTTCGATTTGAAGTTGCAGACTCCACGATTTGCGCTATATCTTCAGACGGCTATCGGCTGTCCCTACGGCGTTATCATTGGGATGCTCCCACCGGCCAAACTATGGCTTTTGTGGTTCCCGGAAAGAGCTTGAAAGAACTGGAACGGATTTTACAGGATTCCAGTGCGTCTGTCTCCCTGCAGCTCAGCAGCAAGCACATCCTCTTCCGGCTTGGTGCGGCAACGCTGATCTGCCGCCTGTTGGATGGCAGATTCCTCCCCTGGGAAAAGGTAATCCCAACAAACCATCCAATCGCAATTACGGCATCCGTACAGGATCTTAATGCTGCGATCGGCAGAGTTGGTCTGATGACGCTTGGCGATAGTATCAAGGTTCCCATTCGCTGCACCTTTTCAGATCAGCAGCTTCTTCTGAATATGCGCAGCTCCGCAGGTACTGCTGAGGATTTCTGCAACATATCCGGAAACGGAAATGAAACGCTGATCGGCATCAATAGCCGCTATCTGATGGAAGCCATTCAGGCTGTTCCTGATGATACTGTACAAGTACATATCAAAGACAGTGTTTCCGCAATCACATTTACCCCTGCAGATGGCTCGGATGACTATGTGTATATGGTTCTCCCCGTCCATCTGGCAAAAGAAAGCTAACAAGAAGCCCTCTGCAGCAAGGTTTTGCTGCAGAGGGCAACTTAAGGCATATTGCCTAGATAGCTGAGATCCTGCACAGCCAACCAGCTGAAACCTAAAGAAAGCCCACAGACATTCTTCAAAATACAAAACATATATTTCCATCGCGAACGAAAAGCGGCGTCCCATTCTCCCCGTTGGGAAAAGGATGCCGCTTCTTGAACCGCTCCAGCAAAAACGGACAATAGGCAAACGTACCCCCTGTGTAGGATAACAACACAGGGGGTATTGCTTATTGCTATAAAAATAGAACGCCCCCAAGTGTGCATGTAGCACTAAAAAGTGTCAACAGAGGCCTGGGGGAGATGTTACTTAAATTATAGCTGGCACAAGCGCACTTGTCAAGGCATTTTCCAAAATCAACATAATGATAATCAAAACAATAGGCAAAAGAGGCACCGGCCATTTATATTGGCTGCTATTCATACCGTGACCTACATAAACATTAAGATGTACCATGATGCTATAACACTGTAGTGCTATC
>DVKX01000022.1 GCA_018715805.1 Candidatus Faecousia intestinigallinarum | reverse complement strand
AATAAGTTATAACTGCAATGAGAATAAGCGCGATCCCCGATCCGATCATGATCCACTGCAGGGGAAGTATATCCGCCAACGGACCAAATACAGTCATGCCAAGCGGCAGAAAACCGGCATACATGGTTCCCAGTAAGCCAAAGACACGCCCTTGCATAGAGGTATCTGTTCTCTCCTGCAGCATTGTGGTAATCGCGGTCTGTACCATTGTCAATGCAACTCCGTAAAATGCCATCAATCCAAGATAGAGAATAAAATTCTTTGAAAAGCCCATACCGATTGCAAAGGAACCAAACGCCAAAAGCCCGGCCGCTAAAGTCTTTCCCCGGCTCCGGAAGCCTCCCCATGTACTCATGGCAACTCCGCCCGCCATCATGCCCGCGAACCCCACGACTTCTACTGCCGTAAGATACCAGTAAGTATCCCCGAATATCCGGCGGACGAGAAGCCCTGCCAGATAGCCTGCCGGAACGCAAAAGAACGTGAACAGCCCATAGATAATCAGAAGTTTTCCGATCCCCCTGTCTGAGAAAGCGTATCTGACGCCAATCTTCATATCAGAAAGCACACCGCCCTTTTCAAAAGAAGTGTCCTGCTTCGGCAGTACCAGGCAGGACAGCAGCCCCGTTCCCATGATCGCCGTTACAATGTCTATCATCAGCGTCGTTCTCAATGTACTGACCGCAAATACCGCGCCTGCTGCCGCCGGAGCAGCAAAATTAACGACAGACTGCATGGTTGCGTTGATCCCGTTGTACCGCATGAGCTGTTGTGCCGGAACGAGCTGTGGGATCACAGCATTGACCGCCGGTGTTTGTATTCCTGCCCCGAAAGAACGGACAACTGACATGACAAGCAGGCCGCCAAGCAAAGCAGGCTCTGATGAAATATGCGGGATGGCCAGTACCATGATGAACGTGGCAAATGCGATCAGCATATCCGCGCCTATGATCAGCTTTTTCCTGTGGTACCGGTCTGCCCATACGCCCCCTATAAATGAAATGAGAAACTGCGGCAGATAAGAGCCCACTGTAAATGCGGCAACCCACACACCGCTGGCTGTCTGCATGGTGGCATACCAGACGAGCGCCATCTGAACGAGCGTCGAGCCAAATAGTGTGATACATTGGCTGGTCAGGAAAAGAAGGATTCTTTTCTGCCAGCCGGTACATTGTGTGTCATCCATGTTCCATACCCTCCTGTCTTTTCGGAGGGTGCACAAATCGCTGTGTCGGGTAGCCAAACTCTGTCAGCAGTTCTCTCTCGGCAAAGCCAAGCTGCAGTAACAGATCCCGATGCCCTGTATCCGCCTTATCCTGTTCCCGGTAGGTTGTTGTGCTGATCTCCTGTCCCGGCAGATAGATTTCCAGCAAAGCATCCAGGAACAGCTTTTGAAGTCCGCGGTTGCGATATTGCGGATGTATCCCAAGAAATTCTATACTGCCCGGAGAACAGGTAAATGCCATCGCTCCGACGAGACATTTTTCATCTCTTAGAACAAGCGCGTGTCTCTCAGAAATGCTTTCTTCCAGCTTAGCCAAGTACTCCGCTTCATCCATGACCGGATACCCGTCAATAACAAGCCGCATTAAGTCCATCCAATCAGGAATATCCTTCTTTTCCGCCAGACGGATATCCTGCATTGTAAATTCCACAGCCGCCATTTCCCGATGTAAAGTAAAGCGAAGCTGCAAAGGGTAAAAATTCCGCTTTTCACGGTACTCTGCGGGCGGCAGCTTATACATCGCCTTAAACGCTGATGAAAAAGACTGCTGGCTCTCATATCCGCAAAGAAATGCGATTTCGATAATCGGTTTATCAGAAAAGGCCAGCAGCTTTGCCGCCTCTGTAAGCTGGCGCCGCTGGACATAATCATGGATTGTCATTCCTACCGTTTCGGTAAACAGCCGGTGCAGGTGATATTTTGAATAATGGACAGCCTCCGCGACTGTTTCTAATTCCAGTTTCCCGTCAAGATGGCTTTCGATATAGTCGATGACTGCCTCAATGCTGATGATGGATTGCTTCCCCATTGGCATTCCCTCCTTTCCATGAGGCATTGTAGCACGATCAAAAAGTAATCTTTTAATAATTATTGCGGCTTTTCAACTCCCCCTTTTTCAGCTGGAATACCACATCCGCCTGTTTCGCCAGTTCATTTGAATGAGTGACGACGATCACGCATTTCTTCATCTGATGGGCGCTTTCTTTCAGGATTTCCGTAATATCCCCAGCCGTATCCTCGTCCAGATTGCCGGTAGGCTCATCAGCCAAGATCACTGGAGCTTCGCTTGCCAGTGCCCTTGCGATGGCTACCCGCTGCTGCTGGCCGCCGGAAAGCTTCAGCACGTTCCGTTTGGATTCCTCTCTCGTCAGTCCCAGCCGTCCCAGAAACGGGAGCGCCGGTTTCTTTGAAGTCAGCCGGACATTCTCCTGCGGGGTCATATAATCAATCAGGTTGTAGCTCTGAAAGATAAAGGAAACATTCTTTTTCCGATGG
>DVKX01000021.1 GCA_018715805.1 Candidatus Faecousia intestinigallinarum | reverse complement strand
TCAGTCTGAATTTCCCGCAATTCAGACTGAACGGAGGTAAAACAGCGTGGACGCTGATAAAAAAAGAATATGGATTCGCGGCCAATTTGTCGAGGTCACGGAGGAAGTGTACCGAGCCTATATGCGGGGCGACCGGAAAATACGCTATTTTGAGAACGATCTAAAGACGGAGCGGTTCGTTCTGGGAAAGGACGGTCAGGTGATACAGATCATCCCCAGCCGCGAAGATTCTTTGGATCGGCTGGTAGATGAAAATGCCCAGCAATTTCCCGATGAACAGGAGAGTGTGGAGAGCGTGGTGCTTCATAAGCTGGAAGTGGACAGGCTACATACCGCGCTTTCCCTGCTTGCTCCAGAGGAACGTGCGCTGATCCAGGCGCTGTTCTTTGAAGAACGCTCGGAGAGTGAGCTGGCGGCTGCACTTGGAATTTCCCAGCCTGCCGTTTATAAGAGGAAAATGAAAATCCTCAAAAAGCTGAAAATTTTTCTGGAAAAATAAGTTTTAGTGGTTATAGAACCTCTCACCCAACGGCAAATAGGGTGAGAGGTTCTTTTTATGGCCTCCTGGTACCTTGAAAACTGCATACCCATTCACGGACACATTCCCGCTGCTTTGGCGAAAGCCGAAGCCCAGGTAGCGGCTGCGCAGTGATATGCTGGGAAAAAGCAACGAGACACCACCGAAAAAGAAAAGAAAGGTCTTTGGTTTGTTCTTCCCTGCAAGGAGCGAGAAACAGCAGGCTGCCAGTACCGGGTGGCTCCCGGTACGGCCATGACCAGCAGCGGCAATAATGATACTCCCGTCCAGCCTAAGGTCCGAGCGTTGAAGCGGCATTTTTGCCGTGATCCGTCGCAGGCAATGGGGGCGGTTGCGTGAGAACCACGCAAGGGGTGAGATTCCCCGTGGAGCTGGTGAGCCGCCAGACGTCTTGTGATTTCCCATGCGTTCCGGGATGCGTAAAAACATCTGGGGGTCGAGGACGAATAGGAACGCCTTGAACTATGGGCTGTACAGCAGGACAAGCCAATGCAAGAGGATTGTTATATCTCTCCACAGTATTTCTTTGTTCTGTTGTCCGGCCCCTACATAGGCGGCAAATGCCGACTATTTTTCAAGGGAGGTCATAAAGATGAGCAGAACATATTTGCGCGGCGATATGTACTATGCAGATTTGGGCCGGGGAATCGGCTCTGAGCAGGAAGGATACCGCCCCGTTCTTATTATCCAGAACAATACTGGAAACAAACACAGCCCCACCGTCATTGTGGCTGCCATCTCCGGGAAAGTGGAAACAAAGCCGAATTTTCCCGTCCATTGCCAGCTCCAGGCAGAGTGTGGCCTGGAGCTGCCGTCTCTGGTCCTTTTGGAGCAGCTTCGCACCATTGACAAGCAGCGATTGGAAACGTACATCGGCAGACTGGAGGAAAGCCGCATCCGGCAGATCGACCATGCGTTGGCGGTCAGCGTAGGATTGATCAATGAGTCGCCAAAAAACTTAATCATGTGCCTTTGCCCGGCCTGTGCCAATAACTTCTATGGTACAGGCTCTTATTATTTGCGCAGGGTTCATCCCGGCCAGAGAAAGAAGGATGTCTGCACCTATTGCGGCCAGCGGCCAGGTTTTGACTATGAAGTAATCAGAAGGAAGGAAGTGAAGAAGGAAGATGGAAAAACTCATCACCCGTAAGGAGGCGGCGAAACTTTTGGGGATCAGCCTTGCCACCCTGGATGAAGCCCGAAACAGCGGCTTGATTTCCTATATTCAATATGTACCCAATGGATGCGTTTACTTCACTTCTGCCGGCCTTCAGGAATATGTCGCGAAGTGTACCCACAGAGCGAAACCAATGGACAAGCGTGAAACGTACCGAAATGTGCGAAACGGAAAATCCAACCTTTGATGATTTCCAGCTCATTTGGTAAAAAAGAAGTACAGCGCTGGAATGATCATTAGGAGGTGACTGGGTTGGCTTCGAAAAGGAAACGAATCCCCAGATACAGCAAGGTCCAGGTAAATGGATATGAGTATTACAAAACAGACGTTGAGGATGCGAACGGTAAGCGTGTGATCCTTTACGGGAAAACCCGTGAGGAGGTTTACGACAAGGAGATGGCTGCCCTTGAGCAGCTCGACAACGCTACCTTCCGGCGAAAATCTCCAACGGTTGCCGAGTATTGTGAGAAATGGCTTTTGATGCAGTCCGTCCATGTTCGTGCTACTACCTTGACGGATTATACATCAAAGGTCCGCCGGCATATTATCAAGGAGTTAGGCCATAAGCGCATGGCAGACGTGACATTGGATGATATTCAGGTTGCGCTGGTGCCTGTTTCCAAAAAATCAGCATCGGTTTATAAGTCGGTGGTGATCCTTTATAAATCCATCTTTCGGGCGGCAAAGGAAAGCCATGTCATTGATACAAACCCTACTTTGTACCTCACGGCGAAAGGCGGGGGCGTTCCGCAGGAGGAGCGGCAGGCTTTGACGGATGAACAGGTAGAACGGCTTTTGGATGCGATTCGTGGATTGCCGCCCTATGTGTTTGTTATGCTTGGTTTATATGCAGGGCTGCGGCGGGAGGAAATTCTGGGACTGCAATGGGACAGCGTATATTTGGATACGGACGCCCCGTATCTAGCGGTGCGGCGGGCTTGGCATACAGAGCATAACAGGCCGGTGATTCTGACAGAACTCAAGACAAAGGCTGCGGAGAGGAATATCCCTCTCCCGGATTGCCTGGCGGAGTGTTTGAAGGAAGCAAAGAAAAAATCGACCTCAGACTATGTGGTTGCCAACCGGGAAGGCGATCCGTTGTCCTACACCCAGTTTAAGCGGCTGTGGCAGTATATTGTTACCAGAACGACAAAGGAACGGGTTTATTACCGATACGAAAATGGGAAGCGCGTAAAACATACGGTTACGCCTGTTCTTGGAGAAAAGGCAGCCCATAACGGAAAGGTGGTTTACAGCCTGGATTTTGAAGTGACGCCACATCAGCTCCGGCACACCTATATTACCAATCTGATTCATGCCTCCGTCGATCCGAAAACCGTTCAATACCTGGCGGGGCACGAAAGCAGCAAAATCACCATGGATATTTACGCCAAGGTGAAATACAACAGGCCGGAGGAGTTGGTGAGGGCCCTGGACGGAGCATTCTCCCAGTGGGACGAGAACGCGGTGAGATAGTGCAATAATATACAACCAATAAGGAAAACAAGCAAAGGGCGAGGAATTTTCCTCGCCCTTTGCGTTTCCGCAAAACGCACCTTTGAGAATATGGCTCTTTTTTGTTTCACTAAATATGAGCCATGGAGCTCATATTAAATAGAAAGGAAATGAAAATATGGCCAAGAAAAAAGGAACGATACCGACATACGGAACGGCGGTGCGCAGAGGAATCCAGTATTATCGAACCCGCATTACGGATGCTGATGGCAAGAGAGTAGATTTGTATGCGGAATCCTGCGAGGAGCTGTATCAAAAGGAGCAGGAGGCGCGGCGTCAGGTAGAAGATGCCATTTTCCGCAGAGAGAACCCTACGGTTGCCGAGTATTGCGAGAAGTGGCTTTTGATGCAGTCTGCAAAAGTCTCTCCGGGTACTATAAGAGGATATTCTACCAGCATAAGGAATTATATCATTAAGCCGCTGGGAGAGATGTACCTGTCGGATGTGACCGCAGACGATATTCGGCTGGCGATGATCCCGTTGGCTACAAAATCGGCGGGAGTATACAGCACGGTGAATATGCTTCTGAAATGCGTCTTTTATTCGGCGGAGCGCAATCAATTACTCGACTATAACCCCTGTGTGGGTATATCCGCAAAGGGAGGCAAAGCATCAAAGAAAAGGGAGGCCCTGACGGATAAACAGGTAGATGTGCTGCTGGATACGGTCAAAGGGCTTCCACCCTATACGTTTATCATGCTTGCGTTGTATTCTGGTCTGCGCCGGGAGGAAATCCTGGGGCTACAATGGGACTGCGTTTTTCTGGATGTTCCCACGCCGTACCTTTCTGTTCGGAGAGCATGGCGTACCGAACATAACAAGCCGGTGATCACTACGACATTGAAAACCAAAGCTGCCCGCAGGGATATTCCCATCCCCAAATGCTTGGCAGATCGGTTGCGGGAAGTGAAGAAGAAATCAATATCTGAATATGTGATTGCCGATGGAGTAGGCGAACCACTCTCGGCTTCGCAGTTTCAACGGATGTGGAAATATGTAACGGTCCGCTCCACCAAACCGCATACCTATTATAAGTATGTAAATGGCCAGTGCATCAAACGCACCGTAACGCCAACACCCGGAGGGCACCAGAAAAATCACCCTGACCTGGTGTATGCCATTGATTTTGACGTGACTCCGCATCAGCTTCGGCATACCTATATAACTAATCTCCTGTACGCTGGTGTTGATCCGAAAACGGTTCAGTATCTTGCGGGACACGAAAACAGCAAAACAACGATGGACATTTATGCCCAGGTGAAGTATAATAAACCAGAGGAGCTTGTCGGCGTGGTGAATACCGCATTTCATCAGAGAATGGGAGTATCCGAGCCCCCATTTTAATGATTAAATAGTGGGGCAACAGTTTTATGTGCGATCCCGAAAAGCCCGAAACGCCAAGGGAAAACGGGTGTAAGAGCGACTCAATACGGCCTCAAAGCAGCCCGTCGCGCTCCGCAGTTCAGCAAGCGATAATCGGAATTATCAAAGAGATAATTGGAATTATCCAAGGGTTAATTCGAAATACTCAAGATATACTTATTATTCTACGAAAGACAAATCCCGGAAGTTTCGGCTTCCGGGGTTTTTTTACATTTCATCAAATTTGACATTAGTGCACAAGGGCAGCACGCTTCAACAAAGAGCAACATGCTTCGAATACGTAAGTTCAGCTCTTCTCAACCGTACATAATACGGTTTCTGGAATTAAATTCCCCCAATGGGTTGTACAAATTTATAAAAGATACCGTTGTGATATCACTACGGACTATGTAACCGTGCTTTTTCTGCGGGGGTACGGTTCAGATATTAGAAAAGAGGATGTAACCGTGCTTTTTCTGCGGGGGTACGGTTCAGATATCAGAAAAGAGGATATAACCGTGCTTTTTCTGCGAAGATACGGTTTGACGGTCAAATTTAAGATTTTAACCGTGTTGAAGTTTTAAATGTACGGTTATACGAGCAGAAGTTGATTCTGAACTGTATATGATTCCAAAATGTACGGTTCTAGATTTGAAAAAAGCTGAATAACCGTCTCAGAACGAAAAAGGGAGGATTTTTATATGGAAATACTGAAAGAACTGCTGCTAAAAGAACAGGAAAGACTGGAACAGATTCTCAGGAAAACAAAAGACCGGTTGGCGGACGCACCGCAGGGGACGCTTCGTTTATCCAGTTGCAGAGAAAATGTCCAGTATTATCACTGCACGCAGGGGGATAGAAAAAACGGCACCTATATTCCCAAGGAACAGATAGATTTGATCCGCAGATTGGCGCAGAAATCATACGACGAGAAAATCATAAGATT
>DVKX01000020.1 GCA_018715805.1 Candidatus Faecousia intestinigallinarum | reverse complement strand
GGATCAAAAGATCGGCAGCCAGGGGTCATTTCTTTTGCTTAAAAAGTAGAAATTGTTACCTATCGGAATTGGGCAATTTCATATTGTGTTTGCCCCAATGCCGTGTTATAATATCAAATATAATACTTTCCGCAGCGAACAGGAAGTATCCCAATAAATGGAGGAATCTACATGAAACGTATTGTTGCTTTGACCTTGGCGCTGGCCATGGCTTTGCTGCTGGCGGCCTGCAGCGGCACGCCGGTGATCAGTCCTTACGCACCCAGTCAGGAAACAGCGGGGACAGCGGCGGGATCGCAAACGGAGCCGTCTGCAGCGCCGTCTACGAACCCGTCTGGAGAGACAAGCAGCGTGGGAGCGCCGGAGGTAAAGACCGGTTTGGCAATCGTGCCCAGCGTAAGCGCCAGCAAGGACGCCGGAGAGGAGCCGGGTCTGGCGCAGAGCGATATCACGCTGGTTGCCGTATTGGTGGATGACAGCGGCGTAATTACCGACTGCGTTATTGACAGCATCCAGGCAAAGATTTCCTTTGGAGCAGACGGTGGGATCCTGACGGATCTGAGCACCATTTTCCCCACGAAAAATGAACTGGGGACGGAGTACGGCATGATTAAGGCCTCCGGCATCGGCAAGGAATGGAACCAGCAGATGGCTGCGCTGGCGGAATATGCCGTCGGCAAAACAGTGGAAGAATTGCAGGGCATTGCCCTGAACGAGAAAGGCGCGCCTGCGGATGCCGACCTGGCGGCCTCTGTGACCGTTTCCATCGGCGGCACGCTGGACGCCATTGCCTTAGCGGTGGAAAATGCGGCGCCTGCGGGCGCGGTTCAGGGGGATACCCTGGCGCTGGGTGCCGTGACCAATATGGCCAGCAGCAAGGCGGCTTCTGTGGAGGAGCCCGGCGTGGCGCAAGCATACGCCACGGTGACGGCGCTGACCACCCGGAATGGTGTAATCACCAGCTGCATCATCGACGCAGTGCAGTGCAATGTGAATTTTGATATCTCCGGCAAGATTACTACGGATCTCTCAGCACCGATTCTCACCAAAAATCAGCTGGGCGATGGCTATGGGATGGCAAAGGCTTCCAGCATTGGCAAGGAATGGTATGAGCAGGCTGCGGCGTTTGCCCAGTATGTCGTAGGCAAGACGGCGGAAGAAGTCAACGGGATCGCGGTGAATGAACAGGGCGCTGCTGCGGATGCCGACCTGGCGGCTTCCGTGACCTTGAGCTTAGGCAGCTTTCAGCAGGTGATCGCAAAAGCGGCTGGTCAATGAGGAAAACCGTTTTTGCTATATTGTCGGCGACCCTGCTTCTGCTGACGGGATGCTCGCCTGCGCCGGTGCACGGCCAGGACGCGGAAATGCAGCGGTATGAAGCCAGCTTTTTAGGGCTTTTCGATACAGTGACCAGTGTGGTGGGATACGCGGACAGCCAGGAACGGTTTCAGGAGGAAATGTCTTTGTTCCACGATCAGCTGGAGGAATACCATCAGCTTTATGACATTTACCATGACTATCCCGGGCTAAACAATCTGAAAACCGTCAACGATCATGCAGGCGTCCAGCCGGTAAAGGTGGACGGGCGGATTCTGGATTTACTGGAGCTTTGCCGGACGCTTTACCAAGAAACAGACGGCAAGGTGAACGCCGCCATGGGCAGCGTACTGTCTCTGTGGCATGAGTGCCGGGAGCAAGGGATCCAAGATCCGGAAAATGCCGCTCTGCCGGAGGAAGCGGATTTGCAGGAGGCGATGCTGCACTGTGATTTTTCCGGGGTCGTCATTGACCGGGAAGCTTCTACCGTATATCTGCCGGATCCCCGGCAGAAGCTGGACGTGGGCGCCGTGGCAAAAGGGTATGCATTGGAACAGGTCTGCCGGTCTCTTACCCTTCCTATGGCCATCAGCGTTGGAGGAAATGTGCGGATCACCGGGTCAAGGCCGGACGGCGCCGCCTGGCGAATTGGGCTGCAAGATCCGGATGGCGGCGAAGAATACCTGTGCAAGCTGGAAATCCTGTCCGGCTCGGTGGTGACCAGCGGCGATTATCAGCGCTATTACACGGTAGATGGGGTGCGGTATCACCACATCATTGACCCGGATACCGGTTATCCGGCGAAGGGTTACCGGGCAGTGACGGTGGTTTGCCCGGACAGCGGCCTGGCGGACGGGTTGTCTACTGCGCTGTTCACCATGACGGTAGAGGAGGGCACGGCGCTGCTGGAAAGCCAGGACGCGCAAGCCATGTGGATGCTGGAGGACGGCTCTATTGTTTACTCCTCCGGTTTTGAAGAGTTGATTCAAGGTTGAAGAATATGAGGTGATTGTATGAAGCGTTTTTTCTGGGGCGGCGTACACCCCGCCGCGCATAAGGAATTGACCCATACCCCGGAGCTGACGGTGCTGCCCGCTCCTGCACAGGTGATTGTGCCCCTGAGCCAGCACATCGGTGCGCCGGCGCAGCCGCTGGTGGCGGTAGGAGACTACGTGACCATGGGTCAGAAGATCGGCGACGGACAGGGACTGTGCGTGCCGGTGCACGCGCCGGTTTCCGGGAAAGTCTCCGCCATCGGGGAGTATCCCCATCCCGGCGGCGTTCGCCCCGCGATAGTGATTGAGAACGATTTTCAGAACACTTTTGCCAGCAGCCTGCGCCCCCACGGGGCGGAGGAGGCGCTGGAAGCGAAGGAAATTCTTTCTATTATCCGGGAAGCTGGTATTGTGGGCATGGGCGGAGCGGCGTTCCCTACAGCGGTAAAGGCCAATGTGCCGGAGGGGCAGGTGGATGTGATCATCGTAAACGCCTGCGAATGTGAGCCGTATATTACTGCAGACGACACACTGCTGCAAACCCATCCGGAGCAGGTAGTGGATGGACTGAAGCTGCTGTGCCGGGTGATGAAGCCCCGGCGGGCGGTAATTGCCGTAGAGGATAACAAGCCTGCGGCGATCGCTGCCGTCCGCAAGGCGCTTGCTTCCGCGCCGGAGCTGGAAGTGCTGAAGCTGCATACCCGTTATCCCCAGGGAGCCGAGAAGCAACTGATTCAGGCCGTGACCGGCCGTCAGGTAATGGCGGGAAAGCTGCCCAAGGACGTGGGCTGCGCGGTATTCAATGCGGCCACCTGCGCCGCCATTTCTCAGGCGGTGCGGGATGGAATGCCGCTGATTCAGCGAATCGTCACAGTCACCGGTTCGGCGGTGAACACGCCGGGGAATTTCCTGGTGCGCATCGGCACTACTTTTTCCCAAGTGGTGGAAGCCGCCGGAGGACTGCGGGACAATGTGTGGAAAGTGCTTTCCGGCGGGCCTATGATGGGCGTTGCGCAGCCCAATCTGGACGCGCCTGTGGTAAAATTTGTAAACTGTGTGCTGTGCCTATCTCAGGCGGAAAACGCAGAGGTGGAGAACCCAGTATGCTTCCGGTGCGGGAAATGCGTTGAGGTCTGTCCCATGCATTTGCAGCCCTTATATCTGCATCGCTATACCAAGAGCGGAAGTCTGCCGCTGCTGAAGCGATACAACATTATGGACTGCATTGAGTGCGGCTGCTGCGCCTATACCTGCCCGGGCAAGATACCGCTGGTGGCGTCCATCCGCACGGGAAAGAAGTTGATAAAGGAGGAGAGCGTCACATGAATCTTACGGTAACATCCTCACCGCATATTCGCGGAAAAGATACCATTCAGCGCACCATGCTGGATGTGATCCTTGCCTTGCTGCCAGCCCTGGCCGCCAGCACCATTATGCTGGGCGCGCGGTACCTGGCGGTGGCTGTAGTATCTATGGCGGCGGCGATATTGGCAGAATGGATTTTCTGCTGGATATTGAAAAAACCAAATACCGTTCGGGATGGCTCTGCCGCAGTCACAGGTCTGCTGCTTTCGCTGACGCTCCCTGCCACTGTTCCCTATTGGATGTGCGCCCTTGGCGCGGTGTTTGCCATCGTTGTGGTCAAGGGGTTCTTCGGCGGATTGGGACAGAATATTTTCAATCCAGCGCTGGCGGCGCGGGCATTTCTGCTGCTGCTTTTTCCAGCGGCACTGGTGCGCTATGCCGCGCCGGGGCAGAATCTGTCCCTGTTGGGTACGGTGGATGTGATTGTCAGCGCCACGCCCCTGCACCATATGCAGATGCCCACTTTGCCGGATCAGTCTATTCTGGAGATGCTGCTGGGCAATTCCAACAGCTCCCTGAATGAAGCGCTGCTGCTTCTTGGCGGCATTTATCTGGTTTGGCGAAAGGTGATTTCCGTGCGGATTCCGGCGGCGTATTTGGGCTCGCTGGCTCTGCTCACCTTTGTGTTCCATAAAGGGGACGACCCTTTGGCCTGGATGCTTTATAGCCTGCTCTCCGGCGGCGTGATCCTGGGCGCGATCTTTATGGCCACCGATTATGCAACTTCCCCGGTTACTCCCCACGGGCAAATCCTCTATGGCATTGGCTGCGGCATCCTTACGGTTGTGTTTCGTTATGTGGGGCTGTATCCTGAGGGCGTGACTTACGCTATCCTGCTCATGAATGCGGTGGTCTGGCTTCTGGAGAGAGTTACGCCGCCCGTCCGTTTCGGCGAGGAGAAAGGAGACGCGGCATGAAACGAAGAAGTGCTTTTATTGCGCTGGCAGTGATCTTTTTGTGCGGTGCGTTGGTGTGTGCGTTTAACTATGGCCTGGGCGACATGGCGCGCGTCAGGCGGGAAACAGCTGAGCTGGAGCTGATGCAGCTGCTGCTCCCAGGCGGAAAGACGTTCACGCCGGAGGCATATTCCGGCGATGACGACAATATCCGTGCCGTATGGAAAAGCGAGACCGGCTACCTGATCGAGAGCGGCGTCTACGGCTACGCCGACGACATCGTACTTTGGGTGGGCGTCAGCGAAGCAGGGGAAGTCACCGGCCTGGTGGTGCGAACGCTCCACGAAACATATGGCCTGGGCGCGACAGCGCTCTATGATACCCAATTTCTGTCCCAGTATCTGGGGCAAACCGGAAATCTGGAGGTGGGAAACGGCATCGATGCCATCACAGGCGCTACCGTTACCTCCAAGGCCATTACCAAGGCCGTCAATTCTGCCTGCGCGTATGTAACCGGCGCGGACATTGAAAGCGGCGCGACAGAATGGGGGACATGGTAATGAAAAAGAGAATTTCTATCGCAGCTGGTCATGCCATCTGTCTGGCAGTGCTGCTGATGCTTTGCTCCATCGCTGTGATTGTCACGAAGGCGTTCCTGCCGGCCACCATCCTTCCGCGCATCACGATCACTGTGCTGGTAGCGCTGTCACTGGCGGCGCAGGTGGCGGAATTGTGGATATTCGGCAGCAAAGGACATCCGGAATACCTGGAGACAGGGCTGTTGGCCATGGCGGCTTTCGGCGTGATGACCTGGGCGGTAGGTCTGGCGACCCTGCCCGGCGCGGGGCAGGTGGGGATCGTTGGCGGAATCACCTATACCGTCTGCCTCATCATGTTTGACGCCATTCGCGCGCGGCTGGAAAATTCGTCCGTAGCGCATAAGAAAGCAGTGCTGACTCTGGCGGCGGCGTTGGTACTGCTGGCCTGTCAGAGTTTGGCGGGTATCCCGGTTCTTACCTGAAGCAGCGTATGCTTTGAAAATATTCCGCCCGGTGCAAAGACGTACCGGGCGGAATGTTTCCCTGCATAAAAAAGCGGCGGTCATACGACCGCCGAACAAGACTATTATAGCAAAGAAGAGGATGAAATGTCAACAGAAAGTTCTAAAAACGCCTGGGATTCTCCGGTTTGCACAAAATTTGGAGCATAAATTTGTACAATATCCCATCTTGCAAAGCGGAAAGGTATGTGTTAGAGTATAGACAAGCAAAGGAAATACAAACTACAGAAGGATCAAGGGGTGATTCCAATGTACAAGTAGATCCTGCGGCGAGAAGGTAAGCTTTTCAAAAGCCGTTCCAAAATTCCACGAAAAGAATCCATAGAAAAAAGCGGATAAAGCGTTCAGCGTCATCTGAGAAGGAGACGAAAAGAAGCATCCGGAGTCTTAGGATGAGAGAAAGGAAATGGTGCTTCGGGAAAAGGG
>DVKX01000019.1 GCA_018715805.1 Candidatus Faecousia intestinigallinarum | reverse complement strand
AAGCTAGCGCTCTACCAAATTGAGCTACTCCCGGATATGAAGTTGCAGAAAAAACGCAAAGTGGTCAAATCAAGTTTGCCGCAAGTTTAACGAACTTTTTGACGGAGTAAATGTGGAGGCTTGCGAAAAATCAAGAGGATAGCCGGCATTTTGAAGCGTTGAACCAATTCGGTGTTCCAGCTCCAAAAGCACGTACTCTACCAAACTGAGCCACATCCGGTTATCTTGATCGCTGCGAAAGACATGGCCGGAGCAGCCGACATCTGCCTTGCGGAGCAAAGCTATTATACAGGAAAGCCCCGAAAAATGCAATGGTCAAATTGCATTTCTTCTGGAAAAGTATTTACGGAAGCAGCGCGGCCGGCTCACGCCTGGAGGCGATTGGCTCCCAGCGGGGAGCCGCCCTGCCGCGCCGTACTCTGCGGCTGTGGTCAGATCGCAGTTTGACGTTCGACAGCCAAAGCCTGCGGCTTCCGCGAGCCAGTCCGCATATTTCTTTGCTTTTTATAGCGCTTCCGTAAATGGTTACTTTTTCTTCCCCACGGCTAATTTGCACAGGATCAGTACAGCAGGATACAGAACACCGGCAATCGGCCAGACAAGTCCGCTGTATTTCCAATTGTCTGTTAGGAAACCCAAACAGAGAAATACTGCCGTTGCCATGATCCAATAAACCACGGTTATACCGCTTATGACGCCGCTTGCCGCTTTCTTTTCCGGCGTATAGTCGTCCTCCTGCAAGAGTTTGTTGTAGCTTGCCCAGGGCATTCCAACGCAAATGAAGAACATCACGCCGATGCCAATAATGACCAGCATCCCACAAAGCATCATGGTCATCATAAGCGCATCCTCTTCAAACAGCATAACGCCGAGAAACAGCGGAACCAGGGATAGAATACAAAGCAGCGTCCCGATGGCATTCCCCCTTGTGTAAGCCGTGCGGTAGGCTTCCTTCTTTTCGCGGGCAAATCGGAGCACATCGGCGGACACACGGATCTCTTCTTTCTCAAGAAACGCAAACTCTTCCGTATGTTTTCCCGTTGCAATAAATATTACGACAGCAACCGCCACCATAATCAGCAGGATCACCATGCCGGAACCACCCGCCATATTTTCCGATACGCCGGCATTAGACTGCTCCGACATAGCGCCCAAAAGCATCAAGCAGATGGGAGACAGGATGCACAGAAAGGTCGCGACGGCGGTGGGAAGCACATTCTTTTTCTTAATAGAAAGGAAACGCTCTGCCTCCTCCATTGTGACTGTCCGGCGGGTATCTGCCGGCGCACTGGTCATCGGTTCTTCTTTTTCTGTGATCCCATTCTTGAGCAGATAGTCCAAAGAGCAGTGAAATATTTCGCTTATACGGACAATCTTATCCGTTTCCGGGAATGCAAGGTCGGACTCCCACTTGCTGATCGACTGCCTGGATACGCCCAGTGTATCCGCAAGCTGCTCCTGCGTGATATTGTTCTCTTTTCTAATTTTTGATAATTTTTCGCCAAATGTCATAGGATGTTCCTCCGTTCCAAACGCTTTTCTCGCCGCTTATTCTAATGCAAATGCGTTGAACATACCACCAATTCAGCGGTTCTAAATGTAAACTTCCGGTTGCATCATTTGGAATTTTTAGAGCAAAAACCGGCAGGCGCAGGTGCTTTCCCGCTTCGCCTGCCTTATCACAGCCAGCCCCTGGGAATTCCCTACGCAATAAACGGATTATAGAAGCGATTGCCATTCCAAATCGTCAGACCCAGGGAAACGGCCATCAGCGCCACACACACGGCAATGGCCAAAATATCTCCCTTGGAGAACTTCCGTCCCTGGTACCAAGTGCGCTTGCGCCCCTTGCCGAAGCCCCGCAGCTCCATAGCGTTGGAAATGGTGTCGATCCGCTCCATGCTGGAAAGCACCAGGGGAATCAGGATACCGCTGACGCTTTTCAGCCTGCGTATCAGGCTGGCTTTTTTGCTCATCTCCATGCCACGCGCCTGCTGCGCCAGGCTGATGTCGTGGTATTCCCGCTGAATATCCGGGATGTACCGCAGCGCCAGCGCCACCGCGTAGCTGATGCGGTAGCTGATGCCAATACGGTTCAGAGAGGCCGCAAATTCAGAGGGATTCGTCGTGCTCACGAACAGCAGCACAATGGGAATCGTGCACAGGTATTTCAAAATCACATTCAGATGGTAAAAAAGCTGCTCCGCCGTGACCACATAGGGTCCGGCAATGGTAAAAAGCACCGTCCGCGTCCCGTAAATGGATACGCCGTGCTGTGGACTGAACAGGAAAATCAGCACATTGTTCAGCACCATAAACACCATCGTTGCCCCCAGCATGAAAGAAATATCCTTGATGCGAATTCGCGACAGGCGGAACAGCAGCACCGCCCCCACGGTCAGCACCGCCAACAGCGGCGTATAAAAAGAAGTCATGGCCGCCAGACTCCACAGCACCAGGCACAGCAGCTTGCTGGCGCCGGTGAGCCGGTGAATGGGGGACTTGCGTTCAATATAGTTGAATAAATTGATCACGACCGCACCTCCCGATCCCGGGCAATAAATCGCCGGGTAAACTCCTCCGGTTCCTCAATTCCGCAAAGCTGGGAAAGATGGTAAAGAGAGGTTTCCTTCAAATGCGCCGCCGCCACCGTCTCCGGATCATTGAGCACCTGGGCGGCAGATTTGTCCGCGATTACCCGACCGTCGTGGAAAACCACTGCTCGGGGCGTATACTCCAGCATCAGGTGCATATCGTGGGTGATGAGCACTACAGTAACACCCTGTCGGTTCAGTGATGCCAGAAAGTCCATGATCTCCGTATAGTGCTTGAAATCCTGACCGGCGGTAGGCTCATCCAGCAGGATGATCTCCGGGCGCAGCACCAGGATGGCTGCAATGGTCACACGCTTTTTCTGGCCATAGCTGAGAGCGGATACCGGCCAATTCCGAAAAGGATAAAGGCCGCAGATTTTCAAAGTCTCCTCCACCCGCTCCCGAATCTCCTGCTCCGGCACACCCCGGTTGCGCAGACCCAGCGCTACTTCATCAAAAATCTGCACCTTGGAGATCATCTGGTTGGGATTCTGCATCACATAGCCGATATGATCCGCCCGCTCCTTGATGCTGTAGGTATTCAAATCCACCCCGTTCAGCTCCAGCACTCCTGCCTGGCCAGTTTCAAATCCGCAGACCACCTTGGAAAAGGTGGATTTACCCGCGCCGTTGGTGCCTACAATGCTCACCATCTCGCCCCGGCGGATGTTGGCGGTGACGCCTTTCAGGGCATGATGCCCGGCGGCATAGGTGAAGTCGATATTCTCCGCCCGCAGAAGGATCGGCGCTTCCTCCGCCGCCTGGGGCGCAGGCTGGGCGGCAAACCAATCCGCCACCTGCCGCTTTTGGTCAGGCGACAGCCACAGCTCCGGCAGGAACGCCGGGTGCATATCCGGCGTTAATGCTACGCCGGCATACTTCAGCGCCGTGACATACAGAGGTTCCCGGATGCCGCTCTCCTGGAGCAGCCCGCCGCAAAGCAGGGTATCCGGGTCGCCATCGTACAGGATGCGCCCCTCCCCCATTACCACCGTCCGATCTATCCGGCGGTAGAGCACATCCTCCAGACGGTGCTCAATAATGACCACAGCGCAGCCGGTCTGCTTTTGTATCTCGTCAATGAGCGTGATCGCCTGCTTGCCTGTAGCCGGATCCAGATTGGCCAGCGGCTCGTCAAAGAGCAGCACGTCCACCTGGTTCACCATCACTCCCGCCAGACTCACCCGCTGCTTCTGCCCGCCGGAGATTTCGTGGGGAGCGTGCTGCAGCACCCGCTCCACATCCACAAGCTTTGCCACCTCCTCCACCCGCCGGCGCATCTGCGCCGTGGGGACACAGTCATTTTCCAAAGCGAAAGCAATGTCCTCCGCCACAGTGAGGCCAATGAACTGTCCATCGGAGTCCTGCAAAACGGTGCCCACAAGCTGCGAAAGACCAAAAAGCCCCAGTTCCAGCGCGTTCTTTCCGCCGATGGTCAATTTTCCCGTAACCGTCCCAGGGTAAGAAGCCGGGATTAAACCGTTGATACAGTGCGCCAGAGTGGATTTGCCGCAGCCGGAAGGCCCGGCAATCAGCACTTTCTCCCCCTTGCGGATCTGCAAATTGATGTCATATAGGGTAGGCTTTGCCTGCGCCTTGTATTGGAAGCCAAAGTTTTCAAAAGAAATCACAATATCCTTGTCCAAGTTTTCCCCTCCTAACAAGCAAAGGCAGGCGTTTTCTGCCTGCCTTTGGAAGTTTGCGTTTGGCTTATTCTTTGTCCAGGCTGCCGGTCTTGGGCTTGGTAGCGGCGTAAGCCACGCACAGCAGGCTGCCCACAATCGCGGTAGTTACCGCGTTGGCCACACTGGAAAGAAGACCCTGGGCAAACAGCTTCTCAATGGGCTCCTTGTAGATAAGGATGTCCAGCACAGGCGCCACCAGTCCCCAGCAGACAATATGTCCCAGCACCTGAACCACGTTGAACTTAATGAGGCCTTTTCTGCCCAGCTCGCCTTCCTCCAGCTTCCAGGCGTGGGTGCCCAGACCCATGATCAGGCCGAACACACCGGAGGCGATGACCCAGCTCCACCACACGCCCCAACCATAGGAAAAGTCGATCAGCGTATGGCCGATGAGACCCACCAGCATACCGGCGATGGGGCCGTAGACGGCGGACACGAAGGCCAGCACGCCATACTGGATGGAGATGTTGGTATTGGGCACGGGGCTGGGGATGGCCACAAAGCGACCCAGCACAAAGAACAGCGCCGCGCCGATGCCGATGGCAACAATGGTCTTGATAGAAAACTTCTTCACGAAAACTTCCTCCAAATCTTCTTTCTTTTTATTCTACTCCGGCGTTTGCCGAGAATAGCCGCTTCAGAATCCCCGGAAAGGGGAAATGGCGATGCGCCAGCTGTTGCCGGTGCCGATATTATAGGCTCGGGCAAAGCTGCCCTGATTGATGGCCACCGCCATGCAGTCCAGGCTGTTCACATATACCAGCGCCTCGCCCACATAGACGTCGGCAAAGCTCCTGGCATAGGTGATGATATTCCGGTACACCGTGCGGGTATCGTTCTCAATGGTGATGCTCAGCTTGTCGCCATATTTCGCTCCGGTTTTCAGGAACATTTCCCGGGGAATATTTGTCCACAAGCTGCCAAAGCGCACATCCAGTACATCGATCGTACCTGTAGCCGTATTTCCCTCCAGTCTGGCCTCCACCACAGGCAGCTCGATGACGCTGCCGATGTCTACCGCCGGCCCCACCTGTTCAAAGGTGATTATGCCGGAGGCGAGCCTGGCGCCCGTATAGGCATAAATATCCCGGCCATGGAACGTATAACTCTCCGAGGAGCCTTTCAGGCGATTGGTGGTCTCATCGATTATCCGCGCCTCCGCGATCCCGCACATCCGCTTCACATGGGTCAGCGTGCCGTTGTCCGGCGTAATAACAAAATGGCCGTCCATAGTGCGCACCGCGATGGAGCGGCGGGTTGAGCCAACGCCGGGATCCACCACACTGACGAATACCGTCCCCTCCGGCCAATAGCTCACCGTCTGAATCAGGCGGTAAGACGCCTCCCAAATATTATAGGGGACAATATCGTGGGTCAGATTGGAAATCAGCAGCTGAGGGTCTACGCCGTAGGCCACGCCGTACATGGCGCTTACCGCGCCGTCGCTCATACCAAAATCCGACTGAAACACAAGGGGCTTTCTCATGGGATCCCATCCTCCGTAATATTCTCCGGCGTCACCGGCGGGCTATTTTTATATCATAATACACGTTTTTATCCGTTCACGCAAGTGCTTTTTTGGTTTTTTTGAAATTTCCTTTGCTGGCAATATTTTAAGAAATTCTTAATAAACTGTCCATTGCCTTTCCCCCTATTTTCCTATATAATGCAGGTATGCAAAATTCAGATCACCAGGAGGTTCTGATCATGAGGAGCAAACTAAGAATTGGGACGGCGCTGGCTCTGCTTGCCTGTCTATGCCTGAGCCTTGCCGCCTGCAGCGGCGAAGGCAACACCGTATATGTGCAAAACGTGGCGCAGCTCTCCAGCGGCAGTGTAACTCCCGCAGACCGTTTCCCCGGGATGGTCGTTTCTGAAAATGTCACGGAAATTGAGCGGGATACCAGCATTGAGATTGCCGAGGTTTTCGTAAAGGCCGGCGACGACGTTACCGCCGGGCAGGAGCTTTTCCACTACGACACAAACCAGCTGCAGCTGAATCTGGATAAGCAGCGCCTGGAATTGGAGCAGCTGGAGGCCACCATCGAAAATTATAAAGAACAGATCGAAGATCTTAAAAACGACCGCTATAACGCCCCCAGCAGCGAGCAGCTGGACTATACCGTGCAGATCCAAACCATGGAAATCAACCTGAAAGAGGCGGAGCTGAATCTGGCGGCGAAGCAGACGGAGGTAGCGCAGTCCGAATCTGTTCTGGAGCAGGCTGTGGTTGTCTCTCCTGTGGACGGCCGCGTGCAGTCTATTAACGAAAACGGCACGGACAACTACGGCCGTCCCCTGCCCTATATAACCATTCAGCAGGCCGGCTCTTACCGCATTCAGGCCACCCTGGGCGAATTGCAGCGCGGCGGCATCCTGGAAGGCACCCGAATGAAGATCATTTCCCGGACGGACAGTCAGCAGACCTGGATGGGCACCGTCACCTCTATCGACTACGAGAACCCCTCCCAGGGCAACAGCAACAATATGTATATCAGTTCCACCATGGATCCCATGTCCGCCGCCAGCCGCTACCCCTTCTATGTGGAGCTGGACGACCCCACCGGATTGATGCTGGGGCAGCATGTATACTTAAGTGTGGACAGTGGCGAGGCAGACGCCGCGCAGGTACAGCTCAGCAGCAGCTTCATTGCCTACGACGAAAGCGGCGCCGCCTATGTATGGGTGGAAAATAACGGGCGCCTCACCAAGCGCACCGTAACGCTGGGCGAGATGAACCCCGCCACTGGCGCAGTTGCCATCCTGGAGGGACTCAGCAGTACAGACTACATCGCTTTCCCGGACGAAACGCTGTGCCGCGAGGGCGCTGCCACCACCCATCAGGAACCGGCGGAAGCGGAAACTCCCATAGATAACGGCGGCGTCATGGAGGTGGGCTAAATGGCCATCCTGGAACTGCGCGATATCTGTAAAGATTATATCCAGGGCAAAGAGCCTGTACACGTGCTGAAGCATATTGATCTGACGGTGGAACAAGGCGACTATCTGGCCATCATGGGTCCTTCCGGCTCCGGCAAGACCACCCTGATGAATCTCATCGGCTGCCTGGATTTGCCTACCTCCGGCAGCTATGTGCTGGACGGAAAGAATTTGCAGGATCTCAGTGACGATGCGCTGGCAGAGATTCGAAACAAATACATCGGTTTTGTCTTTCAGAGCTTCTACCTGCTTCCCAAGCTCACCGCATTGGACAATGTGGCGCTGCCCCTGCTCTATGCCGGTGTCAGCCAGAAGGAGCGGCGGGAGCGAGCCGCAGAAGCATTGCAGGCAGTCGGCCTGGAGGAGCGGATGGATTTCCTTCCCAACCAGCTTTCCGGCGGCCAGTGCCAGCGGGTAGCCATTGCCCGCGCCATGGTGGGCAAACCCGCGCTGCTGCTGGCAGACGAACCCACCGGTGCGTTGGATACGAAAGCCGGCAATCAGATCATGGACATCTTCCGCCAGCTCAGCAACAGCGGCATGACCATCATTATGATCACCCACGAGCCAAGCATTGCCGCCTGCGCCAACAAAACCTACCACATTCTGGACGGCGAACTGCGGACGGATGCTCCGGCCGCACCCACGGGAGGTGCCGAGCATGAAGCGTAAAAAGAATACGAAAAAAGTTGTCCTTATTTCTATTTCGGTTTTGCTGGCTGCCGCCATTGGCCTAGGCTGCTTCTTCTACTTCGGAAAAGGCAGTTCCCAGCCGGTCATTGTCGTCCCCTTCATGCATGTGGGCACCGACTCCTACTGGTTCGGCTCCAAATATACGCAAGGCCCTGTCACCACCGACCGTATTCAGACCATTTATCTCTCCAATACCCAGACCGTAACGGAAGTGCTGGTACAGCCCGGCGACACCGTAAAAAAAGGCGACGTGCTGATGCGCTTCGACACCACGCTGTCCGACCTGGCGTTGGAGCGGAAGCGGCTGGAGGTGGAAAAGCTGAAGCTGGATCTGGACGATGCTTACGAACGTCTGGAGGAGATCCGCAATATGGTTCCCATGGTGATCCCTACGCCCGAGCCGGAACCCGATCCCTCCGATCCCACCGAGGCTCCCGACCTGGGGCAGGCGCTGCAAAGCCCCTACCAGATCATCGGCCCCAGCACCTATAACGGTGCATCCCCGGCGTTTCCTGTGATCTGCTGGCTGGGCAACGATACCTCGGAAATCGATAACAGCCTGCTGGAAGCGCTGCGGCAGTATGCCGCCAAGCTCCAGGGTCTTTCTCCGGAACCCGCCCACCAGTGGGAGAGCGAATATCGCATCGACAAGCTGCCCACCTGCCGAGAGGAGGGAAGCGAATCCATCCATTGCAGAATCTGCGGTGCTACCAAGGACAGCCGCAGCATCCCCAAGCTAGAACATACCTGGATCGTGCAGGAATCCCGGCAGGAAAACGATAAATTGTATATTACCTATACCTGTATGGTCTGCAAGGAAGAAAAAACCGACACTTATGACCTGGAAATGCCCACGGAGCCTTCCACCGAACCCACTACGGAACCCGCCACAGTGCCTTCGGAGTCCAGCGGAACCGGATCTACCGAAAGCACCGTTCCGCCCACGCCGGAGGAAAGCACCGATTCGTCCGCAGCCGGGAATCTGCTGGTTTCCCAGGACGGCGGCGGCTTAAAGCTGGTCATGCTCTCCAATACGGATACCCAGCCAACGGAGCCGTTGCCCTCTCCCGGTATTTTTGATTTCTATGTGGTACTGAAAATCACTGAGGGAGACATGTCCAAGGGCGCTACTACCATGTGGCAGGGCGTGTATGTAAGCTATCTGGGAGAAAACGACTTCGCTTTCCGGCTTTTCGATGCTTCCAGCATAAAAGATCCCACGCTGGAAGAGGAGGATTCCCAGCCGGAATTCCCGGAAATCGACTTCGGCAGCGGCTATACCGCCGCCCAGATCGCGCAGATGCGCCGGGAACAGGAAAAGACCATCAAGGATCTCTCTTTCCAAATTGAGATGACGGAAGCCGACTATAAGATCATGCAGAAAGAGTTGGAATCCGGCGAAGTGGTGGCCGATTTTGACGGCAGCGTAGTGTCTCTGCTGGATCAGGAGGAGGCCAAGCTCACCGGCCAGCCTTTCCTAAAAGTATCCGGCGGCGGCGGCTTCTACATCCAGGGTACCATTGGCGAACTGGATATGCCGAATATTTCCATTGGCCAGGAGGTCACCATCAACGACTGGTATACCGGCAATACCATCACCGGCACCATTCAGTCCATCGGGAATTACCCCGCGGAGAATATGGGGGGCTGGAGCAGTATGTACAACCCCAACGTGACCTACTACCCCTTCACCGTGTTCGTAGACGGCAGCGCCGATCTGATGGAAGGCAACTATGTGGAAATCCAGTACGACAGCCAGAGCGATATGCAAACCGGCGTCTTCCTGGAAATGCCTTTCGTCCGCACAGAGGGCGATACCAGCTATGTCTATGTCCTGGGGGCAAACGGCAAGCTGGAGCAGCGTACCGTCACCCTTGGCCGTGCCATCGACAACTACTATTATGAGATCCTGGACGGCCTCAGCGAAACGGATCTGATCGCCTTCCCCTACGGTAAGAACGTCTATGCCGGCGCCTCCACCCAGGAAGGAACTCGGCAGGACCTCTACAACTATTAAGGAGGGAACGGAAATGCTAGAGAATATCCGACTTGCTTTCCAGGGCATCTGGGGGCATAAGCTCCGCTCCATCCTGACCATGCTGGGCATCATCATCGGCATCGCCGCTATTATCACCATTGTCTCCACCATCAAGGGCACCAATGAGCAGATCAAGGAGAACCTCATCGGCGCGGGCAATAATGTGGTCACAGTACAGCTGAACCAGGACGGCTATGCCTATGATATGACCTGGCAGGGGCTTCCCCAGGGGGTGCGCACCATCACCCAGGAGACCAAAGACGCCCTGGGCAAGATTCCGGGGGTAGAAAAGGTATCCCTGTATACCTCCCGCAGTTACGCCAACTCTACCTATTATCAGAATAATCAATTCTCCGGGGAGATCTACGGCATTGACCAGGACTTCCTGTCTGTATACGGCTACCAAGTGAAGCAGGGGCGGGGCTTCGGAGCAGACGACTATCAGAACTTCCGAAAGGTGCTGCTGATCGACACCAAGGTTGCCAGCCAGGTCTTTAACGACGCCGACCCCATTGGGCAATCTTTTGAGATAGAGGGCGAGGTCTATACCGTGGTGGGTGTGGTAACCCAGCAGGATACTTTCGTGCCCACCATCAACACCCTCAACGACTACTATATGTATATGGACACCTCTGCCGGCTCCATCTTCATGCCCATCACCTCCTGGCCCTCCGCCTTCCTGTTTGACGAACCCCAGAGCGTGGCTATGAAGACCGTGAACACGGATGTAATGGCCACCGCAGGCCAGGCGGCCGCCGACCTGCTCACAGAAAAGCAGATCATGGATCCGGACAGCAGCTTTGACTACCGCAGCCAGGATATGCTGGAGCAGGCGCAGCAGCTGCAGCGGATGAGCCAATCCACCAATACCCAGCTCATCTGGATCGCCAGTATCTCCCTGCTGGTAGGCGGCATCGGCGTTATGAACATTATGCTGGTGTCCGTCACCGAGCGCACCAGTGAGATCGGCCTGAAAAAAGCCATCGGCGCCAAAAAACGGCGTATTCGGCTGCAATTTCTCACCGAAGCAGCCGTTCTCACCAGCTTGGGCGGTATTATCGGCGTCCTCACCGGCGTGGGTATGGCGGAATTGATCTCCAGTATGATGGACATTCCGGTATCCATCAGTATCCCGGCGATCTTGATCGCCGTAGTCTTCTCCATGCTCATCGGTGTGGTTTTCGGCCTGCTGCCCGCTGTAAAAGCGGCCAATCTGAATCCCATTGAAGCTCTGCGGCGGGATTAAACTTATGAAAAAGCAGCGCACCCAGTTGGGTGCGCTGTTTTATAGTCAAATTTCTTGGGTGGTCACTTTCCCGGAAGCAGGCGTCGTGTTCCACAAACAATCGCGCAGGCCGACGGCGCAGCAGCATATCCTCCAGCTGAATACGGGAGAAAATATCGATAAGGCAAGCACATCTCTTTCGGCGGCGGCAAAAAAAGAAACCCAGAAACCGATTGGTAACTGGGTCTTATGGTGGACGATAACGGACTCGAACCGCTGACCCTGCGCACGTCAAGCGCATGCTCTACCAGCTGAGCTAATCGTCCAAAGCAAGGTGCATTATACATTGTTTTTCCTGGTTTGTCAAGCACCTTTTCCCTATTTTTCCGAAATTCTTACCCAATGGCCACGTCCACATCGCTTTCTCCCAGAAAGCGGATCACCAGCCGGTTTGGCAGACACACGATCTCTGCGCCGCCGGCACAGAAGCCCCTGGCCATGCAGTAATGATCCGGACAGGTGGCTTGGGTAACGGCAATCTTTCCATGGGATACTGTAACCACATTCTCTCCATAAGGGCTTTTCACGGTCATCTCCTGGTCTACCGCCAGATCCCATGTGGCCAGCAGCACGCCGTCCGACCAGATTTCCGCCCGCTCCGCCGCCTGCTGGGAAAAGAGCGGCAGACTCAGTGCCGCACACACCGCCAGCAGCAGCGCCAGCAGAAAAATCCATGTTCTGGTTTTCATTTGCGTCTCACCTCAAATCCACGGTAAGTATAGCAAAAAACACCGCGAAAGGCAAGGAAAACTCCAAAATAGTCCTTGACTTTTCCTGTGGAAAATGATAGAATATCTCAGCCGCATTGAAGGGGCTGAAGTCCGTATGCCTGCGGCGCCCCAAAAGCGAGACTACACAATATGAAGTAGGTGAAACAAAATGAAAGCTGTGATCGTTACCGGCGGCAAGCAGTACACCGTTGCAGAGGGCGATGTTCTCTACATTGAAAAGCTGAACGCCGAAGCCGATGCTACCGTGAAGTTCGACCAGGTTCTGGCCGTGCTGAACGGCAATGATTCCAAGATCGGCGCGCCCACCGTGGAAGGCGCCGCTGTGGAGGCCAAGGTCGTGAAGAACGGCAAGGGCAAGAAGCTGACCGTGTTCAAGTACAAGCCCAAGAAGAACGAAAAGCGGAAGATGGGTCACCGTCAGCCCTACACCAAGGTGGAAATCACGAAGATTGCCCTGTAATTATGACGAAATGCGAATTTTTTACCGAGGATGAGCGAATCACAGGATTCTCCATCTCCGGTCACAGCGGTTACGCGGAAGCAGGAGCGGATATTGTCTGCGCCGCCATTTCCGCTGTTGTTGCCATGGCGGAGGCCACCATCAATGATGTATGCGGCGCCAAAGCCAAGGTTCGGGTGAAGGAAGCGGAGACCCGCGTCACCTTGACCCTCCCCGCGTCCTGTGATGAGGAGGACAGCGTGCAGGCCGTGCTGGCTGGAATGCTGCTCTACCTCTGTTCCCTGCGGGACGAGTACCCTGATTATATTGAAGTTTTGGAGGTGTAACACCATGATGAAGATCGGTATTCAGTTCTTCGCTCACCACAAGGGCGGCGGTTCTACCAAGAACGGTCGTGACTCCGAGGCTAAGCGCCTGGGCGTGAAGCGTGCCGACGGTCAGTTTGTGCTGGCTGGCAATATTCTGGTTCGCCAGAGAGGCACCCACATCCATCCCGGCGTCAATGTGGGCATTGGCAGCGATGACACCCTGTTCGCTCTGGTTGACGGCACCGTCAAGTTCGAGCGCAAGGGCAAGGATCGCCGGCAGTGCTCTGTGTACGCCGAGCAGTAAGAAGCGCATAGTGTCCTACGGGCTGCCGCATACTTCTTTGCGGCAGCCGTTTTTTACCGCTCCTGTCGCGTCTGACCCGGAGCGTTATTCACTTCTTCAGGAGGATCGAGTATGTTTGTAGATAAAGTGCGCATCAGCGTATCCGGCGGACGGGGCGGCGATGGCGCGGTAGCCTTCCACCGGGAAAAATATGTGGCGGCAGGCGGCCCCGACGGGGGCGACGGCGGCCACGGCGGCAGTGTGATCCTCCGGATCAGCGACCATCTGTCCACCCTGCTGGACTTCCGTTATAAGCGCAAGTATTCTGCGCAAGCAGGCGCCAACGGTCAGGGACGGAACATGAGCGGCAAGCGGGGGGAAAACCTGATTATTCAGGTTCCCAGAGGAACGGTGGTTCGGGACGCCGAATCCAACCAAATCATTGTCGATATGTCCACCGGCGAGGATTTTGTCATCGCCAAGGGAGGACGGGGCGGTTGGGGCAACGGCCACTTCGCCACCGCCACCCGGCAGGTACCCCGCTTCGCCAAGGCTGGGCTCCCCGGCCAGGCAAGGGATATCGTCCTGGAGCTGAAGCTGCTGGCAGACGTGGGGCTGGTGGGCTTCCCCAATGTGGGCAAATCCACCCTGCTCTCTGTTACTTCCAACGCCCGCCCCAAGATCGCCAACTATCACTTCACCACGCTCTTCCCCAATCTGGGCGTCATCTATGTGGACGAGGGCGTGTCCTTCGTCATGGCGGACATCCCCGGCATTATTGAGGGCGCGGCGGCGGGCGCCGGCCTGGGGCACGACTTCCTGCGGCACATTGACCGCTGCCGGTTGCTGCTCCATGTGGTGGATGTATCCGGCAGTGAGGGGCGGGATCCTGTGGCGGATTTCGACGCTATCTGCGCAGAGCTGAAAAACTACAGCGTGGATCTTTCCGACCGTCCCATGATCGTAGCCGCCAATAAATGCGACCTGCTTCCCCCGGATTCCGACAATCTGGAGCGGCTGCGCCAGCATGTGGAGGCCGCCGGGTGCCCCCTATACGAAATCTCCGCAGGCACCACCCAGGGCGTTAAAGCCCTCATGCGGGTAACGGCGGAGAAGCTGCGCACCCTGCCTCCGGTAACCGTCTATGAACCGGAGTATGTGGAGCCGCTGCCCCCCACCGGAGACTCCTCTCAGCTGGAAATCGAGCACCTGGGCAGCACCTGGGTGGTCAGCGGTTTGTGGCTGGAGCGGCTGCTGGGCAGCATCAATTTTGACGATTACGAGTCCCGGAACTATTTCGACCAGCAGCTGCGCAAATGCGGTCTATTTGACCGGCTGGAGGAGATGGGCATCCAGGATGGCGATACCGTAAGCATTTACGAACTGGAATTTGAGTACCAAAAATAGTCTTACAATCAAGATCCTGCGAAATTCGCAGGATCTTTTTATGGATACGATTGATTTCCTGAAATTGATCGTCGCTTCCCATCACCGGGCGCTCTACGGCCTGGCAGACTATGCCATGGATCTCCAGGCAGCGCTGGTGCAGCAAAATTACTCTATGCACAGAAGCAATTCCCTCTTTCCCATTTTCAATCGCCATGGTATAATAACAGAAGCAGGCTTTCTGACCCTGTTTTATCTTTGCATTTTTAGGAGGCGGCCATATGATCCATAACTTAAACCAGGTAAATTTCCAAGGCTTCGGCGTCATTCCCCCGGAGCGCATCAGCGCCGCACAGCACGCCGACGCCTTGGGCAGCCGCCGGGTCTTGCCTCTTTCCGCCGAATCTGCGGCCATATACCGTGCCCAGTCAGATACCTGGCTCCGCTGCCAGGAAGGCGCCACAGTTCTCTCCGTCTCCCAGGACGGAAATCGCTTTACCCACTATTACTTGGATAAGCCTGTCTATGTACACGCAGGCATCTACTTTTGTCTTTCTCCTTTTCTAGGCAAATCCACAGCAGAAATCGCCGCGAAACTCCCTCCCCTGGAAGCGGGGCAGTGGGATTCCCAGCAGAATTTCCGGGTGGAACACAATTTGCAGGTCACAGCGCTGTATACCTTCTTTTATCAGGAAAAGGAGCGGGGCTTTCTTTTCCCTGGGGAAGCGCATCCCATGGTGGAGCTGACCTATGTAGATCAAGGTTCTCTGCACTCCGTGGCGGATGGGCAGGATCTTCTTCTGGAGCAGGGGGATCTGGTGCTTTATGCGCCCAATCAATGGCATATGCAATACGCGGATACAGCCGTTGCTCCGCAGTTCGTCACCATTTCCTTCGACGCAGACGGTCAGGGGTTGGAACAGCTTTACCGCCGCAAATGGAAGATCCCGCCCAAAGCGGCGCCATTGCTGCAGCAAATGCTTTTGGAGCAGGAGCATCCCGACAGCCGTACCAATGATATGCTGCTCCACCTGCTGTCTATCCTGCTGCTTACTCTGCTGCGGGAAACGGCAGCCCCTGCTGAAAAGGCCGGGAGCGTCCGTTCCCTCCACAACGAAAATGAGATCATCCGCCGGGCGCAGCAGTATATCCTGGCGAACATCCGCCAAAAGCTCACCGTCCCGCAGGTCGCCGGTCAGGTAGACGTCAGCGCCAGCTACCTCACCGCCCTGTTCCGGAAGAACCTGCAAATTTCCCCGGGAGAATACATCCGCCGGATGAAGCTCCAGGAGAGCAAGCAAATGATCCGGGAAAACAACTTGAACTTCACGGAGATCGCCGCTGCACTGCAATACTCCACGGTGCACCATTTCTCCCGGCAGTTTAAGGAGAAGTTCGGCATTACCCCGACGGAATACGCCCGCTCCGTGCGGGGATAGGAGGAAAACCATGGACTTTACCGTACTCGCAGTGGGCGATGTGGTGGGAAATCCCGGTATGGAGCGCATCCGCCGCTCCCTGTACCGCTGGAAGAAAAAATATGGCGCAGACTTCGTGGTGGTCAATGGAGAGAACGCCAGCGTAGTGGGCATGACCCCGGAGCAGGGGGAGGAAATCCTAAACTGCGGCGCCGACGTGATCACCATGGGCAACCATACTTTCAAAAAGCGGGAAATCGTTCCCTATTTGGACGAATGCCCCCGAATTCTGCGTCCCGCCAACTTAGCGCCCCAACTCCCCGGCCGGGGCATGGGGGTATACGAAACAAAAATTGGCAATGTGGCCGTCATTGATCTGATCGGCCGATGCAATATGGACTACGGTCCGGACAATCCGTTTCTGCTGGCGGATAAGCTGCTGAAGGAGGCGGAGGCCAAATTGATCCTGGTGGAGCTTCATGCAGAAGCCACCTCGGAAAAGCTGGCCATGGGGTACTATCTGGACGGCCGGGTCAGCGCTGTGTGGGGCACCCACACCCATGTACCCACAGCCGATTGCCGGATTCTGCCGGATGGCACGGGCTATGTCACCGATTTGGGCATGACCGGCCCACGGGATTCCGTGCTGGGCATTCAGCCCCGCCTCTCCATCGCCAATTTCCGGGGCGACTTGCAGGAGCGCTACCGTTGGGCGGACGGTCCCACCAAAATGGAAGCCGTACTCTTCACCATCGACACAGATACTGGAAAATGCCGGAGCGTCCAGCGGGTGGATCTGGTGGACTACAGCGAACCCGCCCAGACCAATCCCCGCAGATAATCAGGAGGTTACCATGGAATTTATCATTCTCGCACTGCTGGCGCTGAATTTGATCGGGCTGGGTCTGCTGCTTCTGCGCTTGGCTCCCAAAAAGAAAGAGGCGGAGCACCGCGCGCTTCAGGACGCGCTATTAAAGCAGTCTCAGGAGGCTGCCGGCACCGCTCAACAGGGGGTGATTCAGGCCATCGGCGCCTTCGGGCAAGGGGTAAACGGCAATATCACCAGCCTTTCCGAGAGCTTGACCGGGAGTATCTCCGCCATGAGGGCGGCGCTTACGGAAAATCAGGCCAGCAGCGCCGCCTTGCAGGCGGAGCGGCTGGAGTCTATCGACCGCCATGTGATCTCCCGGCAGGAGGCCATGAATCAAACCGTGGACAAGCAGATGCAGGCCATGGCGCTGCAGCTTTCTAAAATGGAAAGCGGCAGCGAAGAGAAACTGGAGGCTCTGCGCAAAACCATGCAGGACGCCATGGACGCCATGCGCCGGGAGAATACCCAGAAATTGGAGCAGATCCAGGGCATTGTGGACGAAAAGCTTCAAGACACCCTGCAAAAACGAATTACGGAGTCCTTTCAGACTGTTTCCACGCAGCTGGAGCAGGTCTATAAGGGTTTGGGAGAAATGCAGCATCTGGCCTCAGATGTGGGTGGGCTGAAGCAGGTGCTCTCCGGGGTAAAGACCCGGGGTATTCTGGGGGAAATACAGCTGAAGGCCATCCTGGAGGAGATCCTCTCCCCGGAGCAATACGAAGAAAACGTGGCCACCATTCCCGGCAGCCATGAGCGGGTGGAGTTTGCCATCCGTCTGCCAGGCAGCGATGGAAAGCCGGTATATCTCCCCATCGACTCCAAATTCCCCGGCGATACCTTTATGCATTTACAGGACGCCCAGCTTTCCGGCGACGCCGCCGCTTTGGAGGAGGCGCGAAAAAACCTCACTGCAGTGCTGAAGCGCAGCGCCAAAGATATCTGCACCAAGTATGTGGAGCCTCCCTATACCACCACCTTCGGCATCCTGTTCCTGCCCTTTGAGGGGCTGTATGCGGAAGTGGTGAACATGGGGCTGATTGAAGTGCTTCAGCGGGAGTACAGCGTGAACGTCGCCGGTCCCAGCACCATGGCCGCCTTGCTGAACGCGCTGCAAATGGGCTTCCATACCCTGGCCATTCAGAAGCGCAGCAGCGAGGTCTGGCAAATTTTGGGGGCTGTAAAAACGGAATTCGGTAAATTTGAGGATGTAATGGTAAAAATGCAGGGGCATCTGCGCCAGACCAGCGACGATTTGGAAGCCCTAATGGGCACGCGCACCCGCGCTATCAACCGCAAGCTCCGGGAAGTGCACCAGCTGGACGAATCCACTGCCCAGCAGCTTCTGGAGGGAGAGTAAAAATGACCGCCCCAGATGGGGCGGTCAAAATTTACGTTTTTTACTTGGCAAAGACCCGCTTCAGGTTCACAAACCGGGGCAGGCCGTCCTCCTTGACCATGCCGGTCTCCCCCTGGATCAGAGGCAGGCAATAGTCAATGAAGCCCTGCGTGACGCCGTTTCCAGCCTCATTGATCCACTCCAGCGGCACTTTCTTTTCGGTGTTGGCCACCACGCTCAGATCAAACAGCTCCGGTTCGCACTTGTAGCCGTTTTCGTCCCGGGTGCACTTGAAGCCCACCATCTTATCGGTAATGCCTGCCACTGCGGATTCCACCGCCACCTTACCAGACATAAAGGATTCCGCAATATCGGTGCCGGAGGCGCAGTGAGCGGCGCAGCGCTGGAGCAGGCTCAACTCAATGGGACGCACCTTGGCGCCGGTGGCAGCCTTGACTACCTCAGCCAGACGGGCAGCCAGTCCGCCCAGCTGAGCGTGACCGAAACCGTCGGTGCCGGAGGTCTTGGCCTCGGAAACAAACGTACCGTCGGCATAGTGCACGCCTTCGGACACGGCCACGATGCAGTTTTTCTTTTTGTTATAGATGCGCTTCACGTCTGCCAGGAAAGCGTCCATATCAAAATCCCGCTCGGGGAGGTAAATGAGGTCGGGGCCGTCGCCCTTCACCCCCGCCAGGGCAGCAGCGGCGGTCAGCCAACCGGCGTGACGACCCATGCACTCGATGATAGTCACCATGCCGGTGTCATACACCTGGCAGTCCCGAGAGACTTCCATTACGGAGGTGGCAATGTACTTGGCGGCGGAAGCAAAGCCAGGGCAGTGATCGGTGCCCGCCAAGTCGTTGTCGATGGTCTTCGGCACGCCCATGACCCGGCACTCATAGCCCACGCGGCTCATATACTTGGAAATTTTGTTGCAGGTGTCCATGGAGTCGTTGCCGCCGTTGTAGAAGAAGTAGCGGACATTATACTTCTTAAAGATCTCCAGAATCCGCTTATAGTCAGTATCGTCCACATCGGGGTCGGCAATCTTATAGCGGCAGGAGCCGAGCGCAGAGGAGGGCGTGTGGAGCATATGCTCCAGTTCCGCAGGATCCTCTTCGTCCATAATCATCAGCTGATCGTTGAGCACGCCCTTGATACCGTGGAACGCGCCGTACACCTTAGTAATGTTGGGGTTTTCCAGGGCGGTCTTGATGACGCCGTAGGCAGAGCAGTTAATAACGGAAGAGGGGCCGCCGGACTGGCCGATAATCACGGAGCCGACGAGGGTTTTTTCAGACATATCGGATACCTCCAAATAAAGATATTACAGAATTGTCGGGGGAAATTTCCCCATGCATAAGGATTATACCACGCTCGTCGGGAAATAGCAAATATTATTATTGAAATGCCGGAAAAATGTGGTATAATGAAAGGGTAAAAAAGCGGCGTCGCCGCTGTATTTAGAAAGGATTGATTCCAATGGCTCTCGTTACTACTACCGAGATGTTCAAGAAGGCTTATGACGGCGGTTACGCCATCGGCGCTTTCAACGTCAACAACATGGAGATCGTCCAGGCCATCACTGAGGCCTGCCGGGAGGAGAAGGCTCCCGTCATCCTGCAGGTGTCCAAGGGCGCCCGGGCTTACGCCAACCACACCTATCTGGTGAAGCTGGTGGAGGCTGCCGTCATTGAGTGCCCCGAGATCCCCATCGCGCTGCACCTGGATCACGGCGACAGCTTTGAAACCTGCAAGTCCTGCATCGACGGCGGTTTCACCTCCGTAATGATCGACGCTTCCTCCAAGCCTTTTGCGGAGAACATTGAGATCACCCGCAAGGTGGTGGAGTACGCCCATGACCATGGCGTGGTGGTAGAGGCCGAGCTGGGCGCGCTGGCCGGCGTAGAGGACGAAGTGAACGTCTCCGCTGAAAACTCCCACTATACCCGTCCCGAGGAGGTGGAGGAGTTCGTGGCCAAGACCGGCTGCGATTCCCTGGCCATCGCCATCGGTACCAGCCACGGCGCTTACAAGTTCAAGCCCGGCACCAAGCCCCAGCTGCGCTTTGACATCCTGGAGGAAGTCATCCGTAAGCTGCCCGGCTTCCCCATCGTGCTGCACGGCTCTTCTTCCGTGCCCCAGGACTATGTGGAGATGGTGAACGCCTACGGCGGCGCTATGCCCGGCGCCATCGGCGTGCCCGAGGATCAGCTGCGCCACGCTGCGGAACTGGCCGTGTGCAAGATCAACATCGACTCCGACCTGCGTCTGGCCATGACCGGTACCATTCGGAAGTTCTTTGCCGAGCATCCGGACAAGTTTGACCCCCGCGAGTACCTGAAGCCCGCCCGCGCCAACATTAAGGAACTGGTTCGCCACAAGCTGGTGAACGTCCTGGGCTGCGCCGGCAAGGCCTGAGCAATTTGAACCCAGAAAGAGGCTTCCTCCGGGAAGCCTCTTTTTTTGCCCATTTCCCCCTTGTAAATAAGGGAAAAATGTGATAAACTAAATTGGTTTTGTAAAAATACGCCCGTTAGGAGGCCGCCATGTTTCACATCAAGCCATAGCGCCCCTCTTTGCTTGATTATTATCAACATTTTGGAGGGAATATTATGTCAACTTTACAAGAAGAGATCAGCCGACGCCGAACCTTTGCCATCATCTCCCACCCGGACGCCGGAAAAACCACTTTAACCGAAAAATTCCTGCTCTACGGCGGCGCCATCGCCCAGGCAGGCGTGGTCAAGGGCAAGAAGAACGCTCGCGCCGCCACCTCTGACTGGATGGAAATTGAGAAGCAGCGGGGCATCTCCGTCACCTCTTCGGTGCTGCAGTTTCAGTATGGGGGCTTTTGCATCAACATTTTGGATACCCCCGGTCACCAGGACTTCTCCGAGGACACCTACCGCACGCTGATGGCGGCGGACTCCGCCGTGATGGTCATTGACGGCAGCAAGGGCGTGGAAGCGCAGACGCGGAAGCTGTTTAAGGTCTGCGCCATGCGCCATATCCCTATCTTCACTTTCATCAACAAAATGGATCGCGAGAGCAAAGACCCCTTTGACCTGCTGGATGAGCTGGAGCGGGAGCTGGGCATCGAAACCTACGCCATGAACTGGCCCATTGGTTCCGGCAAGGATTTCCAGGGGGTTTACGACCGGGGCAACAGCCAGCTTCTGTTCTTCTCCGGCGTCTCCGGCAAGAAGCGGGCGGATACGCAGGCAGTGGATCTGTACGACGCCCAGGTAGCGTCCCTGCTGGGCAGTCCGGACAAACACCGTCAGCTTATCGATGATGTGGAGCTGCTCTCCGCCGGACGGGAATTGGATCTGGAGGAGGTTCGCCGTGGCAGACTCAGCCCGGTATTCTTTGGCTCCGCCCTGACCAATTTCGGCGTAGAGCCGTTCCTGGAGGAATTTCTCCGCATGACGCCGCCCCCTCTGGCGCGGGAATCCGACTGCGGCCTGATTGATACCTTCAGCCCGGATTTTTCGGCTTTCGTATTCAAAATCCAGGCCAACATGAACAAGGCGCACCGGGATCGCCTGGCCTTTATGCGCATCTGTTCCGGCAGATTCCAGCGGGATCAGGAATACTACTATGTGCAGGGGAATAAGAAAATGCGCCTGAGCCAGCCTCAGCAGCTGATGGCCGCAGAGCGGGAAATTGTGGAGGAAGCCTATGCCGGGGATGTGATCGGCGTGTTCGACCCGGGCATTTTCTCCATTGGCGACACTATTACTACCCCCGGTAAAAAATTCCGTTTCTCCGGCATCCCCACTTTCGCCCCCGAGCACTTCGCCCGGGTATCCGCCAGGGATTCCATGAAGCGGAAGCAGTTTGTGAAGGGGACGGAGCAGATCGCCCAGGAGGGCGCCATCCAAATCTTCAAGGTGCCCAACTCCGGCATGGAGGAAGTCATCGTAGGCGTGGTGGGCACGCTGCAATTCGATGTCTTTGTATACCGGATGAAAAACGAATATGGCGTGGAACTGCGGATGGAAAACCTCCCCTATGAGGAGATCCGCCTCATCGACAGCTATCCCGGCGATCTCTCCGATCTGAACCTTGGCTCCGATGCGGAGCTGCTGGAGGACTACCGGGAGCGCAGCCTGCTGGTATTTTCCAGCTACTGGGCCATTGATTTTACCTGCCGCCGAAATCCAGGCTTACAACTTTCTGAGATCGTAGTCTCTGAGGGATAATCGATTGGCTCCCGGGAAAATACCCGGGAGCCAATATTCTGCAAGTTTTCCCATTTTGCCTTAAAGATTAAGAAATTCTTAAAGATTTTTGGACATTCATCCGCTAGACAAAACGAAAAAAAGCGCTATAATGGGCACAGTAACAAACATTTGAAGGAGGGGGATTCCATGGATGGATTCCAACTGCTGAAAATTCTGAAAGCCGTCAGTATTGTGCTTGTAACGCTGACCACTCTCTGTTATCTCTATCAGGCCGTATACCTGGTGTTGCCTTTTTTCCTCAAACGCAAGCCCCATAAAGAGCCAAAGAGAAATCGATACGCCATTCTCATCGCTGCCCGGAACGAGGAGGCCGTCCTGCCCCACCTTCTGGACTCCATTCAGGCGCAGGATTATCCCGCCGAACTGATTTCCACATTCGTGGTAGCAGACAACTGTACCGACAACACCGCCCAGGTTGCCAGGGAGCACGGCGCTACCGTCTTTACCCGATTCAACACCTTGCAGGTGGGCAAGGGCTATGCCATCCACGATCTGCTGGAGAATATCCAGTCCAGCGTGGGTTTGGATCAGTTTGACGCCTTTCTGATTTTCGACGCAGACAATCTGCTGCAGAGCGACTACATAACCCAGATCAATCGCACCTGCTCTGATGGCTACGAGGCATTCTGCGGTTACCGCAACTCCAAAAATTTTGGCGACAACTGGCTTTCCTCCGGCTACGGCATCTGGTATCTCCACGAGTCCGCTCATATGAATCAGTCCCGGATGCTCCTGGGCACCACCTGCGTGGTCAATGGTACTGGCTTCGGCTTTACCCGCAATCTGCTGCAAAAAATGGGCGGCTGGAATTTCTTCACCTTGACGGAGGATGTGGAGTTCACCACCTACTGCGCCACCCACGGCATCTGCATCGGCTACTGCCACGACGCCATCCTCTTTGACGAGCAGCCCACCCATTTCCGCCAGTCCTGGAAACAGCGTTCCCGTTGGGCACAGGGCGGCCTGCAGGTTTCCTTCCTGTATGTGACGGATCTGATTCGGGGATTGTTCCAGGGAGGACGAACCTCCTATGCCAGCTTTGAAAATTCCACCCTTTCTCTGTGGGGCTATAGCATGGCGGGGCTTAGCTCTCTGAGCACCCTGCTGGTGACGTTCCTGGCCGAGCGCTGGCTGGGTCTGCTGTTGGCCATGGCTTTCGCTCTCGTCAGCGCATATCTTTCTATGCTGCTCATCGGCGGGCTGATTCTTCTCACCGAGCGGAACCGCATTTATGCCACCACTGCTCAGAAGATCCGCGGCCTGTTCGCCTTCCCCATCTTTATGATGAGCTTCGTACCCATCGCCATTACAGCGGTATTCCGCAAGTTCCAGTGGGAGCCGATTCCCCACACCGTGGCCATCTCCACGGAGCAGCTGAAAAAATAAAAGCATCCCCCTGAGCGCACTTGCTCAGGGGGAGTTTCTATGCCATTCCGCCGACCCTCGTCCGGAACACAGAAAAGCCGCCCCCTGTGCAGCCATTCTGCACAGGGGGCTTCGCCAATTAGTATTGGGTGGGCTTGATATGCCAGATTTCCTCGGCGTACTGACGGATAGTACGGTCGGAGGAGAACTTGGCGCCGCTGGCCACGTTGATGAGACACTTACGGCCAAAAGCCATACGATCCCGATAGTCCCGGTTGGCCCGGAGCTTCGCCTCCAGATAAGGTGCGTAATCCAGCAGCAGGAAGTAGTGATCTGCCCGATGCCAAGAAGCGCCGTCCACCAGAGCGTGGAACAATTCCCGCTGATCATCATCCGTGGGCACTGTGCCGTCCACCAGGGTATTGACCGCCCGCTGCAAGCAGGGATTGGACTCGTAAATGCCCCGGGCATAGTAATTATCCCGGCAGGCGTTGATCTGTTCCACCGTAGCGCCGAAGATATAGTTATTCTCCATACCGGCCTCCTGCACAATCTCCACGTTGGCGCCGTCCAGAGTACCCAAAGTCACCGCGCCGTTGAGCATCAGCTTCATGTTGCCGGTGCCGGAAGCCTCGGTGCCGGCGGGGGAAATCTGCTCGGAGATGTCTGCGGCAGGGATAATATGCTCGGCATAGGAGCAGTTGTAGTTCTGGACAAAGACCACCTTCAGCTTGTCGTTCACAGCGGGGTCGTTGTTCACCATTTTGGCCACCCGATTGATATAGCGGATGATCGCCTTGGCACGAGCATACCCAGGGGCGGATTTTGCGCCGAACAAATATACCGTGGGATAGAAGTCCGTCAAGCTGCCTTCTTTCAGGCGGAAATAGATATCCACAATGGACAGGGCGTTCAGAAGCTGCCGCTTATACTCATGCAGCCGCTTGACCTGCACATCGAACAGGAAGTCCGGGTTCAGCTTCACGCCCTCCTTCTGCTGGATGATGGCGCAGAGCTGTTCCTTCTTCTTTCGCTTCACCGCGTTGAAATGGTTCACCATATCATCGTCGATCATTTCTTTCAGCTTGCTGATCTGATCCAGGTTGCCCAGAAAATCGCCGCCAATGCGGTACTTAATCAGCTGGGTCAGCTCCGGGTTGCACAGACCCATCCATCGGCGGGGCGTCACGCCGTTGGTTTTGTTCTGGAACCGCTCGGGGAATGCCCGATACCAATCCCGGAACAGGTCGTCCTTCAGGATCTGGCTGTGGATTTCCGCCACGCCGTTCACATAAGAGCTGACATATACGGACAGGTTGGCCATATGCGCCGTATTGTCCTGGACAATAAACAGTCCGGGATGCTCGCAGCGCAGCTTGTGATCAATGCGCAGAATAATGTCCACGATCTCCGGCACGACGCTGCGCATCAGATCCAGATTCCATTTCTCCAGCGCCTCCCCCATAACCGTATGGTTGGTGTAGGAGAAAGTCTTCTGCGCCACGGCAAAACTCTGGTCAAAGTCCATCCCCTCCACCATCAGCAGCCGGATCAGTTCCGGGATGGACATGGCGGGATGGGTATCGTTCAGCTGCACCGCGTAGAAGTCCGCGAAGTGGCTGAGATCGCTGCCATGCGCCGCTTTGTAGGTACGCAGCATATCCTGCAGAGATGCGGAGGAGAGCACATACTGCTGCTTAATACGCAGGCGCTTTCCTTCCCAAGTGGAGTCATTGGGGTAGAGGACGCGGGTAATGTCCTCCGCCTTATTCTTCTGGTTCAGCGCCCGCAGGTAATCCTGATCGTTGAAAGCGTTAAAGTCCAATTCCTCTTCCGCTTCGCACTGCCACAGGCGCAGAGTATTGATATTGTCCGTACCGTAGCCGATGATGGGAACATCGTAGGGAACCGCCAGCACCGTATGATCCGGGAAAGACACCTTCACCGTGTGGTTGTAGCGGCGGTAGGACCAGGGATCTCCATACTTAGACCAATCGTCTGCATTCTCCCGCTGGCTGCCGTTCTCGTCAAAGCTCTGCTTGAACAAACCGAACTTATAGCGCAGTCCGTAGCCGGAAAGCGGCAGATCATGGCTGGCAGCAGAGTCCAGGAAGCAGGCTGCAAGCCGCCCCAGGCCGCCGTTGCCCAGCGCCGCATCCTCCACGTCCTCCAGGACGGCCAGATCCACGCCCCGCTCCGCAAAAAGCTGCTTCATCTCATCCAAGATGCCCAGATTATACAGATTGCTGTACACCAAGCGGCCAATGAGATACTCTGCAGAGAAGTAATAGGCCTTCCGCTGGTGCATCCGGGTGTGCTTGCTGCGGTTCCAGTTATCGGAAATGGCCATCATCACAGCCTCGCCCAAAGCCTCATGAAGCTCCTGGGGCGTCGCCTCCTTCAAAGAGACGTCATAGGTATACTTTAGCTGTGCCTCTGTCCATTTCAGAATGTTCAGACAATTGTAGCTCATTTTCATTACTCCTATCTATCGGTAGCGGTACACCGATCAACTTTCTTTTTGTGTGCCCAGGCGATCATAGAGCCGGGTCAAAGCATATATCTTCTTGGCAAGCCGCCGGTTAGCAGCGCCGGAATGCATCCGCCATGTCCAGTTGGCGTCGGACGTGGTGCCGGGAAAGTTCATCCTCGCCTCCGCGCCCAGATTCAAATAATCCTGCATCTGCACCACGCATAAATTGGATACAGAGGCCATAGCGGCGCGGATGGCGCCCCAAACAAGCCCTTCCTTTTTCGTCAGCGCCAGATATTCCGTGGCATAGGCCACAGATTCCTGGCTGGAAGTCTCAAACCATTGTCGCATGGTCATATTGTCATGTGTGCCAACATAGCAGACCGTATTGGGGATGTAGGTATGGGGCAGATAATCGGACGGCTCCCGGGAATCGAAGGCAAATTCCAATACCTTCATCCCCGGATACCCGGTATTGTCCCGCAGCTCCAGCACCTCTTCTGTGAGGAAACCCAGATCCTCCGCAATCATGGAAAGCCGGGGCAGTTCCCGCTGAATGGCGCGGAAAAAATCCATACCGGGGCCGGGCATCCATACGCCGCCCTTTGCGGTAGCCTCCCCATAGGGCACCGCCCAGTACGCCTCAAAGCCCCGGAAATGATCCAGCCGGATAACATCGTACAGCGTCCCGGCAAAGGCCAGCCGGCGCAGCCACCAGCGATAACCAGACTTTTTATGAGCCTCCCAGCGGTACACTGGATTTCCCCAGAGCTGGCCGTCGGCGGTGAAGCCGTCCGGCGGAACGCCTGCTACCACTGTGGGCATCAATTCCTCGTCCAACTGGAAAAGCTGCGGGGCGCACCATACCTCCACGCTGTCCCGGGGGACATAGATGGGTACGTCGCCGATGATCCGGATTCCCTTTCCGTGGGCATAATCCCGCAGGGCTTGCCACTGGGTATAGAACAGATACTGTACAAAGGAAAAGAAACGGACTGACTGGGAGAGCGATCTGCGAGCCTCCGCCAGCGCGGCCTTATCCCGGAATTTCAGTTCCCGAGGCCATTCGTACCAGGGCTTCCCCTGGTAGCGCTCTTTCAGCGCCATAAAAAGGGAAAAGTCCAAAAGCCATGCCCGGTTCTCCTCGCAGAACGCTTTCAGCCGCTCCCAGTCTGCAAAGCGGCTATAGGCCAACCGCAGAATCCGCAGGCGGTTCTCATAGAGGATGCCAAAGTCCACCTTTTCTTCCCGGCGGCACCAAGCCACCGCCTCCAGTTCCTCTTCCCGGAGAAGCCCCTGAGCCAGAAGCGCCTGCAAATCAATAAGATAGTGGTTGCCCGCGAAAATCGAGCAGGACTGATAAGGGGAATCCCCGTAGCCCGTGGGATTGATGGGCAGTATCTGCCAATAGCTTTGACCCGCCCGGCTTAAAAAATCCACAAAGCGAAATGCCTCCCGCCCCATGCTGCCAATACCGTACGGGCCGGGCAAAGAGGTAATGTGCATCAAAATTCCGCTTTCCCGCATTGCTTCCTCCACCAGATAATTCTCATTTGGCGATACAACAGTTTATGCCGGGATCCCACAAAGGTGACGGAAATACTCACCAGTATACCCGATAACGCCCAGCCGCAAACGTCCGCGAAAGAAAAACAGGGCTATTTTGAGCCGTATCTTGATTAGGATAATACATTTCCCCCCATTTGTCAAGAAAAAAGCGGCAAAAGAACGGGGATTTTCCAATATTCTGTAAATTTTCCAAGGGCATCAAATTCCTTGGGGCAAAAAACAGACCCGCCCAAAAGGGCGGGTCTGCAAAAATGAGAAATTAAGCCTCCAGGTTGATGCCGGTCTCCTTGTTGAACACATGGCACACATGACCGCCGAAGCCGAACTTCACAGCAGCGCCGCCGGTCAGAGCAGCAACTTCCGCACCGGTCATGTTCATGGTGGAAACCACCAGCACCACGTCGCGACCCATGGCGGTCACGTGCAGGTGGACAGTGGAACCCATCATTTCGGACACATCCACCTTGGCGTTGATGCCGTTGTCCTCCAGGGTAATGTGCTCAGGACGGACGCCCAGAACAATCTCCTGCTCAGCCACATTGTTCTTGCTCAGCTTCGCCTGCTTCTCATCGGACAGCTCCACAGTGTAGCCGCCGACTTCCACAGCATACTTGCCGTTCTTCTTCACCAGCTTTGCATCGAACAGGTTCATCTGAGGAGTGCCGATAAAGCCGGCAACGAACAGGTTGTAGGGATGATTGAACACTTCCTGCGGCGTGCCGATCTGCTGGATGAAGCCGTCCTTCATGATGACGATCCGGTCGCCCAGAGTCATAGCCTCGGTCTGGTCGTGGGTAACGTAAATAAAGGTAGTATTGATCCGTTCACGCAGCTTGATGATCTCCGCACGCATCTGGTTACGCAGCTTAGCATCCAGGTTGGACAGAGGCTCGTCCATCAGCATGACCTTAGGATCGCGGACGATGGCGCGGCCGATGGCCACACGCTGACGCTGACCGCCGGACAGAGCCTTGGGCTTACGACCCAGGTACTGGGTAATGTCCAGGATCTCCGCCGCTTCCTTTACCTTGCGGTCGATCTCTTCCTTGGGAGCATGGCGCAGCTTCAAAGCGAAAGCCATATTCTCGTACACGGTCATGTGGGGATACAGCGCGTAGTTCTGGAAGACCATGGCGATGTCGCGATCCTTAGGAGCCACATCGTTCACCAGGCGGTCGCCGATGTACAGCTCGCCCTCGGTAATCTCTTCCAGGCCGGCGATCATACGCAGAGTGGTAGACTTACCGCAGCCGGAAGGTCCGACCAGAACGATAAATTCCTTGTCCTTGATGTCCAGGCTGAATTCCTGAACCGCCACGACGCCCTGCTCAGTGATCTGCAGATTGCTCTTCTTCTCAGGCTCGGAATCACCCTTTTTCTTTTTCTTCTTCTTGGTGTCGTCGCCGCTGAACGGGTAGATTTTCTTGATGTTTCTCAGGCTTAAAGCTGCCATACTGTACCGACTCTAAACACAGGGAATCCTCGCCTGTATTCTCGCAGCCGCTCGGAAATGTAGCGGCCGCATTACGACAGGTCTCCACACTGCCGCACCGCGAGTCTTGCGGGGTTGATATTTCCTCCTTTTGGGATGAACGGCGCCTATTGTTGTGGAGTAGACGCAATCCACCTGGATAGACATATGATACCATATCTTTACAATATATGCAACTGTCGTTGTATACAATTTTTCCCGGCGATTTTTGGGCACTTTTACTAATCTCCGGCCAGTCTCGGTTTATTTTATGGAAAAACCGTCCTCATTCCGCTCCAGCGCGGCGCTGAAATAGGCTTCCATGGCCGCCAGCAGGTACAGTGCGTCCCGGGTACCCGCCGTTTCGTAGCAGGAATGCATGGCCAGCTGGGGAAGCCCGATATCCGCCGTAGGTACAGACACGTGGCTCAGGGAGATGTGCCCCAGGGTGGAGCCTCCCGCCATGTCCGCCCGATTATAGAAGGTCTGCACCGGTATATCCGCTTTCCGGCAGATCTGCCGGAAAACCGCCGCCGCCAGGCCGTCGGTGGTATAGCGCAGACCCGCCTGGAATTTCAGCACCGGACCGCCGTTCAGCAGCGGCGCATGGCCTCCGTCATGCAGCTCCGGATGGTTAGGGTGCAGCGCATGCGCATTGTCCGCAGAAATCATGAAAGAATCTGCCAGCATACGGTCATAGTCCAGCCCTAAGCAGCGGCACAGGCGCTGGAGCAGCCGCTCCAGAATCGTGGAGGCCGCCCCCTGGACAGAGGAGGAACCAACCTCCTCGCTGTCAAACACGCACAGCACCGGGACGCTTCCCCGGCTTTGCCCACGCAGGAAGCCCTGGGCGCAGCACCAGGTGCACTGCAGATTGTCCAGGGCGGCGCTGGATAGAAACTCCTCCTCCAGTCCCCACACCGCGGCCTTCTGCCGGGGATAGAGGTACAGATCATGCCCCAGGATCTTCCCGCCGGCAGTCCGCTCCAAAAGCGCTTCAAATTTGCCGGCGGCGTCCTTGCCCCCCAGCAGGGGGATGGTATCCGACTTCACATCCCAATGGTAGCCGTCGTTGGCCTGACGGTTCAGATGGATGGCCACATTAGGAATCAGCAGCAAATCCCGGTCGATGTCAATCAGGCGGCTCTCCGCCCCCTGCTCTGTCTCCACCTGCACCCGTCCGGCCACAGATAAGGGGCGATCCAGCCAGGGGGCAATGAGCATCCCCCCGTATTTTTCCGTGCGCAGGCATGTATAGCTGCCTGTCAGTTCCGGGTTCTCCTTGATTTTGAAAGCAGGCCGGTCGCTGTGGGTTGCCGCCATCAGGAAACCTCGGGGCGTCTCCTGCGGGATGCGGAACGCCAGCAGAGAGCTGCCGCCCCGGGTCAGATAATAGTTCCCTCCGGCCGTCAGCTTCCACGCATCCCGTTCCTGTAATTTCACAAAGCCCGCGCGCTCCAGCTGCTCCGATATGTTGGCCACAGCATGATAGCAGCTGTGGGAGCCGTCCAGAAACGCGGCCAGTTCCTGGATGCGTTTATCCATTTTCCCCCTCCACCAGCGCGCAGAATTCGTCGATCTGCCGGGCGACGCCAGCCAGCGCGCCGCGCCAGAAGCCCTTGTCCGTCAGGTCGATGCCCGCCACAGCGGCGGTATCCTCGGCACTTGCCACAGAAGTGGTACGCAGCAGCTGCTTATACTTAGGCACGAAACTCGCCCCCTCCTGCTGGTACTGGGCGTACAAGCCTCGGGCAAACAGCGCGCCGAAGGCATAGGGGAAGTTATAGAAGGTGGGGCCATAGTAATGGCTCTTGCACACCCACATATAGGGATGCAGGCAGCTTTCGTCCAGGCCGTCTCCATAGGACTGCCGCTGAGCGGTTTTCATCATCTCGCACAGGGCGGCAGTGTTCATGAACTGCTCTTCCCGGTTTTCAAAAACCATGGTCTCAAAGCGATAGCGGGAATAAATATCGCAGATCACCTGGGTGGTATCTTGGAGCTGAGACTCCAGCAGCGCCAGCCTCTCTTGAGGCTCCGCGGCATCAATGGCCGCAGCCATGACCACGCACTCGTTGAACGTAGAGGCCGTCTCCGCCAGCGGCATGGAGTAGTCCCGGTTCAGGGGGCGGTGGCCTTTCAGGCATTGATTGTGGAAAGCGTGCCCAAGCTCATGCGCCAATGTCACCACATCGGTGAACATACCGTCAAAATTGGTGAGGATGCGGCTCTCCCCCAGGCACTCCACGCCGGCGCAGAACGCGCCGCCGGCTTTGCCGTCCCGGGGATAGAAATCGATCCACGCGTTGTCGAAGGCATCGGCCACCATCTGAGAAAGCTCGCCGTCAAATCCCGCAAACAGCCGTACCAGATAATCCCGGGCGTCCTGGGCGGTATATTTTTTCCCCGCCTTTCCCATGGGCGCAAACAGATCGTACCAGGGCAGTCCGTTTTTATGCCCCAGAGCCTTGCCCTTGGCTTTCAGGTACTGCCAGAACTTTGGCAGATACTCATCCATGGCGCCCAGCATGGCGTCCAGCGTTTCCCGCTTCATATTGGACTGCTTCAGTGTCCGCTCCAACGGGGAGGCATATCCCCGGAGCTGGCAGTTCGAAATGGTTTCCAGCTTGATGGAATTCAGGCTGAAGGCCACCGCGTCGGCAATGCGCTCGTAGCAGGCAAGCTCCGCCGCATAGGCGTCCTTGCGTACCTGCGGGTCTGGATCATAGGCCAGGTTGCGGATAGAGGAAAGGTTGGTGATCTTCCCTCGATAGGACACGGGTACCGTGGAGGTCAGATACTGCTGCAAGTCGCTCCAGGCATCCCCGCCGGACAATTTCATTTTTGCCACAACTTCCTCGCACTTGCCCGGCAGGAGATGACGGCTGTCCTCCAGCATGTTCCGGAACAGGAACTGGTAATCCCGCAGCTGCTCGTCCGCCGCCACTATTTCCAGCAGGTCGGGCAGCTTGGCCGCCCAGGCTTCGAAGGCTGCGTCGGGTGCTGCCAAGCCGCTGTACACCGCCATGATCCGCCCCATCTGGGAGCTTGGTTCGGAGTCTTTCGTATCCGCAGACTGCCGCAGGGAGGCGTAAAGCGCCAGTTTTCCCCCTACCTTCTCCGCCTGTTCCTTTAAGGCGATGCCCCGCTGCAGCCCCTCCAGCGGTTCCAGCGTCTCCAGTATCTCAGCCAGCGCCGTCATCTCCCCGACGCAGGCTTTCAGCGCCTCCAGATCCGCTTGAAAGGCCGGGTCGTCAAAGCCACGATAGATCGGCTCCAGATTCCATCTCTCGTTCATATCCAGTAACTCCTTTTGAACTTTGTATTAAAGTTTATTTTACATCAGCAATTCCCATTCGTCAACTGCCGTGCCGCAGGGGGCAAAATTTCGTCAGCTTCTCCGTAAATATTGTCGAATTGTTTCGAATTTCACCAAAGTATGTCGATTTATTCCGCTTTTTGACGAGCGATTGTTCGGGATTATTCTTGCAAAAGCCCAGGCATTATGCTAAATTATAGTTGTCGCAGCAAAGTGGCTGCTTCGCTGCCGGGGAAAGAAATCTTCAAAAGTCAGGAGAGGAAGTTATGGATCATTGTACGACCGTTATCATAGCGGATAACACCGAGGAATTTTGTTCCAGCTTAAGTGCCGCGCTGCAGGCGGCGGAGGGATTTCAGGTATTGGGCACAGCCAGTGATGGGGAGCAGGCTGTGCGCATGATTACCGAGCGGAAGCCAGATATTCTGGTGCTGGATATGATGCTGTCCAAACGGGACGGCATCAGCGTCTTGAAGGCCATCGCCAATATGGAGCACAAGCCCATTACGCTGGCCACCTCCGGCTTTGTCACAGAGTATGTGGCCTCCGCAGCTGCAAACCTGGGCGTCCGTTACCTAATGCTCAAACCCTGCGATATGACCGCCCTGGTGGAGCGGCTGGAGGAGATCCGGGGTGGCAGCGGCAGCCGTCAGGCGCCGCCCCGGCACAACGACAAGGCCAGCATCGAGGCTTTGGTCACCAGCATCATTCACGAAATCGGCGTGCCCGCCCACATCAAAGGGTACCAGTATCTCCGGGAGGCCATTATCATCGCCGTGAACGACATGGATGTGATCAACGCCATTACGAAAGTACTCTATCCGCAGGTAGCCAAGACCTTTTCCACCACCCCCTCCCGGGTGGAGCGCGCCATCCGCCATGCCATCGAGGTGGCCTGGGATCGGGGCGATCTGGATACGCTTCAGCGGTTTTTCGGCTACACCGTATCCAATACCAAAGGCAAGCCTACCAATTCCGAGTTCATCGCCCTCATCGCCGACAAGCTGCAGCTCCAGCTCAAGGGCGCGGACGCCGCGCATATTTGAAGAGAAAACCGCCGCCCAAAATTGGGACGGCGGTTCTCATTTCCTTTTGTACACAATTTCTTACTTTTTTGATGCCCAAAAGCCTTTTTCTTTGCCCGCTTTTGCGGAAAACACCCACTTTTCCCCGGATTTCACATTGACAGTGCCAACGATGTGGTTTATAATTATTCTGTAATATCAGGCATCGCCTGCTGTTTCCAAATTTTTGGCTGGTCTTTCAGCCCAGGAGGTAAACACATGAACGAACTGCAGCAGAAAATCACCGCCATTGGCATCGTCCCCGTCATCAAGCTGAATCATCCTCTGCAGGATGCGGCGCCCCTGTCCGACGCTCTTTGCGCCGGCGGCATCCGCGTGGCGGAGGTTACTTTCCGGGCGGCCGGCGCGGCAGACGCTATCCGTATCATGACCCAGCGGCACCCCGATATGCTGGTGGGCGCGGGCACCGTCATGACCGAGGCTCAGGTGGACGAAACCATCGCCGCCGGAGGCAAGTTCGTGGTCACTCCCGGCCTGGATATTGACATTGTAAAATACTGCCAAAGCAAGGGCATCACCGTGTTTCCCGGCTGCACCACCCCCACCGATTACCACGCCGCCTACCGCCTGGGTCTGGAAGTGCTGAAGTTCTTCCCGGCGGAGCAATCCGGCGGTCTGGCAAAGATCAAGGCCATGGCAGCCCCCTTCCCCATGTTTAAGATCATGCCCACCGGAGGCGTTAGCCTGAAGAATCTGGCGGATTACGCCGCCTGCCCGGTAATTTGCGCCTGCGGCGGCAGCTACATGGTCACCGCCGATCTGATCGACAACGGCAAATGGGAAGAGATCACCGCGCTGTGCAGAAAATCCGTGGAAATCGTGAAGGAGGCAAGAAAGAAATGAGCCGCGTTATCACTTTCGGCGAGCTGATGCTTCGCCTGCAGCCCTACAATTACGAACGCTTCATCCAATGCGACCATGTGGAATTTACCTTTGGCGGCGGCGAGGCCAACGTAGCCGTGTCCCTGGCCAATTATGGCGTAGACGCGGCGTTCGTCACCAAGCTGCCCGCCCACGCCATCGGCCAGGCCGCTGTGAACAGCCTGCGCCGCTACGGGGTGGACACCTCCCTGATCGTCCGGGGCGGCGACCGTGTAGGCATCTACTTCAACGAAAAGGGCGCGTCCCAGCGGGGCAGCGTATGCATCTACGACCGCGCCAATTCCGCCGTCCAGTGTTCCTCCCCCACTGATTTCCATTGGGATAAGATTTTCAGCGGAGCGGATTGGTTCCACTTCACCGGCATTACCCCTGCGCTGGGAGAAAACCTGGTGGAGATCTGCCGCCAGGCCTGCCAGGCCGCCAAGGCGCGGGGCGTGAAGATTTCCTGCGACTTGAACTACCGGGGAAAGCTGTGGACCCGGGAACAGGCGCGCGCTGCTATGACCGACCTGTGTCAATATGTGGACGTATGCATCTCCAACGAGGAGGACGCCAAGGATGTATTTGGCATTGAGGCTGAGGCCACCGACATCTACGGCGGCAGCCTGAACCACGACGGCTACAAATCCGTGGCCAAGCAGCTGGCGGACAAATTTGGCTTTGAAAAAGTAGCCATCACCCTGCGGGAGAGCCACTCCGCCTTCGACAACGGCTGGAGCGCCATGCTCTATGATGCAGCTTCCGGCGAATATTGCTTCTCCAAGAAATACAATCTGCACATCATTGACCGTGTAGGCGGCGGCGATAGTTTCGGCGGCGGTCTGATTTACTCCCTGCTCGCCGGCAAGACCACCCAGCAGGCGGTGGAATTTGCGGTGGCCGCTTCCGCCCTGAAGCATTCCATCGAGGGGGACTACAATATGGTCACCGTGGCGGAGGTAGAAAAGCTGGCAGGCGGCGATGGCTCCGGCCGTATTCAACGATAACGAGGTGCTATCTATGGAGCATTTGGAAAACATTCCGGAGGAAGAGAGCCGGATCACCCTCACCGATGAGAACGGGAACGACGCTACCTTTGAATATCTGGACTGCATGGAGTACCAGGGCAAGGAATATCTGGTGCTGATGCCTGCCGACCAGGAGGAAACCCAAATCGTCATCCTGGAGATTCAGCCGGTGGACGAGGAAAACGAAAATTATCTGGCCGTGGAGGATTCGGCCATCTTGGACGGGGTATACGCCCTGTTCAAGGAACGCTACAAGGATATCCTGACTTTTGAAGATTGATTTAAGCCCCACCGCATACGCGGCGGGGCTTCTCCATATTTATTCTTCGCTTTTCTTCTCCAGCTGGGGGCGGTACTGGAGCTGCTGGGTCTTTACCGTCACCGTCATCCCCGGCGCTACGGAACTGGTGATGAACACATTGGAGCCGATCACCGCCCCCTTTCCAATTACCGTTTCTCCTCCCAGGATGGACGCGCCGGCATAGATGGTCACATCGTCCTCAATGGTGGGGTGGCGGCGCTGACCCCGCAGCCGCTGTCCTCCTCTGGTAGACAGCGCACCCAGAGTCACCCCCTGATAGAGCTTTACATTATCCCCAATCACAGTGGTTTCCCCCACCACGATTCCCGTGCCGTGGTCGATGAAGAAATAACGCCCGATGGCGGCGCCTGGGTGGATGTCGATACCCGTCAGATTGTGGGCGTACTCCGTCATCATCCGGGGGATCATGGGCACGCCCAGGGTATATAGCGCGTGAGCCAGGCGGTATACGGCGATGGCGTACAGCCCTGGATAGGAGAAGATGATCTCGTCCATTCCGGCGGCGGCGGGGTCGCCATCATAGGTGGCCAGCAGATCCGTCTGCACCAGAGCCCGGATCTCCGGGATACCCCGCAAAAACGCCAAGCACGCCTGCTGGGCGTGCTGCTCCGCCTGCGCCTGCGCTTCCCCCACGCCCTGGTAGGCCAGGGTCACCTGCCGGGTCAGGTGGAACATCACATCCTCAATAAGTACGGAGAGATTGTGCTTTACATTATAAAATCGAAAGCTCTTGTCCCGAAAATAGCCGGGGAAGAGGATCCGGCGGAGCTTCCCCAATATCTCCACCACCACCTCCCGATCTGGGTGGCGGAACAGATCCATCTGGTCGATCTCCCGGCCGTGGCGGTAATCCTCCAATATCTGCTCCACCACCTGCTCCATCTGCGTTTCCAATGTCATGGCCTTCGCCTCCTTCTGCTTTTGGTTATACTATTCTATTCTGCCCGGTCTGTCAACTGCCATTGATTTTTTCCCGGCGACGGACTATAATCCCAGCAGGAGGTGCTGTTATGCCGATCTATTCATCTGTGGAAGCGCTTGTCGGCGGAACGCCGCTATATTCTCTGGAGCGCCTGACCCGGGGGCTGCCTGTCCGGCTGCTGGCCAAGCTGGAGTTCTGCAATCCCGGCGGCTCCGCCAAGGATCGCGTGGCTCTGGCCATTCTGGATGACGCGGAGGCGCGGGGGCTTTTGAAGCCCGGAGGCGTGATCATTGAGCCAACTTCCGGCAACACCGGCATCGGTCTGGCCTGCGTGGGCGCCGCCCGGGGCTACCGGGTCATCATCTGTATGCCGGATACCATGAGCCGGGAACGGCGGCTGCTGATGGAGGCCTACGGCGCAGAGGTGCGCCTGACCCCGGGGAAGCTGGGAATGCAGGGGGCAGTGGAAACCGCCCAGGCGCTGCTGGCAGAGATCCCCGGCAGCGTGCTGGCAGGGCAGTTCACCAATCCCGCCAATCCCGCTGCCCATTTTTCCACCACCGGACCGGAGATCTGGGCGGATACGGAGGGAAATGTGGACATCTTTGTGGCCGGTGTGGGCACCGGGGGAACGATCTCCGGCGTGGGCGGATTCTTGAAAGCACAAAATCCCAAAATCCAGGTGGTGGCCGTAGAGCCTGCCGCCTCTCCCCTGTTGAGCCAGGGGCGCTGGGGAAGCCACGGCCTGCAGGGCATTGGAGCAAATTTTCTGCCGGAGGTGCTGGATACCACAATCTATGACCAGGTGATCCCTGTGACGGAGGAGGATGCCTATGCCGCCTGCCGCCAGCTGGCAAGGGCGGAAGGACTGCTGGCAGGCATCTCCAGCGGGGCGGCGCTGCACGCCGCCATGGCGCTGGCAAGGCACCCGGAAAACCAAGGAAAGACCATCGTCACCCTTTTCCCCGACTCCGGGGAACGGTATCTGTCCACAGGCTTATTCCGATAACGCAAAAATGGCGCGGTCAAGGAGCGATTCCGCGTTTTTCATGGGCGGACGTTCGCCGACGCGGGGCAGGGTGCCGCCGTCCGCATTGAGCAAGTTGCTGGCGCACCCAATCGCCGGGAGCTTGGGGAAAGGGGCTGAAATCCCTGTATAATCGTCCTGCCCCTCTTTTTCGTCAATATTTTCAGCGGAAGCTCTCAGAATTTCTCAGCCGCTCCGGGAATAATAATCCGATTGCAGGATCAGGTTGTTCACCCGGATGAAGTCGTTGACGGCCTCCCCCATCTCTTCCTGAAGCTCAGCGGTCAGCTCCGCGCCTTCCGTAAGGAAAAAGGTTTGCTTGGTATTGGCGTTATAGGCCACTCCCTGGGCAATCCAGCTGCCGTTGGAGAAAATGGCGCAGCCCTCGTATTCAGGGTCAAAAGCGTCATGCCCCAGGTAATTGTATGCACTGTCAACGCCCAGCAGATTCAGCAGCGTGGGCAGCAGGTCGGTGGTATTCAAAATCTTATCCACCTCCAGCGGCTCCATATCCGCGCTCCAAATGAAGCAGGGGGTCTTTTCCAGCAGCAGGCTGTCCGTCACCCCGGAGCGTTCCAGCACCAGATCTTGGTCCTGTACGCCATAAGTATAGTGATCCGTCACCGCCACGATCACCGTGTTTTCCAGCTCTCCATGGGCTTCCAGTTCCTCCAGCAGCCGGGCGAACAGATCGTCCACCAGCCGGGCTTTCAGGTATGCACAGTCCTCTTCCTCGTTGCCGGTCATCCCACGGTATTCCGGGTATTTTTGCAGTCCCCAATAGCTCAGCACCTCGTTGTACACATAGCTCAGATGCGCTGAACGAGTCACTAAGAAGTTGAGCTTCCGTCCATTCCGGAAGAAATCCGCAGACAGATCTTCGTTATCAAAGACAAATTGGTCGTCGTAAAGGTTTTTCTCGGTTTCCTCCGTTACGTAATCCTCATAACTCACATATTCCTCATACCCCAGCGCCGGAGCAAATACCCCGCGGCTGTAAAACGCCGGACTGTTATAGTGGAACTCTTTCGCGCTGTAGCCCAGCGCTGTCAGCTGACTGGCCAGGGACTGCTGGAAATTGTTGTTCACATAGTCGAACGCATAGCCCCCCTGACTGGACAGGAACGAGCCGGTATTGATGCAAAACTCCGTATTGAAAGTCCGGGTGCTGCTGAAGCCCGGGGTGTAAAAACTGGTAAAATTGATCCCCTCCGCCATCAGGCGCTTCAAAGTGGGGGTATGCTCTCCGATCATCCAATCGTCCATGGATTCCATCAGCACCAGAACCACGTTTTTCCCTGCCAGCTTCCCGGTCATGGCATTATCGCCGCTGGGCTGACGCTGGGCAAAATAATCATCAATGGTATCGTGCGCGGTCTCCTGGGCGGCAGCATAGCCGGGAGTCAGCGGAAAGACCACGTTGGCATAGAAATCTTTTGCACCGCATTGATACAAGCCGCAAACCTGATACAGCCGATGGGCGTTGAACATATTCTCATATGCCGCCTGCGCCGACTGGGCGCGGCCATAATCCGAGCCGGCATATTGGATCTCACGATCCTGCAAAAACACCAGGTTCGGCAGCAATGCCGCCGCTGCCACAGCCACACTTGTCACGCCGGCCGCCGCCAAGCCCCGCCGCCAGTTCCAGCGGATCCTGGGAAACTTCCACAGCAGCAGAACGCCCAGTCCGATCAAGCCCAACAGCCCCAGATACCAGCCCACCGGAAAGGAGAGCAGTACGTCGGCATAGTCTGCTCCCTCCGAAGCATAGCGGAAATCCGACAGCCACACCATCTCCCGGAACATAAGGAAATACCCGGTCTGCACGCCTGCATATACCACGCCTAAAAAATACGCCGCTCCATAGGCGATCCGCCGGGCAAGCCCCGGCAGCAGCATCACAACACCGGTGAGCAGCACCGCCCACACCAAGCCAAAAAGCAGCGGCCAAAAGCTCATCCCTGTCTCCCCTTCGCCCGTCTGCCCCAGTGACAGGAAGCAGAAGGCAAAGACCTCCACCAGAAAAAAAGAAACCGGAATCCCTAGAACCGTCCAGCTTTTCCAAAATACCCGTTTTTTCTCCGCCGTCTGCGGAGCCGCATCGCAGGACATCCCGAACATCCTCCCATACTCTTAATATGGATTTTACAATACTCGGTAAATATTACGAAATTGTAACATAACTCTTAATGTTTCCTTAGTTTTTTAGGATGCCTGCAGGCTCGTGGAAAAGCAATCCGCTTCCGTGCCCCGATATTTTTTCTTGGCAATTCTGGGAAGCTGTGCTAAAATGACAGCGAAAGGGAGTGGGAAAGGTGGAAAAGAGACAGTTCTCCCAGGAGGGGCTGAAAATATTGGCCTGCGCCGCCATGCTTTTGGATCACCTGGGCGCATCCATTCTTCCCTGGATAGGTCTGCGGATAGTCGGGCGGCTGGCTTTCCCTATTTTCTGCTTCCTGCTTGCTGAAGGCGTGGTTTACACGAAATCTCCTCTCCGCTACGGTATGCGGCTTTTTGTGTGTATGCTCCTATCGGAGTTTCCTTTCGATCTGTACTCCAGCGGCCGCTTCTCCTGGGCTGGGCAGAGCGCCATGGCCACGCTGTTTCTCTCGTTTCTCCTGTGCCGGTGTATGCAGCGCACGCCTTCTCTGCTTGTGCGGCTGCTGTGGATCCTCCCCTTTTCTTTGGCGGCGGAACTGCTGCGAACCGACTACGGCGGCTTTGGCGTGATGATGGCTGCGCTCTTTTTCCTCAGCCGGGATTTGCCCATGCGGACTGCCCTTCAGGCCGTAGGACTATTGTGCCTGTGCTGGTGTCTGGGCGGCATCCCCGTTTCCTTGGGTACTTTCACCATCCCAATTGAACTCTTTGCCTTGGCGGCGCTGCTGCCTATATCCCGCTATTCGGGGGAAAAGAAATGCCACAGCCGCACTCTGCAATGGTGCTTCTACCTGTTCTATCCGGCGCATCTGGCCGTCCTGGCCATATTTTTTCGCTGAAAAAGCGAAAAAGCAAAGTTGCCCCTTGTAAATTCCCAGGAATTGGCGTATAATTTCTCGTATATTTTCAGCAAGAGAGGAATTTCCTATGGAACTGATTTCCGTTCGTGAATTGTTTAAGAACACCGCCGCCTACGCAGGCAAAACCGTGCAGGTGGGCGGCTGGGTGCGTTCCATCCGCGCCAGCAAGCAATTTGGCTTCATCGTCCTGAACGACGGTACTTTCTTTAATCCCGTCCAGGTGGTATACCACGACAATATGGACAATTTCCAGGAGATCTCCAAAACAAATGTCGGCGCGGCGCTGATCGTCACCGGTACCCTGGTGGAAACCCCCGAGGCCAAGCAGCCCTTTGAGATCCAAGCGGACAGCGTTACGGTGGAGGGCGCTTCCGCCCCGGAGTATCCCCTGCAGAAGAAGCGCCATACCCTGGAGTATCTGCGGACAATGACCCACTTGCGCCCCCGCACAAATACGTTCCAGGCGGTATTCCGTGTGCGCAGCCTCATCGCCTATGCCATCCACCAGTTTTTCCAGGAGCGGGACTTTGTGTATGTGCACACGCCCCTAATCACCGGCTCCGACTGCGAGGGCGCGGGAGAGATGTTCCAGGTCACCACCCTGGACTTGAATAACCTCCCCCTGACAGAAGCGGGTAAGGTGGATTTCTCCAAGGACTTCTTCAATAAGCCCACCAACCTGACTGTGTCCGGGCAGCTTAACGGCGAGACTTTTGCCATGGCTTTCCGCAATATCTATACCTTCGGTCCCACCTTCCGGGCAGAAAATTCCAATACCACCCGCCACGCAGCGGAGTTCTGGATGATCGAGCCGGAAATCGTCTTCGCAGACCTGGAGGATAATATGCGTCTGGCGGAGGATATGATTAAATACATCATCCGCTTCTGCCTGGAGCGCGCCCCGGAGGAGATGGCATTTTTCAATCAATTCGTGGATAAGGGACTGCTGGAGCGGCTGAACCACGTGGTCAATTCGGAATTTGGCCATGTGACCTACACCGAGGCAGTGGAAATCCTGGAAAAGCACAACGACCAGTTCGCCTATCCCGTACACTGGGGCAGCGACTTGCAGACCGAGCATGAACGCTACCTAACGGAAGTAGTATTCCAGCGGCCTGTGTTCGTCACCGACTATCCCAAGGAAATCAAGGCCTTCTATATGAAGCTGAACCCCGACGGCAAAACCGTCGCCGCCATGGACTGCCTGGTTCCCGGCATCGGCGAGATCATCGGCGGCAGCCAGCGTGAGGACAACTATGACGTGCTGCTTAACCGTATCCGGGAGCTTGGCCTCAAAGAAGAGGATTACGGCTTCTATCTGGACTTGCGGAAATACGGCTCCGCCCGCCATGCCGGTTTCGGCCTGGGCTTTGAGCGGTGCGTTATGTATCTTACCGGCATGAGCAATATCCGGGATGTGCTGCCCTTCCCCCGCACGGTGAATAACTGCGAGTTGTAATTTCCCGGGATTTTCCTGTTTCCGCGCCTAAATGCGATTTCCAGTGAACCATTCCTAAACCGCACATTATCCAGTCTTTCCGTGTGTCCGCGACATCCTCCCTGTGACAATGCGGCAGTAGAGCGCCAATTCAGCTTTTTCCGGGTTGCTTTGAAAAAGCAACTGGTTCCAGTCGCCTGCGCTGGCAGCGCCACATAAATACTGACCCTGCAAAGCAGAAAGTCCTCCTAAGCTTGACTGTCCAAGCTTAGGAGGATCCTTTTACAGATTTGCTTTTTGGCTTATTCGGCCTTTTCTACTTTGGAAGAAATGCAGAAAATGGAAACGCCAAAGCAAGCTGCCATGCAATCCACAATGTTAAAGGTATTCTGCGCCACCTGCAAGTATACCAAAGAGCCAAAGCCGACGATGGCGAAGATTGCACCGAAAACCTTTGCCAAGCCTGTTTTGCCCTTTATGCAAACAACGCCGCAGATAAATGCGAACAGCGCAACTGCATAAGCAAGAACAACAACCAATACTTCCTGGCTCTCATGCCCCGGGAGCGCTCCATTGATCGTCCCCATCAATGCAAGCGTACCTACAATTGCATAAATGAGCGCAAAAACAATCATGATGATTCCCGTGAATTTAAGCGCAGTTAGATTTGTTTTTTTCATAAATTCTCTTCCTCCTAATCTGTGAGATCCTCTAAATACTACTAAAAAACGAGATAGGTGTCAAGGAAAAATTTTGAAAATAGCAATATTGGAGAATTTTGATGAATTTGGTTGAAATGACGCGAAACTTCTGCTAATATAAAAACAAATACAATACGAATAGGAGCAAATGCAATGGGATTCAAGCATGAACAGACTTTTCCCTTTACTATGGATACGGCATGGGAAGCGCTGCATAAAACAAGCAGCCTGGATGTGGCGCCGGGAAACATAGTAACCGTTATTTCCGACGCAGAATGGACGACTCACCCTGCGGATTCCGAAGAAAATACATCGGCAACTACTTATTATATTGCAACCTTTGACAACGAAAAGAAGCGAGTAACTATTAAGAGCACCAGTGATGCAAAAAGAGAGCCAGACTTCATCTATTTGACATTGGAGGAGATTTCTTCCGCAGAGGTGAAGCTCATGATCGAAGTGGATATTAATACTGGAATCCATTTTATTGCGAAAGTTGTTAGCGCCCTATTGTTAAAACCGATGGAACAGTTATTATGCAAACACATCTGCCAGAATTTTGAAGCATTATGTACAGGAAAAGAAACCAAACGAATGGATCGGGAAGAACTGGACGCACACGTAAAGGATTTTTTCTCATAACGTCCGCCTGATGATATTTCCTTAAATTTTGGGAGCGGAAATGATGCCCAGCCATTTCTGCTCCTTTTTTCCGGCAATAATCCCAGCGCTTTCGCTTATCCTAGAAACAAGAGGAGGCGAAAATATGGAGGAAAAACGGATCTTTTTTCTAAAAATCGGCTTGAGTATATGCCTGCTGGCGGCAATGCTCAGCCTGCTGCTCTGGGCGGGGAATACGCCGCTGGAAACACCGCCGCAAAGGTTCGTCACCCAGGTGGATATTACCTCTGCGGAACTTCACCGCCAATATACTTCCCCGGAAAAGATGGACGCCGTGCTGAACTACCTGCGTCAAGCGCCCATCTATCCCCTGCCCCAGGGCGCCGCTGTTCCCAGCGGTCAGGAAGTAGACTTCCTGCTCACCCTATCCGATGGCAGCCAGCGCCGTTACCGACAGCAAGGAGGCTTTTACCTGCGCCGGGAGACAGATGGCTGGAAAAAACTGGACGAGCAGCGAGCCGATATGATGGCGCGGCTGCTGCGCAAGCTCCCCAGCGATGGCGCAGCATAATCTTAATTGTATTTTTCCCCTGCTTCTGCTATAATATGCAAAAAAACTACAGGGAGGCAAAATTATGTCAACCATAACCATTGCCATTGCCGGTCTGGGCAGCCGCGGCAAAGACGCTTACGCCCAGGCGATTTCCCAAATGCCGGAGCGGGCGAGGGTCGTCGCCATTGCCGACCCAGACGAAGCCAAGACCCGGGAAGTCGCCAAGTTGTTCCACCTGCCGGAGAGCGCCTGCTACGCCAGCGCAGAAGCCCTGCTGGAACAGCCCAGGCTGGCAGACGCGCTGGTGCTGTGCACCCAGGATCGGCAGCACGTGCCCCAGGCCATCCCCGCCCTGCGGAAAGGGTATGATCTTCTTATGGAGAAGCCTATTTCCCCGGATCTGGCCGCCTGCAGGGAGATTTTGGCAGCAGCGCAGGAAACCGGCCGCAAGGTAGTGGTGTGCCATGTGCTGCGCTATGCCCCCTTCTACCGAAAAATCAAAGAGATCCTGGATTCCGGGGCGCTGGGGCAGCTGATGTCCATCCAAGCCATTGAGAATGTAGGCTACTGGCATCAGGCGCACAGCTTTGTCCGGGGCAACTGGCGCAGAAGCGACACCACTTCTCCCATGTTCCTGCAAAAGTGCTGTCACGACATGGATCTAATGGTCTGGCTCACTGGGAAAAAGTGCCTTCGGCTGTCCTCTTTTGGTTCTCTTTCCCACTTTACGCCGGAAAATGCCCCCGTCGGCGCTGCCAAGCGCTGCATGGACGGCTGCAAAGCCAAAGAACGCTGCCCTTATGACGCGGAAAAGATCTACATCACCAACCCCAAGACCGGTGTGGCGCAGGGCAACACCGGCTGGCCCAACGATGTGCTGGCGCTGCACCCCAGCGTGGAAACCATCCGGGAGGCCATCGAAAGCGGCCCCTATGGCCGCTGCGTATACCATTGCGACAACGATGTGGTAGACCATCAGGTGGTGAACCTGGAAATGGAGAACGGCCTCACTGTGAACTTTACCATGTCCGCCTTCACCGCCGGCGGCGGCAGGTACACCAATTTTATGGGCACTCTGGGCAACATGATCGCGGACATGGCGGCCAATACCGTCACCGTCACCCCTTTCGGCGGCGTGCCGGAGGTGTTCGATTTCAACCTTTCCAATGAACGGATGTCCGGTCATGCCGGAGGCGACAGCGTGCTGGTGGGGGATTTTCTGGACTATCTGGAAGGCAAAACGCCTCCCAGCATCACCACCCTGGAAGCGTCCATGGAAAGCCACTTCATCGCCCTGGCCGCCGAGGAATCCCGGTTGCAGGGCGGCGCCGTTATTTCCTTGTCCGATTTCCGCAGAATATAGCGCAATGCTCCAGCGGCCGCGTAAGCAGCCGCCGGAGCACCCATTTTTAGGTTCTTGCCAGGCCGTCCACCCGGAGCACTTCCCCGGTGATATAAGAAGCCTCGTCCGAGGCTAGGAACACAAAGGCGTTGGCCACATCCTCCGGCTTTCCGATCCGCCGCAGCGGAATCTGTGCGATCAGGGGCGCAATCATCTCTTTTGGCAGCGCTTTTACCATGTCTGTCTCCGTGATGCCCGGCGCCACCGCGTTCACCCGAATACCCTTGGGCGCCAGTTCTCGCGCCATGGACAGCGTGAAGCCGTTTACCGCAAACTTGGAGGTAGGATAGGCTACGCCGCTGGGCTGGCCGTAAAAGCTGACCATGGAGGAGGTATTTAGAATCACGCCGCCCCCCTGAGCGATCATGTGCTCCACAATGGCACGGGTAGCGGTGAACACGCCTTTTACATTCAGCGTCATCACTTTGTCAAAAGTCTCCTCTGTGTAGGCCGTAAAGGGGGTGCTTTCAGACATACCCGCGTTGTTCACCAAGATATCCACCCGGCCATACTTAGCAATTACCTGTTCAAAAGCCTCCCGCACCGAGTCCAGCTTGCCCAGATCGGGCCAGATGCCTTCTACCGTTGCCTGGGGATACTTTTCCCGCAGGGATGCCACCGCCTTCGAGGCAGTCTCCTCCCGGCTGGCAGCCAGCACCACGTTGGCGCCCTCCCGCAAAAACGCCTCCACAATGGCCAGTCCAATGCCCCGACTGCCGCCGGTGACAATGGCAACTTTGTTCTTCAAACGCATATTATCAACCTCCTAAAAAATATGATCCCAACAAACAGGCAAAAATATTTGATAACTGCCCGCGCACAGCCAACCGCTCCGCAGACGGCAGCGATCATCCGCAGTCATTCTATAAGCATCACAAAATGCTTTAAGCGCTTAAATTTCTATCCCATGGCTAGTTTTCCATAGTTTGCACGGATAAATACGGTAAGAATACCTATACACCCCTAACAGAAAGAATTTTCAGCCCGGACTAGGGCATATCTATCTTCTGGCTGGAACTGCAGAGTAAAAGGAGACATATTGTGTATCAAGAATTGATCGAGGAATTTGCGGCTGTCTGCCAAGCGATACTCGCAAATCAGCTGACCGGCGTCTATTTGCACGGCTCCATGGCCATGGGCTGCTTCAATGCCGACAAAAGCGATTTGGATATTATTGTAGTCGTTGAAAACCGCATTACAGACGCACAGAAAATGCGCCTGATGGAGCAGATCATACGATTAAACCAGCGCGCCCCGGCAAAAGGGCTGGAAGTCAGCTTTGTAAGGCGGGAATACTGCAAGCCCTTCCTTTATCCAACTCCGTTTGAACTGCATTTTTCACCGGCACACTTGCAATGGTTTCAGGATGACCCACAGGATTACGTGGAGAAAATGCAGGGAACCGACAAAGACTTGGCTGCGCATTTTACAGTTCTCAATCAGTATGGAATAAAAATATACGGCAAGGAAATTTCTGAAGTTTTCAATACTGTGCCTCAAAAAGATTATATTGACAGTATCTGGTGCGATATTAAAAACGCGCAGGAAGACATCTGGGACGATCCTGTATATGTCATCCTGAACCTGTGCAGGGTGCTGGCATATCTAAAAGATAATCGGATTCTTTCCAAAGAAGAAGGCGGCAAGTGGGCATTGCTGCATTTGGGCAGAAAATACCAGTCTCTTATTGCACAGGCGACGGATCGCGATTGCTCCCATCAAACTATGCAGGCCGATAAAAGGCTTGCAAAGCAGTTCGCAAGTATGATGCTCAAAGAAATCAAACTGGAAATGGAAACATATAGATAGCTTCTATACCAATATGGGCATTTTCGCCGGTTTTATCATCTCCACGCAAAAAAGATTCCAAAGAGTCGAAAAAAATCGAAATAGATGGATTGCGCATCCTGCGGCAACGTGCTATTCTAATAATATAAAATAAATAACTGTCCTAAAAGGTGGCAAACATATGCAACGGATCCTGATCGCGGAGGCATCTGAAGAATATCGCGCTCCCCTTTCCGACACGCTACAGAGCGAATATCAGGTAGTCGCCTGTCAAGACGGCGCTACCGCCTCCAAACTGCTAACTTCCCAAAGATTTGACGGCCTGCTCCTGGACTTGATGCTGCCGGAACTGGACGGGCTTTCCCTGCTCCAGTCCTGCGCCGGCCAACTACCCAAAAATATTCTGGCTGTCACCAGCTTTTGCAGCCCTTATGTGCAGCAAACGCTGAAAGACCTGGGCGTGGACTATATGCTGCTGAAACCTTGTCCGGTACACACCATTGTCACAAGAATGCGGGATATGCTCCGTCACGCGGACGCAGCGGAGGCTATCCGCGAACCGCAGGCGTATATCGCCGGTTATCTCCAGAATCTGGGCTTCTCCACCAAGCGAGACGGCTACCACCAGCTGCGCATCGGCATTCCTCTTTTTGCCCAGGACTGCCATCAAAGCCTCAGCAAAGAGCTGTACCCCTCCATCGCCGCGTCCTGCGGGCAGGACAATCAAAAGCAGGTGGAGCGTTCTATCCGCAGCGCCATCGGCGCCGCCTGGAAGGAGCGGGACGAGATCGTCTGGGCGGCCTACTTTCCCAGGCACACCGGCAAATGCCCCAGCAACAAAGCGTTTATTTCCCGTCTGGCGCAGCTTTTGCTTTCCGAATCCTTTTAGGCCAAAGCCGCCCCAGGCCGGGGCGGCTTTCTGCGTTTATAGCCAGGAATAGCCGTAGCTGTTCACCAGGGCATCCAGGCGGCGTCCTTTCTTGCAGTAGGGGCAGTCCCAGGAGTCATAACTGGCATAGTCCGGCAGATCACTGAGGTTATACACCGAGCGGATCTCGTAATCGCCCACCTTCTCCACGGCAGAGTACAGCGCCGCGATGCCCGCCACCTCGCCGCCATAGTAGCCGATGGCTTCCAGGCTGCGCTTTGCGGTAAAGCCGGTGGTAACGGACGCCATCAGCACCAGTACCCGGCGGTTGCGCAGCATCGGCTGAATATTATCCCGGAAGATCATCTGGCTGTTGGCGTTGAACTCCGGCTCCACCACAAAGATCTCCGACTGGTTGTTCACGTTGCGGAAGCCATGGCTGGTCAGCTCCTCCGCCAGGCAGGTGCCAATGACGCTCATACCATCCAGGCAAAGGATGGTATCAATGATCGTCCCCGTCTTAAAGTGGGTCACCAGCTGCCGGGCAATGTCTTTCGCTTCACTGAGCTTCGTTTTTTGCTGGGTGATATCGATATAATAATTGATGTGGCTGTGATTGGTCGCAAAGTGGCCTCTTGCCACCCGCAGAGGCACATTTCCACGCGTCACTGGCAGGCTGGTAATTTCGATCATAGATGGTTCCTCCTTGAAAAATAGTTTCTATAAAAGAAAGCGCCTTTCCAGCTTCCGGCAGAAGCGTTTTGCCGGAAACTACAAAAACGCTTTCTTTTATTATAACCCGGGCTGGAAAAATTTGCAAGGGATAACCTATCGTCAACCTACCTAAAATTCGCCGCCGAGTTTTGTGCATCCTGCCGAATCCTCAGATCCTGCTCCTGCAGCAAAAACTGCCGTCCGATCACATCGCATATCTCTCGCCTCTCGATCATGGTATGCACCGTTTCAAAGCTGACCCACTGGGCAGCATCCGTTTCTCCGGGGCGCAGCACCACCTGCTCCAGCGGCGTTTGGCTTTTAAGGCAGTAATAATCGTAGAGCGTTACCTCGTCCTGCCCCGAGCCAAGGTATTCAAAATCCGCCTCTCCTGCCTGAATACCAGTCTCCTCGTAGACCTCCCGGGCAATGGCCTGCCGGCTGGTTTCCCCCGCCAGAGCAGCCCCGCCGGAATTCTCCCAAGTACCGGCGTAGGTTTTTCCCGAGGCGCGTCGGGTGAGCAGCAGCCTTCCCTGTCCATCATATATCCAAGCGCAGACCACCAAGCCGTATTCTCCCGGCTTCCAGGGCGTGCCGCGCAGATGGACGCGTCCTGTTTTCCGTCTGCTCCGATCGTAAATATCATTGTATTCCATCGTCTGCTTACCTCCTTGTCTGTGCTATCATCCTACCGCAATTCCCCGCAAAATGCAATACCCGCCGTTTCCATCCCCAGACAAGGTATCCTGTAAAATTTCCCCATGCGCATCCGCTGTTCAATCTATATTTCACTGCCGGAAGAACAGCAGTAAATGCACAGCAAATTCCACGCTTCCCACCCGGCTGAAATGCCTGCAGCCACAGTGTTTTCAAAGGATAATCTGACTTTTGCTTGGTTTTCGGATAAAAACCGGGCTGCCGCTGAAGCGGCAGCCCCAATACTCTGCGCATCTCAGATGGCGGAGAATGCCCGCAGCATCTTTGCTGTGAGATTGTTTCCATAGCAGGCGGCGGTAATGGCACCCATATAATTTCCAGCCTGGATACAGACGATCTTTTCATGAAAATCCACGCCGTTCACATAGCCGTGCACATCCACCGCAGCGTGCTCCACACCGCTGATGGAATAGGTTGTCTGATCCACGCGCACAAAGCTGACGCCCATGGATTCCAGCACCTCCGGGATCTGCTCCAGGGAAGCCGCCACATAGATCTCCTCTGTGATAAACGCGCTCCGCAGACCCAAATCCTCTATCGTCATATTCACACTGCTGCCGTTGGAATCCTGGGCGTAGAATACAATGATGTTCCCTGCGCTGCGGAACTGTTCCGCCAGGGCTTCCTCATTGACCTCCTCTGCCAGAATCCCCATCAGCTCCATCCGCTCTTCATCGGAAGCGATGTACCAGCTTTCATCGAAAACCCCTTGAATTCCCAGGCAGGTATTGGTGTACACGCCGTCGGCGAAGCTGCCCTGAATCTCCGCCATGTCCTCCTGCTCCAGCGGCGCTGTCGTCTCTGCGGCGGCGGAGGGAGGCTGAGTGTTCTTCGGCTGAAACGCAATCTGCACCGCACAGGCGGACAGCGCCAACACCATCAGCAAGCACAGGACTCCCGCTAAGATTCTCTTCATATTTCTGCTCCTTTCCGTCTGGATCGATACCTGTATCATAGCATAGTCCGCCCAAAATTACAAGAAAATACCCGGGCATTCGCCCGGGTAAATCTCAATAATTCTCTGCGTGAAGCTCAAAATAGGCCTGCGGATGGGCGCAGGTGGGGCAGATTGCGGGAGCCTCTACGCCCACCACAATGTGACCGCAGTTCCGGCACTCCCAAACCTTCACCTCGCTCTTGGCAAAGACCTGGGCGGTCTCCACATTCTTCAGCAGCGCGCGGTAGCGCTCCTCATGGTGCTTCTCAATGGCCGCCACCAAGCGGAACTTCTCCGCCAGCTCGTGGAAGCCCTCCTCGTCGGCGGTCTTGGCAAAGCCATCGTACATATCCGTCCACTCGTAGTTCTCACCAGCGGCAGCGTTGGCCAGGTTCTCGGCGGTGTCGCCGATGCCGTTCAGCTCTTTGAACCACATCTTGGCGTGCTCCTTCTCGTTGTCCGCCGTTTTCAGGAACAGCGCCGCGATCTGCTCAAAGCCCTCTTTCTTGGCCTTGGAGGCGAAGTAGGTGTATTTATTGCGGGCCTCGGACTCGCCGGAGAAAGCGGCCCTCAGATTCTTCTCCGTCTGGGTACCTGCGTATTTGTTTGCCATAGTGATTCCTCCTGTAATAATTGCCTGCGTCCTGCGCAAGCTATGTGACACGGCGCCTCCCGCTTTGCGTTGGGATATCTCCACCGGGACGGTCTTCCCTGCCTTTGCTGTCAGTATACCACAGAATTTCGCAAAACACAAGATTCGATGCCGTCTTGACAGCATTTTTATATTTGCTATAATTGTAGGAAAATGGAAGGAGCGTTCTTATGTGTCCTGACGATTGCGGCAAAAGCTGCGCCGGACGCTGCGGCGGCTGCAGCGGCTGTGCCGCTGTGCTGGAGTTGACCCAAGGAGAGATAGACATTCTGGAGCTTTTAGGGCAGTTTCCCTTTCTGCCTGTCGCCCGGAAAGCGGACGCAGAGCAGCCGGTTTTTCTGGAGAGCCAGGATCATTCCCCAGAGGAATACAGCCGCATTTTACAGTGCCTGGAAAAGAAAAATCTGATCTCCATCGACTATACCGCCCCCCTGAAGGGATGCTCCTATCAGGCTTACCAGGGCTTTCCCATTCATGGCAGCATCGCCCTTACCCAGCGGGGGCAAACAGTAATCGAACTGCTGCAAATCCAGGGGTTCACCTCATAACAACCGGAGGTTTCGCCATGAAAAAAGTCAGAATCACCGCCATGCGGAAAGCCTGCTATCCCGATCTGATGGCGCAATATGAAAATCCTATCGCGCACGCCTGCCACATTCAGGAAGGGCAGAGCTGGGTGGCCGAGGGCTGGCAAAAACCGGAGGGACTGTGCCAAAGCGCGTGGGAGAGTATGTCCCCCTTTGTGCTGGCGCTGTCCTGCGGCGGAAGCAACTTTTATGACGGCTGGATGAAAAACCAGCGCTCCGCCATGATCAGCTGCAACGATGGCTTCCGCCCAGTGAGCTTTTACATAGAAGCGCTGAAGGACGACGCAGATTAAACGGAGTTCTCCGCTCCGCTGCACGGGGCAGCCCCCAAGAAATTGAAGAAAGCCCGCCGTGGGAGGCTTCACCTCCCACGACGGGCTTTGTTCTTTGGCAAATCAGGGTTTCTCCGGAAATTCACTATCCCGGGCTGCAGGGCAGCTTCGCCTCCCTCATCCTCCGGTAGATGGTGGAGCGGGAAATTCCCAGACGTTTGGCGGCAGCAGAATAGTTCATATCCTCCTCCTGCAGTACCGCAAAAAGAATCCGCTGTTCGATCTCCTCTATGGTGCCGTTGGTATCCAGTCCCGAAGAAGACGCATAAGGGGACTGAAACGTATCCAGCACAGCGCTGACCTGCTCCAAGGTGATATAGTGCTGGGTAGCGGTAGTCACCAGCTGCCGGATCACCGATTTCAGCTGATTCATGTTGGAGTTCCAGTGAAAGTTTTGCAGCGCTTTCAGCGCGTCGGGCAGCAGTCCGATGACTTCTTTCCCGAATTCCATATTGTACTTATTGACCAGCGTGCCCACAGCGGAGGCCACATCCTCCGGCCGGTGGTTCAGATCTTCGATGTACAGATAGCTGCCCACCAAATAATCGCACAGCCGGAACAGCAGCTTGTGCTGAGAGAGCAGGGCATGGGGATTCTCTGCCATGGTGACCATCAGGGGATAGCGGGAGGAGAAAGAGGAGTCCTCCAGAAACTGGCACAGAATCTGCTGGCATTCCATGTTCAGCAGGTGCAGATTTTTTACCAGCAGCACCACCTGCTCGTCGTACAGGGGAGAATCCGGGTTGGCGATACAGGCTTCCAGCGCCTTCTGGCTCAGCGTAGTACAGTCAATCGTAATCAAGGGTACATTCTGATAAGCGCTGGTGCACCAGAGGTACTTGGCCAGCAGCTCTTTGCCCGAGCCGATACCGCCGATGATTACCGTGGGGAATTTGGCGGACAGGGTAGCCGCCTGGGGATTCAGAAGCTTCTGGGGCAGTTCATAAACCCGGTCGGTAATGCTCTGGAGCGTTTCCTCCGAGGGATAGGTGATCTGGATTCCCTGATTCACTGCCGGGGCGGGGGTGAGGGCGGTCTGGATATAGAAAGCATAATACGGCGCGGAGAGATTGAGCACACGGCCGTGGATTCGCAGGACACTGCCGCTGATTCGGCTGACGCAATAAGAATCCTCTCGGGTATCCATCAGCTTTTCCAGCATCTTTCGCAGCTGTTTCTCCAGCTGCCGATAGGTAATTTGCAGTCCAGTCAGGTTGGAAAGCACGATCTTCTCATTTTGGTCATAAACCACTACGGAGTCAGCCGCATTGCGAATCACCTCGGAGGCAAGGCTCAGCTTCTCGTAAACCAGCAGGTGCTGCTGCCGGTTGTTAATGGCATCCTGGATGGTGTCCTCAATACTCATCCGGCTGGATGTAATCAATATGGTGGGGATATTGGATCGCTGCGCAGCGTTGACGGCATAAACATCTCCAATAATCAGCTGGACGCCCATTTGGGTCAGCTCTGCCAAATGGGACGCAGCCTCTTCTTCACTTTCAATGGCATAGGTGAAGATGTCCTGGTATTGCAGAATATCCACTATTTGATGCGCCGTCTCTAATATATTGGCGGATGCCAGAATGGCAAACGGAACGCTGCGGAGCCGCGCGGTGGTGATCACCCGGAGCATATCATACAGTGAAACCTTGATTTCCGACACCGGAACCACCGACGTCTTTTTCAGCATCTGCGCCGTATAGCCCCGTGCAAACACGCAGTCATATTGAGACAGGTCGATGCTGTCGCTTTTTTCCAAATAGTCGTCATATGTGCCCACTACAATATCCACCGACAACTCCGGGTAGTTTTTCTGTGCTTCGCGGATCGTTGTGCGCATGGCCTCATAGGGCGCAAACGCCAGCACGTTCATTTTCATTCCTTGTCGCCCTCCATCCCTGAATTTTTATATTGAATTTCTGTGCTCATTTTCAATAAATAATTATAGTATAGCAGCACAGAAAAATCCACCACTTTTCTCAAAAAACGGCATTTTTCGAATAGTGTTTCAAAATGCGACAAAAAATCTCGCAAGACAGTTGCAAATTTGGTTAGAACGTGGTATCCTATAGAAAACACAAGGGGGTGTTTCCCACGAAACCGTGTCAAAATAAGACAGTCATTCTCACCGGCGCCGGCGCTGGGATGGGGCAGGAGGCCGCTTTTCTCTTCGCCTCGGAGGGCGCCAACGTAGTCGTCAATTCTCTTTCCGCCTCCGCGCAAAAAACCTGCCAGGAGATCCGGCGCTCCGGCGGCAGCGCGATCTTTGTGCAGGGCGACGTAGGCAGGGAAGCCGATTGCCAGCGAATCATACAAGCGGCGGTGGAGACTTTCGGCCAAATCGACATCCTGGTGAATGCGGCGGGGGTGGTTCCCGGCGGGAGCGTGGAAACCGCTTCTTTGGAGGACTGGGACGCCGCCATGGATACCAATGTAAAAGGCGTATTCCTGATGTGCCGTCTGGCAATGCCGCATCTCCGGCAGACTAAGGGTTCTATCGTGAACATCGCCTCCACCGTAGCCATCAAGGGCGTGGCCAACCGCGCTATTTACAGCGCCACCAAAGGCGCCGTGCTCTCTCTCAGCCGCTCCATGGCCGCAGAGTACGTTTCCGAAGGCATCCGCGTCAACTGCGTCAGCCCCGGCACCGTCTATTCCCCCTCCTTCCAGCGCAGAGTAGACGCTTCCCCCGACCCAGAGCTGGCTATGCGGCAGTTTATCGCACGGCAGCCCATGGGGCGGCTGGGCACCGCTCAGGAGGTGGCAAAGGCCATTGTATTCGCCGCCGGCGCGGAAGTGGGCTTCATGACCGGCGCCAATATTGTGGTGGACGGCGGCATGACTGTATAAAACCGTAAGAAAATGGGTTTGCCTATTTTCAAATACAAAAAATTGGAGGAACATCGCATGAAAAAGCTGATCAGCATGCTGTTGGTCTTTGCGCTCGTCATCTGCGTATTTGCAGGATGCAGCACAAAGGAGCCGGCCGCAACCAACCCGAACACCGAGCCCCCTGCTACCCCCGCAGCCAGCACGGAGCCGGAAGCTACAGACACTGCGGAAAAGCCGAAGATCGGCGTTATGATCTTCGACTACACCAACGCCTACGTTACTTACATCCGCAACAGCATCACCAATGAGTGCGGCGACAGCGCCGAGCTGCTCATGGTGGACGCCCAGAACGACCAGTCCAAGCAGGTGGAGCAGTTGGACAACCTGATCCAGCAGGGCGTTGACGTTATCGCCATCAACGCCGTGGCCACCGAGTCCGCCAGCATCCTCATCGAAAAGGTGCGGGACGCGGGCATCCCGGTGGTGTTCTTCAACCGCTGCCCCTCTGAAGAGGATCTGATGAGCTACGATGATTGCTACTATGTAGGCACCACCCCCGAGGAGTCCGGCGAGATGCAGGCGCAAATGGCCTGGGAGGCTTTCCAGAATGATCCTTCCCTGGACAAGAACGGCGACGGCATCATGCAGTATGTAATCATTAAGGGCACTCCCGGCCACCCCGACGCGGAAGCCCGCACTCAGGCCAACCAGGACACCCTTGCCAGCCTGGGAGCCAACGTGGAACTGCTGGACATTCAGACCGGCCAGTTTAAGACGGTGGAAGCCAAGGAAGTCATGGACGCTTGGATCGGCAAGTATGGCGACGGTGTGGAAATGGTGCTCACCAATAGCGACGCCATGACCCTGGGCGCTTACGAAGCTCTCTCCGCCGCCAACATGGAGTGCGGCATCGTGGGTATCAACGCCCTGCCCGAAGTTCTGCCGCTGATTGAGAGCGGAGACATCATCGGCTCTATCCTTTCCGATGCCGCCCAGGAGGGTCGCTGCATTTTCCGGATGTGCTACAATCTGGCCACCGGCGCGGATGTGCTCACCAATGTGGAAGGTGAATTCGGCACCATGCGGGATATCCGGGTTCCCTACATTCCCATCGACAGCAGCAACCTCCAGGTTGCCGAGGATATTTACGCCAGCATTCTGAACTAACCATCCGACCCAAAAATGGCGCCGCTATTTGGCGGCGCCATTTTAACCAAATGCAACAAAAACGGAGGTTTCTATGCCAAGCGAAAAGGTTTTACTGGAGATGCGGGGCATCAGCAAAGCATTTCCCGGCGTACAGGCGCTCAGTGAAATCGATTTCACCGTGCAAGAGGGTAAGATTCACGCGCTGATGGGCGAAAACGGCGCTGGAAAATCCACCTTGATGAAGTGCCTGTTCGGCATATATAAAAAAGACGCCGGAGAGATTCTGATCGACGGGGAGCCGGTTAATTTTGCCAACCCCCGGCAGGCTCTGGACGGCGGCGTATCTATGGTGCACCAGGAGCTGAACCAAGTGCAGGGTCTGAGCATCATGGAAAACATATGGCTGGGGCGGTTCCCCAGAACCGCAAAGCTGATGGTGGACAAAGCAAAAATGTATAAGGACACCTTGGCTTTGTTTGAAGATCTGGACATTCATCTGGATCCCCGGGAGCGGATCGGACGGCTTTCCGTCTCGGAGTGCCAGATGATTGAGATCGCCAAGGCCGTTTCCTGCAATGCCAGGATCATCGTCCTGGACGAGCCGACATCGTCTCTGACGGAACGGGAGGTTGCGCATCTGTTCCGCATTCTGGGAAAGCTGACCTCCAGGGGCTGCGGCATTGTCTACATCTCCCACAAAATGGAGGAAATTCTGCAAATCTCCGACTATGTTACCGTGATGCGGGACGGTCACCTCATCGGCACAAAGCCTGCCGCAGAGCTGACTATTGACGAAATTATCCGCATGATGGTGGGCCGGGAACTGACAGACCGCTTCCCTCCCAAAACAAACCGCCCCACGCTGGATGTGGTGCTGCGGGTAGAGCATCTTACCGGCTATTATCAGCCTTCCTGCCAGGATGTGTCCTTTGATCTGCACCGCGGCGAGATTCTGGGAATTGCCGGACTGGTGGGTTCCCGCCGGACGGAGATCGTGGAAACCATCTTCGGCATTCGCCGCTTCGGCAGCGGCACTATTCTGAAAAACGGCAAGCCTCTGCTGAAGCATACGCCCCACAGCGCCATTCAAAGCGGACTTGCACTGATTACGGAGGAACGCCGGAAAACCGGCATTTTTGCGGGGCTTTCCGTTTCTTTCAATACTGTCGTGGTGTCTCTCCGCTCTTTCCGCAGCCGCTTGGGCATCCTGCAGAACAAGCGGATCAAGCAGACCACCGACCAGGTAATCGCCAGCATGAATGTAAAAACCCCGTCGCAGAAAACACGCATCGGTACCCTTTCGGGCGGCAACCAGCAAAAGGTCATTATCGGCCGCTGGCTTCTGGAAAATCCCGATATTCTGATGATGGACGAGCCCACCCGGGGCATCGACGTGGGTTCCAAATATGAGATCTATCAGAAGATCAACGCCCTGGCCAGCGAAGGGCATGCCGTGCTCTTTATCTCTTCGGAGATGCCGGAGCTGCTGGGCGTATCCGACCGGATTCTGGTCATGAGCAACGGCCGTGTGGCCGGAATTGTGGACGCCAAAACTGCCAGCCAGGAAGAGATCATGCGGCTGTGCGCAAAATTTGTTTAAGAGGTATCACTATGAATCGGTTATCTGACAGAAGAATATCCGGGAGAAAAATCGCCCAGTATTCCATGGATTATGCGATCTATATCGTTCTTGTTTGTATCTTTGTGATCATGGTGGTCATTGACCCCTCCCTTTTGACCATGAAAAACCTGACTTTCATTCTCAGTCAGGCATCCACCCGTATCATTCTCGCCCTGGGCGTCGCCGGCATCATCGTCCTAGGCAACACAGATCTCTCCCTGGGGCGCGCCGTGGGTATGGCCGGTATTTTGGCAGCCTCTCTGCTCCAGGCCGGAGACTATTCCCGTCGGATTTTTACCAGTATGCCGGAGCTTCCCGTATGGCTGCCCATCCTGGCTTCCATGATCCTGTGCGCCGTCTTCTCTATGGTGCAGTGCTTCTTCGTATCCAAGCTGAAAGTCGCGCCGTTCATTGCCTCTCTGGCATTCCAGCTGGTGCTCTTCGGCGTACAGTCCATCTACTTTGATGTGGTAAACAACTCCTCCCCCATCGGCGGTCTGTCCGAAGCCTACAAGGAATTGGCGCAGGGGCGCATTATTATCGGGAGCTTTGAACTTCCCTACCTGATCGTTTATGCGGTGATCGCTGTGGCGGTGATTTGGTTTATCTGGAACAAAACGGTGCTGGGGCGGAATATGTTTGCCATCGGCGGCAACTCTGAGGCCTCCGCCGTCTCCGGCATCAACATCACCCGGAATATGATGCTGATCTATATGATCGCCGGGCTGCTCTATGGCCTGGGCGGCTCTTTGGAGGCCGCGCGGACTGGCAGCGCCGCCAATACGTTAGGCTCCGGCTATGAGTGCGACGCCATTGCCGCCTGTGTGGCGGGCGGCGTCTCCATGCGCGGCGGCGTGGGCACCGTAGGCGGCGTAGTCATCGGCGTGCTCATCTTCCAGCTCATCAGCTACGGCTTGGTTTACCTGAGCGTGAATCCCTACCTGCAGTACATCATCAAGGGCGCCATCATTCTGCTGGCCGTGTCCATTGATACCCAAAAATATGTCGCGAAGAAATAAAGAAAGGATGTCTGTTATGTCTATTACGTATCACTCTCTTGTCGATCTGACCCTGCCCATCACCTCCCATATGTCCATCCCCCCTGCCAATGTCAATATGTTGCCCCCGGTGGAATTCCGGCTCTACAAGGACGCCAAGGTAGACGGCATCCAGGTGGGTTTCTTCCAGGAGGGCATCCACAGCGGCACCCATCTGGACGCGCCGCGGCATTTAATCCCCGATGGAGAAACCATTGAAAATCTGCCGCTGGACTACTTTATGGGAAAGGCAATCTGCATCGACTGCAGCGCCGTGAAGCCCAACGAGCCGGTGACCGCCCAGATGTTGGAGCCTTACGCGGACAAGGTGGAAAAAGGCATGATCGTTCTTCTTTACACCGGCTGGTCTGACCGGATGTTCGGCACCCGGGAATATTGGTTCGACTCCCCCTATCTGGGCGAAGACGCCGCTCAGTGGCTGGTGGATCACGGGGCAAAAATGGCCGGGTACGATTTCTTCCAGGAAATTGCCGCCAAATGCGACCATGTGAAGCCTGCGGAATTTATGGTGCATAAAATTCTCTTAGGCAACGGCTGCCTGAACATCGAGCATCTGACCAATCTGGGTGCGGTGCTGGGCAAGGAATTTGACATCATCGCCCTGCCCCTGCGCCTGGTGGGCGCGGAAGGCTCCCCCACCCGGGTGGTGGCGCTGCTGAAGGAGTAACCGAGCTATGAAAGCAGCGGTTTTGCGGGCGTTTCATCAACCCCTTTCCATCGAGGAGGTGCCCATTCCTCAGCCTCAGCCTGGGGAGGTGCTGGCAAAGGTGCTGGCCTGCGGCCTGTGCGCCTCCGATCTGCACATTGGAGACGGTATGATCGACACCGTTCATCTCCCCTACACACCCGGACATGAGATCTGCGGTGAGATCGTGGCGCTGGGCGAGGGCGTGACAGAATTTCCCATCGGCACCCGGTTTGTGGCGGGAATCGATATTCTCTGCGGCACCTGCCGCCACTGCCGCAGTGGTCGGGGAAATCTCTGCGTCAACCGCATTCGGCTGGGTTTTGAGCGGGACGGCGGACAGGCACAGTATTGCCGCATCCCGGCAGAGTGCGTGTTCCCCATCTCCCCCAGCGTACCCCCGGAGATGGCCGCCGTTGTCCCGGACGCCGTGGCGTGTATGTATCACGCCATGCGCCAGGGGCAGGTGGGCGCGGGTTCCGTCATCTGCATTACCGGCATCGGGGGGCTGGGTATGCAGGGAATCCAGATCGCAAAGCATCTGGGCGCTACCGTCATCGCCACCAGCCGGACGGAGGAAAAGCTGGCTCTGGCGCGTTCTTTCGGTGCGGACTATACAGTGAATACCCGCTGCGCTTCCCTGCAAGAAGAGATTTCCCGGATCACCGGCGGAGCGCTGTGCGACGTGGTATTCGACAACATTGGTTCGGCAGAATCGGTGAATCAAGCGCTGGGACTGCTGTGCCGGGGCGGAAAAGTCATTGTCGTGGGCTACAACGAACCCACGCTGACAGCCAATTATATGGATTTGGTAATTAATGAAAAGGAGATTATCGGCATCCGCGGTTCCACCCGGGAGGAATTGCGGGAGGTCATCCAAATGGTGGAAAGCGGCGCCATCCGACCCTATATCTATAAAACCTATCCTCTAACCCAGATCGTGGAAGCGCTGGACGACCTTCGTACCGGCAAAACCCTGGGAAGAACTGTGGTACTGCCCAATGCGGAGCAGGATTCCGGAAAGGAGTAAGGAACATGGAAGAAAAGCTCGAAACAATGCGCGCGGTCGTGATGACCGCTCCAGGCGCTTTCACGGTACAGACCGTAGCCCTTCCGGAACCTGCGGAGGACGAAGTCCTCTGCAAAATCCAGGCAGTGGCCATCTGCGGCAGCGACCCGGAAATCTTCAGCGGAAAACTGGCCGGGCAGTGGCCGCCTGCTTACCCCTTCATTGCCGGGCATGAATGGGCCGGCGAAGTGGTAAAAGTGGGCAGCCGCGTTACCGGCCTTCAGGTGGGCGACCGGGTGGCCGGAGAAGCGCACTGCGGCTGCGGCCACTGCGAAAACTGCCTGAAGGGCAGCTACAACCTCTGTCTGAACTACGGCGACGCCGCCAGCGGCCATCGGCACTATGGCTTCATCACCCCGGGCGCTTACGCCCAATATCAGGTATACAAGCCCCAGGCGGTGACCAAAATGCCGGAAAATCTCACCTTCTCAGAAGGCTCTATGAACGACACTCTGGGTGTCTCTCTCCACGGGGTAGAGCTGGTGGGCATCCAGCCGGGCAGCACTGTGGTGGTTATTGGACCGGGTCCCATCGGTCTTTGCGCCATGCGCATCGCCAAGGCCAAGGGTGCGGCCAGACTCATCGTGGTGGGTCGTGGGGCGCGGCTGAAAGCCGCCGCGCAATTTGGCGCGGACATCACGGTAGACATCCAGCAGGAGGATCCGGTTCAGGCAGTGCGCCGGATCACCCAGGAGTTGGGCGCGGACACAGTGCTGGAATGTTCCGGCGCTCCCGGCACCCTGGTGCAAGCCATCTACATGGCGCGTCGGGGCGGCAAGGTCAGCCTCATCGGCGTTGCCAAGGATGAGGTACGGGAGTCTGTTCCCTTCAAGTACATAGCTTACAACGAAATCCTGATCACCGGCTCCAAAGCCAACCCCAACGCCTCCAAAGCCGCTTTGGCGCTGATGGCCACCCGGCAGGTGGATGTGCGGGACTTCATCACGCATCACTTCCCCCTGGAGCGCTTTCCGGAAGCGCTGGATACCTTTGTACACCGGCGGGATAACGCCATTAAAGTCGTGATACACCCCAACGAAATGGAGGAGAACTGCAAATGAGAAACGCGGTGGTAATTGTAGGCAGCGGCATGATGGGCAGCGGTATCGGTGCTATGGCCGCCCTGGCCGGACGCCGGGTTATCCTGGTGGATACCGAGGAAAGCCGCGCCCGCCGGGGGCGTGAACGCGCCATGGACTGCATTCGTCTGCGGGAAGAAAACGGTTTGGCAACCCAGGCAGAGGCGCAGCAGGCCGAAGCCTTGCTGGAAGTCTCGGCAGAACTCCCCAGCGCCGTCCAGGAGGCCGCCATGGTGGTGGAAGCCATTGTGGAAAATCTGGAGGCCAAGCAGAACGTATTTGCCCAGCTGGATGGGCTGCTCCCCCCGGAGATTCCCATTTGCAGCAATACCAGCGGCCTGCAGATCACACAGATCAGCGCCCTGTGTACCCACCCGGAGCGCACCATGACCACCCATTTCTGGCTGCCCGCCCATTTGGTGCCTCTGGTAGAGGTGGTAATGGGGCAGCATACCAGCGAGGCCATGGCGCAGCGCATGGTAGAAGAACTGAAACGCTGGAAAAAGGCTCCGGTTCTGGTGCGCAGGGATCTGCCAGGTCAGCTGGCCAATCGGATTTTCCAGGCCATTATCCGGGAAGCGGTGGATATTGTCGCCTCTGGTCTGGCATCTGCCGAGGATGTGGATACCGCTATCAGCTGCGGTATGGCCATGCGCTTCCCGGAGTGGGGACCGCTGAAGCATCTGGACGCCATCGGCCTGCAGCTGGGACTGTCCGTGCAGGACAGTGTGCTTCCCAACCTTTGCGCGGAGGCACAGGCTGGAACCTATCTGCGTCAGCTTGTGGCAGACGGCAAACTGGGCGTTTCCAGCGGCAGCGGCTTTTATGATTGGAGCGCCCGGAGTATTGACGAAGATATGCGCAAGCGGGATCAGTTCATCATCGGCGCCGTCAAGCTGAAGGCGCAGCTGGACGGAGAATAACCATGTGGAACGTCTGTATCGGCACCTATACTGAACCCATCCTGTTTGGCACAGGGGAGGTCTTTCCAGGCAAGGGCAAGGGTATCTATTTCTGTACTTTTGCGGAAGGAGCGCTCCGCTGCCTCCACAGCGTGGAGACACGGAATCCCTCCTATCTGTGCGCAGACGAATCCCGGCGCAGAATCTATGCCGTCAATGAGCTGAAAACCTATCTGGGGCAGCCCGGCGGCGGCTGCACCGAGCTGTCCTATCAGCCGGATGGCAGAATGCAGATTCTGCATACCGCCGCCATTGGCGGCGCCGACCCCTGCCATGTAGCCATGGCGCCCAACGGAGAATTTCTGGGTATTGCCAACTTTGCCGGCGGCTCTCTCAGCATTCTCCCTCTGGACGCAGAGGGCGGGATTCTTCCGGAAAAGCGCCAGGTTTTTCCGCACAGCGGAAAGAGCCGGAATCCTCAGCGGCAGAGCTGCCCCCACGCGCACAGCGTTCTCTTTCTGCCGGGGGGTCAGCAGATACTGGTGCCCGACCTGGGCACGGATACCCTGGTTTCCTACCGCTGTCAAAGCGGCCAGGTGACTCCCGATCCGGCGGGCAGCTGCAAAACCGCCCCTGGGAACGGCCCACGCTTCGGGGAATTTTCCACCGATGGGCAGCATTTTTACTTGGTCAACGAACTAGGCTGTTCCGTTACGCATTATTTTCTTCAAGGCAGCGTATTGGCGGAGCAGGAGACGCTGCCCACTCTGCCGCCGGAGTATGCAGACGGCAACATTTGCTCGGATCTGCATCTGACTCCCAACGGAAAATATCTGTACGCTTCCAACCGAGGACACGACAGCATCTGCTGCTTTTCGCTGTCCCCCGATGGATGTATGAAGTTTCTGCATTGCACGCCCTGCGGCGGAAAGACCCCACGGAATTTCGCCATCGATCCCCGGGGCGAATATATGCTTGTGGGCAACCAGGACAGCGATACCATCTCTATTTTCGCGATCTGCCGCGACGGACAGCTCTTCCTCCGCGACCAAGTCGCGTTTCCCTCGCCAGTCTGTATCCGTTTCCTCCTCAATCCTGTCTAAAACATACTCTCTTCCTTTCACTGGTATACAATTTACGGACAACTGGCGCACCAAAGCTCCCGCTATTCTAGCGGGAGCTTCCTTTTCCCAGTTCTTGATACTTATACTTTCTTTATACTATAGTATAAAAAATAATATTTTCTTTATATTGTCCGTGATATATTATAAAAATAAAGAGAGCATAGAAAGTTTCGCTGTGCATATTAGGTTTTTGCAGCGCAAAAGAAACCAGGGCGGCGGCTGTTCTCAAAATATTGAGGGTGCCGGTTTGTCTGCATAAAAGGAGGAAAGCAACATGGAAAAGCATACAAACTGTGATAGAATGGTCATTGCGGTGTTGCAGGGCGAGGACTATCGAATCGCGATTGAAGATCTGAACTCCAAGGGGTTTTATGCCACCGTGCTGAACTCAAGCGGCGGATTCCTGCGGAGAAAAAGCGTGACGCTCATGGTAGGTGTAAACCACAGCCATCTGGAGGAGGTATTGGACATCCTCAAGCGCTATGGTGACCGTGTGGAAATGCAGTACCGTTCTGCGGCGGCTTTTAATTACGGCGGCATCACAGATCAGGCGCTGGGCGCTATGCCCCCCGTTCAGGTTCCCGTGCGCTGCGGCGGCGTGGTGCTGTTTGTACTGGATGTAGAGCGGCACGAGCGCTATTGACCGCACCCATAAGGGCAGCCTTATTCTCAATTCAGAATATCCCTCCGTATGGGGGGATATTTTTATTTCCCCCTCCGGCAGAACTTGTCAAAAACCGATTATTCCGCATTGCTTTTTTTCTTCGGCTCGGATATAATATTGCGGAATCTGGTATAGGAAAAGAGGATTTTCTTTTTATGATATCCGAACACACAAAGCGCGTGCGCCGGGTGGACAATTTCGGCACAGACCCCATCCCTGTTCTGGTGCTGAAAATCTCCATCCCCTTTATGTTCGCGCAGTTTGTAAACGTTCTTTACAGCATAGTCGATCGCATTTATATCGGAAACATCCCGGAGATCGGCGGCATCTCCCTGGCAGGCGCGGGAGTCTGCTCCCCCATTCTCACCCTTCTCTCCTCCTTCGCCACGCTCATCGGCATCGGCGGCTCGGTGCTCTTTTCTATGCAGCTTGGGGCGGGAGATCAGAAATACGCCAAGGATATCCTATCCAGCAGCTACGCCATGCTGGTCTTTTTTTCCGCCGTGCTGACGGCGGCGTTTCTGCTGGCCAAGGATACGCTGCTCCGGTGGTTCGGCGCCAGCGATGTCACCTTTCCCTACGCCAATACTTATCTGACCATCTATACCCTGGGCACCTTTTTCGCCTTGCTGGGCATGGGTATGAACTACTTCATCACCGCCCAGGGCTTCCCCCTGCTGGGTATGGCCACCACCCTCATCGGCGCGCTGGCCAACGTGGTGCTGGATCCGGTGTTCATTTTTCTTTTTCGAATGAATATCGCCGGAGCCGCTCTGGCCACGGTACTGGCGCAGATGGCCTCCTGCGCCTTTGTGCTCTGTACGCTGTACCGCAAATCCATGCCCATTCCGCTGACATTTGCACTTCCCAAGAAGCGGCTTTCCCTGCATATTCTGCGGACGGGCTTCTCTCCGTTTTTGATCCTGGCCACGGACAGCGTGGTGATCATCGCTCTGAACGCGGTGCTGCAATACCACGGCGGGGCGGAATATGGGGATACTCTGATCACCTGCGCCACCATTGTGCAAAGCTATATGCTGCTGATTACCGCGCCGATGCTGGGCATCACCGGCGGCTCCCAGCCGCTGATCAGCTACAATCTGGGGGCGAACAAGCCGGATCGTATCCGCAAAACCATATTCTATGTGCTGGCGCTGTGCGTGCTCTTTACTACCATCATGTTTGTGGTATCCCGGTTCGCGCCCCAGGCCTTTGTGCGGATCTTCACAGATGATCCGGAACATATGGAGCTTTCCGTCTGGGGCATCCGGGTATTCACCCTGGCCATCGTTCCCCTGAGCTTTCAATACGTCTTTGTGGACGCACTGACGGCGCTGAGCATGGCCAAGCTGTCTCTGCTTCTATCCCTTTTCCGAAAAACAAACTACTTTCTGGCCACCTGCTTCCTGCCGCTGCTCTTTGCTGCAAAATCCGCGTTTTATGCGGAGCCTCTGGCGGACTCCATTGGGTTCTGTACCTCCAGCCTCGCGTTTTTCGCAGTATATCGGAAATACCTGCGCGGCCAGGGACGGCTGATGGGTATAGGCATGTAAGAACGGAAATTTCGTGAAAGCGCCGTCCCATATCGTTATATCCAAATGGATTGGCATTGAAATTTCGCTTTATAAACCGACTCTCCAGGCTTCCCACAAAACCTGGAGGGTTGGCTTTTCTTATCTGTGCGCCGCGCGGCTCGCCCGTTATTTTTCTGCGGCGTATGTACGGCTGCCCTCGGCATAAGCCTCCATCAGACGTTTCACCGTCAGGATCGCGCCGGAAACGAATTTATCTTTATGGTAGACCAGCTTAAACGTGCGATCCCACGCGCCGTCCGGGTGGCGGAGCGCATGGATCGTCCCCTTTCTGACCTCGTCCTCCACAAGGCAGTTGGAAATCACCGCCATGCAGTGGTTGGTGAGCACCGCGTGCTTCATGGCCTCTGGAAACGGAACCTCCATCCGGCGATGGATATGCACATTGTTCTCCTGCAGATATTCCTCAAAAAGCGCGCGGGTACCGCTGCCAGTCTCCCGGATGACAAAATCCTGCCCTTCCAGATCTGCGGGCTTGAAAGTAGTCTTCTGCGCAAATGGATGGTCGTGGGCGCAAGCCAGCACCAGAAAATCATCGATGATGGGCAGTACCACCAATTCGGGACTGGAAATACTGCCCTCCACAATGCCCGCGTCCAACTCCGCCCGCAGCAGCTTCTCCTCCACCGCCTGGGTATTCCCCACATAAGAAAAAACATCCATCTGCGGCAACTCCCGGGTAAACTTCTCCAGCAGATCCGGCAGCAAATAGGATCCAACAGTTACCGTAGCGCCAATACAGAAGTGTTCACTTTTGGAATGGTGCTTCATGGCCAGTTCCAGCGCGTCAAAAGAGGCCACCGTCTCCCGCGCCATGGCCAGCAGGGAGCGCCCCGCCTCCGTGATGTACAGGTGCTTGGAAAGGCGCTGGAAAAGCTGGGTCTGGTAATGGGATTCCAGTTCCCGGATGGCAAGGCTCACCGTAGGCTGGGACAGGTAGAGTTTTTCCGCAGCCAGACGCATTTTCCCTGTCTCCGCAACGGCGAGAAAGATTTTTAGATGCCGGATGGTCATATACAGCGACTCCCTTCCGCGGCGCTGGAAAACGCCTCGTAAACTATCGATATTATTATACTGAATGATTTGCAAAAATCAAGAGAAAAAGGAGAAAACTCCCACATTTTGCGGGAGTTTTACGCTATTCATTCTGAGCGGTAAACACCACAAACTGCTGGCCGCCCTCTGAAAAAATATGTTTTTGGACGTGAAACACCCGTTCCAGGATGCCGGATTCCAGGCACGCCGCAGTGGCGCCGTCAAATACCACTCTGCCGCCGTCCAGCACCACAATATGGTCGGCATAGCGAACCGCCTGCGCCAGGTTGTGCATGATGACCAGCAGGGTTTTCCGGCTCCTTTTTTTCAGCTGGGTCAGGGTTTGCAGGAACGCAGCCTCGTTTTCCATATCCATATAGGTAGTCGGCTCGTCCAGCACAATGAGCCGGGTCTGCTGCGCCAGCACCATGGCCAGGTATGCCCGCTGGCGCTCGCCGCCGGACAGGTGATCCACCATCTTCTCCCGCAGCGCTTCAATACCAATCTGCGCAATGGCGCTCTCCACGGCGGCGCGATCCTCACTGGAAGGACGTCTGCCGAAATCCAGGTAGGGATTCCTACCGAACATCACCAAATCCTCCACCGGCACGTGAGGAATTTCCATGACCTGGGGCAGAATGGCCACCGCTCTTGCGCGCTCCCGCAGCGGCATCAACGCCAAATTGTGATCGCCGAAGGAAATTTTGCCCGTGTAGCGCAGCTGCTGATTGATGCAGGAAACCAGCGTGGATTTTCCGCAGCCGTTTTTGCCCAGTACTGCGGTAAACGTGTGGGGCGTCAGGGAAAAGCTGACATTTTTCAGCACCTCCGTATTTCGATAGGAGGCGGTCAAACTGTCGATCTTCAGCATCAGCGGCCTCCTTTCCGGCGCAGCAGCAGCGCGAAGAAGAACGGCGCTCCGATGACGGACATCATAATCCCCACCGGCAGCTCGGAAGGCGCGAACAGCACTCGCCCCGCCAGATCTGCCAGCACCACTACAATACCGCCGGTGAGTACTGAGGCGGCGAGCAGGGATTTTGTCTCCATCCCCACCAGCTTCCGGGCGATATGGGGCACCACCAGACCCACAAAGCCCAGCAGCCCTGCGAAGCTCACAGCGGCAGCAGCAGAAGCGCTGGCGCACACCAGACAAGCCATCCGCACCGCTTTTACCGGCACGCCCAGGGACATGGCCATACTGTCCCCCAGACACAGCAGGTCGATCTTCCGGGAGATGGCCATGGCGGCGGCAAAAGCCATGGCGATGATGACGCCAGGAATCAGCAGACTCTCTTTCCGCACTCCCGCCACGCCGCCAATGGAAAAGTAGTTATAACTGGTGAGCACATCCGTATCCAGCAGGGACACGAAGGAAATGCCCGCGTTCAGTACAGCGGTAAAAGCAATGCCCGCCAGAATAATGGTGGATTTTCCGGAGCCGATACGGTTGGCTACGGACATAATGAGCAGCGTGGTGAGAAAGGCTCCAAAAAATGCCGCAAAGGGCAGCGCATAAATCGCCTGGGGGAAAAAGCAGAGAAACAGAATCACGCAGAAGCCTGCGCCGGCGTTCACGCCGATGATGTTCGGGCTTGCCAGTTCGTTGCCGGTAACGGACTGGAGCAGCACGCCGGAAATGGACAGTCCCGCGCCGGCCAGAAGCGCCGCCAGGAGCCGGGGAAGCCGGATGGTATACAGAATCAGAGAATACGTCTCCATGCCCGGCGCGCGCAGCAGCCCCTGCCAGAAATCGGCGGTGCGCATATGCGAGCTGCCAAAGCGCAGGGAGAGATACCCTGAAATCAGGAGCAGCAGCGCCAAAATCCAGAGCTTTCCGGAGGCGCGGCGGCTCATGAAAGGTTCCCCTCCTCCAGAAGGTCTGCCAGATAGGCGTACGCTTCATCCCACCGGGCATTGGGCTTGAACTGGAACAATTCTTTGGGCAGATAGGCGTAGCGCCCGGACTTTACGGCGTCCAGCTGCTGCCACTCCTCCTGCGTCAAAACGCTGTCCATATAGGCTTTGGCCGCCTCCTCGTCTCCCATGGTGGAGATGAAGATAAAGTCGGGATTGGACAGCAGAACCTCCTCGAAGCTCAGGCCGTCCAGCAGAATAGGCGCGTTTTCAGCAATGTTGTAAGTACCCATTTCCTTGAGCATACTGCATACAAAGTTATCCTCCGCAGTTTTGGCTTTGGTAGAGCTGTACTGAGAGCCAGCGCGAATGAAAAGAATATTGGGTTGACTGTCGGCATTTTTCTCCTGGATGGCGGCACGGATCTGCTCCACCCGCTCCTGCACCTGAAGTCCGTAAGTGTCGTAGGCCTCCTGATTGCCGGTGATATCAGTGCAGATTTTCAGCATGGACAGGTACTCCTCAAAGGATTCCACATGGAACTGGGCGCAGGGGATACCCGCATCGTTCAAAAAGTCGGCGGCTTCCGCCTGCGCCGCAATGTCCGCGCTGCAGATCACAAAGTCCGGCTCAAAGGAAACCAGCAGTTCCCTGTCAATGGATTTTCCAGCTCCTGCGTCCACCAGCGCTGCGTCCTCATCGGCGAAGCCGCGCTCCACGCTTTCGCCTACAGTGACGGCAATCTCGCCCCCCGCGGTATTCCAAATATCGGCAAAGGAGGAGAAGAGAACGGCCACTCTCTCGGGCGCAGCTTCCAGGACGATTTCCCGACCGGTATCGTCGGTAAAGGTATAGAATGCCGCGTCAGTCTGGGTCGGCGCGGTGGTGGTTTCAGTGGGAACTGGCTCTGTGGCAGCATCGGTCTGAACCGGGGTTTGGGCGCCGCATCCAGCCAGCATTGCGGCGGCAAGCAGCGCAGTGACCGTCAGGATTACAGTCCTGGATAGGGATTTATGTGCAGAAAAAAACATGAAACGATTCTCCTTATCGCGAATTGTCAGGAAAACAGGCTCCGACATTCAAACTGCCGGAGCCTGCCGATCGAATTCCGTTGCCGTGAATTAGCCGATATAGCCGGCGAACAGATGAATGAAGATCAGGGAGCACGCCGCCACGCAAGCCCAGGTGATGCCGCCCAGGGCGATGGGCTTCACACCTTTGGAGAACACGTCCTTGAACTTGATCTTAAAGCCCACACCGGCCAGCGCGGAGGCAAACAGGAACTTGGACAGCTTACCCAGCAGGCTGCTGGCGCTGGCGTTGAAAACGGGAACATTGAACTGGAACACACCAAAGGTATTCAGTCCGGCCATGACCACAAACCACAGGATGAACATGGGGAAACTCTTCTTCACCACGCTCCACATGGACTCGTTCTTGGCGTTCTCGTTGCTGCGGGCAGCTCTGGCCATAATGAACGTCCAGGCCAGCGCCACAAAGATCAGCATGGTGGTACGCACCAGCTTCACGTTCAGCGCGCCGTTCCAGTCGCCCAGATTGCCCATGGCTGCATAGGTGGCCTGTGCCCCTGCCACAGAGGAGGTGTCGTTGATGGCGGTACCGGCCAGGAAAGCAAACTGATTGTCCGTCAGGTGCATCAAGGAGCTTAGATAGGGGTAAGTAAAGGCGGCCAGGGTGTCGAACAGGAAGATGGCAGCCATGGCAAAGGCGATCTCCTCCTCCATCGCCTTGATGATCCGCGCCAGAGTGGCGATGGCCGTGCCGCCGCAGATGCAGGTGCCGCCGCCCACCAGGATGGAAGTATTGCGGGTAACGCCCAGCTTCTTGCCCACCAGCAGCGCCACGGCAAAGGCCAGGCAAATGTTGATGATGATCAAAGGCAGCGCCTTCACGCCGGTGCCCAGAATGTCCTTGAAGCTCAAAGTCGCGCCGGTGAGAACGATGCCCCAGTTCAGGAACTTCTTGCTGGCAAAAGTGGTGCCCGCCTTAAAGTCCTTGTTCAGGGAGGGGATCAGATTGCAGGCGATCATGGAAAACAGCAGCGCCACCATGGGGCCGCCCATCACGGTACGGCTGAACCAGGTAGTCTGCCAATCTGTGGACAGAGTTGCCACCCAGCCGATGAGCAGACACAGGAGGATTGCCCCCAGCTTTTTGGGGTTTACGGACAGTTTTTTCATGGGTTTGTTCCCTCTTTCTATTTCTTTCTAACCGAGCGCCATCTTAGCAGGTCGCGCCGCCCACCAAGTGCAGCTTGGCGTCCAGAATCTCCTGCTTGCGCGCCAGGATGTCGTCGGAGAGCAGCTGCCGCTCCACATTTTCGAAGCCCAGGCGCTCGATGGTGGTGGCGAAGCGCTCGCCGGTATGTCCCTGCTCCCGGAACAGCAGCAGCGCCTTTTCGATGACGGACAGCGCCTCTTCCTTATCGGTGAATACCTTGGACAGCGCGCGGCCGTGTGCGACGCTCTTGCCCCAGCGTCCGCCAATGTAGATCTTGAAGCCGTACTTGCCGTCCTCAATGCAGTCAAAGGGGCAGGCGCCCACGCAGCGGCCGCAGTTATTGCAGACTTCCGGGTCAATCTCCATCACGCCGTCCACCATTTTGGCAGCGCCAATGGGGCAGACCTTCTCCACGGCGCACTTCTTGCAGCCGTTGCAGTCATCGGGATCGTAGGCGGGAATCCGCTGGCCAATGATGCCCAGGTCGTTCAGGTCGGGCTTCACACAGTTGTTAGGGCAGCCGCCCACAGCGATCTTAAACTTGTGGGGCAGAAGAACCTCCCGATAGCCCTCATAGAAGCGATGGTGAATCTCCTCGGACAGTGCGTAGGCGTCCAGCAGGCCGTATTGGCAGGTGGTGCCCTTGCAGGCCACCACAGGGCGTACCTTGGAGCCGGTGCCGCCGGTGACCAGTCCCGCCTCGCCGATATAGGCCTGGAACGCATCGATCTGGTCGAAGGGGACGCCCACAACCTCGATGGTCTGGCGGGTAGTGAAGGTGACTTCGCCGGTGCCGAACTTCTTGGCGGCGTCGCAGACGACCCGCAGCTGGTCGGCGTTCATCTTACCGTTGATGGTAATGATCCGGGCGGAGAAATCGTCGGTTCCCTTGTTGCTCAGGAAACCCATTTTTTTGACTCTCTTCTCCTCTTCCGCGCTGATGGTTAATGTTGCCATGATTTTTATCTCCTTTTCTTTTGTGGTTTACGCTTCTTCCAAAGTATTAAATGTAAGGCCGCCCTCCAGTACCTTGGTATTGGTATAGCCATAAGCCTTCAACCGGTTCTGGGTCAGGTATGCCCGCTTGCCCTTTGCGCACACCAGCAGCAGCTTCTCATCCTTGCCAAAGCCCTCCACAGGCCCTTCGATCTTGGTCAGATCCAAGTAGGGCGCAGTATGGATGGTGGGCTGAATGGAGGCGTCCACCACGCGGTAGCCCTCGGCTGCGCCGGCGGCATATTCTGCGGGGGTAAAGCTGTCCAGCTTGCCGCTCATCTTATTCATCAGTACGTTGAGGGCATGGGCAAAGGGATGGATGGCGGTAGAGAACGGAGGCGCGTAGGCAAAATCCAGGTTGGCCAGCTGATCTACAGTGGCGCCCAGAGAAATAGCAGTCACAGCGATGTCGGTGACCTTATCCACCGCACCGGCGCCCAGCACCTGAACGCCCAAGAACTTCCGGGTAGTCTTGTCGGCCACCATTTTGATAATCAGGCTATCCGCGCCGGGATAGTAGTGGGCTTTATCGTCCACCACGCACAGGGCGGTGATAACGTCGTGACCCTCGGCCTTGGCGGCAGTTTCGGTCAGGCCGGTACGGCCGGTGTTGATGCCGCCGGGCAGCTTAGCCACACCGGTGCCCAACACGCCCTCATAGGCAAGTCCCGCGCCGTAGAGGTTCTGCGCCAGCACACGGCCGGCAATATTGGCAGTGGAGCCCATAGGGGACCATGCAGGCTTTCCGGTTTCCCGGTTAGCCACCATGGCGCAGTCGCCCACCGCGTAGACATCCGGCACATTGGTGCGCAGTTCCTTATCGGTGAGGATGGTTCCCTTAAACATCTCAATACCGCTGTCCGCCAGGAACGCGGTATTGGGACGGATGCCGATGGCCATAACCACGGCGTCGGCCTTAACGGCGCGGCCGCTGGTCTGCACTTTCTCCACCTTGCCATTGCCCAGGATGGCCTCAATGGCCACGCCGGTCATGGGGTTGATGCCCGCGTCGGCCATCTTATTCTCCACATAGGCAGAGAGCTCCGGATCCAGGAAGTTGGGCAGTACATGGGGCGCGAAATCCAGCACATTCACCCGGACGCCCATGGCCGCCAGGTTCTCGGCCACCTCCAGGCCAATGAAGCCCGCGCCCGCTACCACGGCGCGCCGGATACCACCGGCTTCCACCGCCTCCCGCAGGGCGATGGCGTCATCGGGAGTGCGCATGAAGAAAACATTCTGAAGATCCAAGCCCTCAATGGGCGGGCGGAAAGGAGACGCGCCGGAGGCGATGATCAGCTTGTCGTAGTCATATGTAGCAGTTTCACCATGACAGACGGCAGTGACTGTCTTGGCCTTAGTGTCCACCCCGGTGACCTCCGTCTCCACCTGCACCTTGGCGCCGGTGAGCTTGGAGAAAGACTCCGGAGTATTGACGATCAGCTGCTCCCGGTTCGCAATGACCCCGCTTACATAGTAAGGAAGACCGCAGCCTGCGTAAGAGATATCCTTGCCTTTGGTCAGGATCAGTACCTCCGCGTTGCGATCCTCGCGCATGATTTTGGCGGCAGCCTTGGTACCGGCCGCCACGCCGCCGATAATGAGAATTTTCACTGGAAAGCGCTCCTTTCTAATATCTAGCCTTTTTGCCTAAATGGATGCCCGTCCAAATCTAAAAGAGTACGGGCGCGTGTTCATAATTCGTTTATATTATAGCATCTGTCGCTTGATACGGTAAAGTAATATTATCCTATTAAATATATAGGGAAAACTAATTTATTGCTGCAAAGCAGCCGAGCAGCGGCACACGCCGTAATTATGGAAAGCCTGCGGCCAGCAGCGCCGCAGAACTCATCGCCTCTTGCCTGAAAATCCAGCCGAAAGCCCCGTCCGTGTTCAAAAATCCAGATGATTTCCGTATTCCCTACGGCGAATTGCTTTGAGGATTTTCCCCGGCGGGGCGTATTCCCGCCAGGGGATAAAAATACCGTGAGAAAGGATTCTCCCTTTATTGGGCATCGGAATAACTTGACAATTCTCGGGCGGTATATTATCATAATAAAAATAGAAAACCGCAAAAATGCACGATACGAAGGGGGCGAATAGCATGAAAAAGCGACTTGCATTGCCGCTGACGGCGCTGCTGGCGGCCGCTATGCTGGCCGGATGCGCACCGGCCCAGTGTCCAGTCCACGGAACCGAATTCCGCTACACCTACCCAGTCAGCGCCTGCGGAATGCACCCACGACTGGCAGTATCATTTTACTTCCGAAGAAGGACATTTTGAATATGGCGTCACCTGCTACTGTGGAGCAGTATTTCAGACTGCTGCCGAGTGGGATGCGCATGTTGCGCGCTATGACGCTCCAGAAGCCGCCGCAAACCACGGCGGAAACACATTCCATTCTGAGTGGATCTTAGATGCTCCTTTCTCGGAGCGGTGGATATGTTCCCAGTGCGGCTTAATCTCTGCCGCTCCTTCGTGAGCCGCTTTTCTTCTCTTTTCCCTATATCTCGTTACCTTAAGGATTGACCTCCGGCTCCGCTTCGCGTACCAGTTTGGATGAGGATGAAAAATCATGTACAGCAACCCAGAAATGCAGCAAAAAGAAGATTATTTAAGGTATATCCTCCGGAGGCATCCCGAGCAGTTAAAGCTACATATGTCTAAGGAAGGATGGGTAGATACAAAAGCGCTATTAAATCGATCTTTGTCAGATGGATATAATTTAACCATGGCTGATATCCATGAAATCATGCGAGAGACTGTCAGCGAGTACAGTTTTAAGGATGGGGAAAAATTTATTAGAGCCAATTATGGACATTCTCTAAATCTAAAGCTC
>DVKX01000018.1 GCA_018715805.1 Candidatus Faecousia intestinigallinarum | reverse complement strand
CAGCGGGAGCGCTTCGACAGCCCGCAGGCTTATGAGCGGCTGAAGGATAGTTACGTGCTGACTTTGGACAAGCTCCGGAACGCCAAGCCCACTATGCGGGTGCTCCATCCGCTGCCCCGGGTGAACGAAATCAGCGTACAGGTGGACAGCGATCCCCGGGCGGCCTATTTCCGCCAGGCGCTGAACGGCAAACTCATGCGCATGGCGCTGATCTTGAAACTGCTGGAGGATGCAGAGGAAGGCAGACAAATGCCGGCGGAGCAGGATGTGCTTGTTGGAGAGCTGGTCTGCGACAATCCCCGCTGCATCAGCGCCACGGAGCAGGAGTTACCCCACGCTTTTAGGTGCGTCGACCGGGAAAACGGCGTGTACCGCTGCATTTACTGCGAGGGGAAAAAGATGCGCAAGCCCTGATCCCGGGGGATTAGGATTTTATACAAAAACCAGCAAAAAACTCTTTTCCCAGGTATTCAAAATGTAAAAAAAGGGGAATCGGTGCCGAGAATTCTTGACACCGATTCCCCCTTTATGCTACAATAGCATACGGAATTTGAATACCGCTCCCGTGACTGGCGGAAAGGTGGAGTACCACCGGGAAATGGAAGGCGTAAGGCCGTATATCCGGCAGCCGACCGCCTGGGCGCATCTTTGGAGGTCACTGGCCAAAGTGCGCTTTTTTGCTTTTTACGGAGAAACAGGAGGCAATCGTGAAGAAAATTGGTATTGTAATGGGAAGCGACAGCGACCTGCCAATCGTGAAAAAAGCGACGGATATGCTGAAAAGCCTGGAAATTCCCTTTGAGGTGCACGTGTATTCCGCCCACAGAACCCCGGTAGAGGCCCGTGATTTTGCGCTGAACGCGAGAGCACGGGGATTTGGTGCAATCATTGCCGCTGCGGGCATGGCTGCCCACCTGGCAGGCGCGATTGCTGCTAACACCACCCTGCCGGTGATCGGCATTCCCTGCAAAGGCTCCAATTTAGACGGCATTGACGCTTTACTGTCCACTGTACAGATGCCCACCGGGATTCCCGTGGCCACGGTTGCAGTGAACGGAGGCGCCAATGCCGCTTTGCTTGCCGCCCAGATTCTGGCTGTAGAGGATGCATCGCTGGCGCAGCGGCTGGACAGCAAGCGGGCGAAGGACGCCCAGGCGGTTCTGGCAAAGGACGCCGCCATTCTGGAACAACTGTAAAAAATCCATAATTTTAATAAGGAGTTATCGATCATGGAAAAGAAGCTTGTTTACACTGGTAAGACCAAGAATGTTTTCGCTCTGGAAAACGGCAATTATCTGCTGAAGTTCAAGGACGACTGCACCGGCAAGGACGGTGTGTTCGATCCTGGTGAGAACTCTGTGGGTTTGACCATTGACGGCGTGGGAGATGTGAACCTGCGGATGTCCATCTATTTCTTTGAAAAGATCAATGCTGCCGGTATCAAGACCCACTATGTCAGCGCCGACCTGGGCAATACCACCATGGAGGTTCTGCCTGCCAAGGTATTCGGCAAGGGGCTGGAGGTTATCTGCCGTCATAAGGCTGTGGGCAGCTTCCTGCGCCGCTACAGCGACTACATCGAGGAGGGTGCAGACCTGCCCGCCTATGTGGAAATGACCTTTAAGAACGATGAGAAGGGCGATCCCCTGGTCACTAAGGACGGCCTGATCGTGCTGGGCGTGATGACCGGCGAGCAGTACGAGGACATCAAGATTATGACCCAGAAGATTACCCAGATCGTGGCCGACGACCTGAAGGAGAAAGGTCTGGATCTCTATGACATCAAGTTTGAGTTTGGCTACGATGCCGACGGAAAGGTGATGCTCATCGACGAGATCGCTTCCGGCAATATGCGGGTCTATAAGGATGGCCAGTACATTGACCCCATGACCCTGTCCAAACTGTTTTTTGCCTGATTTTTCCCAAAGGAGTAACGCATGGGAGGATTTTTTGGGATCGCATCCCGCAGCGACTGCATGGCGGATGTTTTCTTCGGTGTGGATTACCATTCCCACTTGGGGACGCGCCGGGGCGGCATGGCCGCCTGGGATCCGGTTGTTGGTTTGCAGCGGAAGATCCATAATATCGAAAACGCCCCGTTCCGGACAAAGTTCGAGCATATTTTTGACGAGATGAAGGGAACCTCGGTAATTGGCTGTATCAGCGATACCGATCCTCAGCCGATGCTGATCCGCTCCAGCCTGGGAACCTATGCCCTGTGTACGGTGGGCGTTATTAACAATGCAGAGGAACTCATTGATCTTTGTCTGGCTTCTGGAAAGGATCACTTTGACGCCATGACCGGCGGGCGGGTGAATACCACGGAACTGGTGGCGGCGCTGATTAACAAAAAGGATAATTTTGTGGACGGCATCCGCTATGCCCAGGAGCTGGTGGACGGCACGGTTTCTGTGCTGATTTTGCGGGATGATGGCTCTATCATCACAGCACGGGACAAGATGGGCAGACTTCCGGTGCAGATCGGCAAAAGTGAGGACGGCTACTGTGCCAGTTTTGAATCGTTCGCCTTTGAGAAGCTGGGATATGAGCACGTTTGCGATCTCGGCTCCGGGGAGATCGTGTCCCTGAACTGGAACGGCATGAATCGCCTGGCAGCGCCGAGAAACGAAATGCGGGTATGCTCGTTTTTGTGGAGCTATTATGGCTATCCCACCTCTACCTATGAAGGGGTGAATGTGGAAGCCATGCGCTACCGCAACGGGGAGATCATGGCGGAGAATGACCTGGAGCGGCTGGGCGACCTGGACATTGACTATGTGGGCGGCGTGCCCGATTCTGGCACGCCCCACGCCATTGGCTATGCCAACCGCAGCCGTTACCGCTTTGCCCGGGCGTTTATCAAGTATACCCCCACTTGGGCCAGAAGCTTTATGCCTGCCACCCAGACGGATCGCAAAAAAATCGCCAAAATGAAGCAGATCCCGGTGAAAGAACTGATCCAGGGGAAGAATCTGCTGTTTGTGGACGATTCCATTGTGCGGGGCACGCAGTTGAAGGAGACGGTGGACTTCCTGTACCAGAACGGCGCTAAGTCCGTGCATATGCGCTCCGCCTGCCCGCCCATTATGTATGCCTGCAAGTTCCTGAACTTCTCTCGCTCCACAGACGATATGGAGCTGATTGCCCGACGGGTGATCATGGAGCTGGAGGGTGTGGAGGGTTTCCACCATATTGCGGAATACTCCGACGGCGACACCCAGCGGGGCAGGGCGCTGCGGAAAGCCATCAGCGATAAATTCCATTTTGCGTCCCTGGAATTTCAGTCTCTGGAGGGTGTAATCAAGGCCATTGGCCTGGATCCCTGCAAGCTGTGCACCTACTGCTGGAACGGAAAGGAATAGAAGAGAATGAATATGCAATCAAGATCCGACAGCTATGCCGCCGCTGGCGTGGACATCACCGCAGGTTATCGGGCGGTGGAGCTGATGAAAAGCCATATTGCCAAAACTATGACCTCCGGGGTTTGCTCCGATGTGGGCGGCTTTGGCGGCCTGTTCGAACTGGATACCACCGGGATGACCCGGCCGGTGCTGGTGAGCGGCACAGACGGCGTGGGCACGAAGCTGAAGCTGGCCTTCCTGCTGGACAAGCACGACACGGTGGGCATCGACTGCGTGGCCATGTGCGTCAACGACATCATTTGCTGCGGCGCGAAGCCTCTGTTTTTCCTGGATTACATTGCCTGCGGCAAGAATGTGCCGGAGCGGATTGAGGCAATTGTGAAGGGTGTGTGCGAGGGCTGCGTCCAGTCCGGCGCCGCGCTGATTGGCGGTGAGACGGCTGAGATGCCCGGCTTCTACCCAGCGGAGGAATACGACCTTGCAGGCTACTGCACCGGCGTGGTGGACAAGTCCAAAATCATCGATCATAAGACCATGCGCCCTGGAGACGTGGTGGTGGCGCTGCCCTCCTCCGGTGTCCATTCCAACGGCTTTTCCCTGGTGCGGAAGGTGTTTGATGTGGAAAACGCCGATATTACGCAGCCCGTAGCGGAACTGGGCGGTGCGTCCATTGGCGAGACACTGCTGACTCCCACCAAGATTTACGTGAAGCCGGTGCTGGCGCTGCTGGAGCAGGTGCAGGTAAAGGGTATTTCCCACATCACCGGTGGCGGCTTTTACGAGAATATTCCCCGCAGCATCCCCGATGGCCTGTGCGCCCGGATCTCCCGCAGCGCGGTACGGGTGCTGCCCATCTTTGACCTGATCGCCAAGGCGGGCAATATTTCCGAACGGGATATGTTCAACACCTTCAATATGGGCGTTGGCATGAGCATCGTAGTGGCTAAGGAGGATGCGGAGAAGACCCTGCGGATCCTGGGCGAGCACGGACAGGACGCCTATATTATGGGCGAGATCGTGGAATTCCAGGAAAAGATCGAGATTTGCTGAATGAAACGGAACTGCCTGGGGGTATTCTGCCCACAGGCGGTTCGCCATTGTAAAAAGAAGTGGAGGGAGCTATGGAAGGGAAGAAAGCGCGGATCGCCGTGCTGGTATCTGGGGGCGGCACCAACTTGCAGGCGCTGCTGGACGCCCAGACATCGGGAAAGATTGCCAGTGGAGAAATCTGCTTGGTGATTTCCAACGTGCCGGGGGCATATGCCCTGACCCGGGCGAAAAATGCGGGGATACCGGGGTATACCATTACCAGGAAAGCTTGCGGCGCCCAGGCGGCGTTTGAAAAGGCGATCTGCGAAAAGCTGTCGGAATATGGAATTGACTTGATCGTATTGGCGGGATTCCTTTCTATCCTGAGCGAAAGCTTCACCAGGCGCTTCCCACAGCGGATTCTGAACGTGCATCCCTCCTTGATTCCCGCTTTCTGCGGTCAGGGATACTATGGTCTGAAAGTGCATGAAGAAGCCCTGAAATACGGCGTAAAGGTCACTGGAGCAACGGTGCATTTTGTAAACGAGGTGCCGGACGGCGGCAGAATTCTTCTCCAGAAGGCCGTGGAGGTGCAGGAGGGAGACACGCCGGAGACGCTGCAAAAGCGGGTCATGGAACAGGCGGAGTGGAAGATTCTCCCGGCTGCTGTGGAACTGGTCAGTCAACAAATTATTTTGGAGGGATCGAGCAATGAATGTCTATGAAACGAAAACGATGCGGGAATACCTGGAAGGGAATACATATCCCGGGCGGGGCATTGTCCTGGGACTTACCCCGGACGGCAGAAAATCTGTCGCTGCCTATTTTATCATGGGGCGCAGTGTGAACAGCCGTAACCGGATTTTTGTCCAGGAGCCGGATGGGATCCGCACGGAAGCCTTTGACCCCTCCAAGCTGGTGGATCCCAGTTTGATTATCTATCACCCGGTTCGCAGCTTTGGCCGGGGTCTCATTGTTACCAACGGCGATCAGACCGACACCATCCGAGACTTTCTGGAGAAGGGACTGCCCATGGAGCAGGCGCTGCGCACCCGGGAATTTGAGCCGGACGGCCCCAATTGGACGCCCCGTATCAGCGGCCTGCTCAGCCCGGACGGCAGCTATAAGCTTTCCATCCTGAAGGCGGCGGACGCGGCGGGCAGCGCCTGCGCGCGGTATACCTACGAGTATCCTGGCGTTGCCGGGGTTGGGCACTTCCTGCACACCTATGTGAGCGACGGCAACCCCATCCCCACTTTCCAGGGGGAGCCGGAGCGGGTGACCATGGTGGACGATATTGCGGCGTTTACCCAGGAAATCTGGAACAATTTGGACGAGGACAACAAGATCTCCCTGTATGTGCGCTATACCAACCTGGAAACGCGGGCTGTGGAGGAGCGTCTTATCAACAAGAACTGCTGAGGAGGAAAGAAAAATGAAAGAATTTGCGCTGAAATATGGCTGCAATCCCAATCAGAAGCCGGCGAAAATCTATATGCACGACGGCAGTGAGCTGCCCATCGAGATTTTATCCGGCCGCCCCGGCTACATTAACTTTCTGGATGCGTTTAATTCCTGGCAGCTGGTGAAGGAACTGAAAGCGGCCACTGGGCTGTGTGCCGTAACCTCGTTCAAGCATGTCAGCCCCACCTCTGCGGCGGTGGGCATCGTACTGCCGGAAAAGCTGAAAAAGGCTTGCTTTGTGGACGATATTCCTGATTTGGACGATTCCCCTTTGGCCTGCGCCTATGCCAGAGCCAGGGGCACCGACCGGATGTGCTCCTTTGGCGACTGGGTGGCGCTTTCCGACGAGTGCGACGCCACCACAGCGAAGCTCATCCAACGGGAGGTTTCCGACGGCGTGATCGCTCCCGGCTACACGGAGGAGGCGCTGGCCATTTTGAAGACAAAGCGGAAAGGCAGCTACAACATCGTCAAAATTGACCCGGATTTTGTACCAGACGCGCAAGAGCGGAAGCAGGTCTTTGGCATCACCTTTGAGCAGGGACGCAACAACTTCAAAATTGATGAAACGCTGCTGGAAAATATTGTTACCAAAAACAAGGATCTGCCGGAGAGCGCTAAGCGGGATCTGGTGATTGCGCTGATTACACTGAAGTACACCCAGTCCAATTCCGTTTGCTTTGCCTACGACGGCCAGGCCATCGGTGTGGGCGCGGGTCAGCAGTCTCGTATCCACTGCACCCGCCTGGCGGGGGGCAAGGCGGACACCTGGTTCCTGCGGCAGCATGAGAAAGTGCTGAATCTGCCTTTCCGAGCGGAAATCGGCCGCCCCACCCGGGACAATGTGATTGACGGTTATGTGAATCAGAATGAGGAGGATGTGTGCGCCGAGGGCAACTGGCAGAAGTACTTCACTTCCCAGCCGGCTCCCCTCACCAATGCAGAAAAGCGCACTTATCTGGATGCCATTCGGGGCGTTTCCTTGGGTTCGGACGCTTTCTTCCCCTTTGACGACAATATCCAGCGCGCTTATGCCAGCGGCGTGGACTATGTGGCGGAACCGGGCGGCTCCATCCGTGACGATGCGGTGATCGACTGCTGCGACCGGCACAACATGGTCATGGCTTTCACTGGAATGCGTCTATTCCACCATTGATGGAGGGACTATGAAAGTACTGGTTGTTGGCGGCGGCGGACGGGAGCACGCCATTATCAAAAAAATTAAAGAGAATCCTGCGGTGACGGAGATTTTTGCTCTGCCGGGGAACGGGGGCATTGGCAAGGATGCCGTCTGTGTGAACATCGGCGCTAAGGACATCTCCGCCATTGCGGCGTTTGCCTGTGAACAGGGTGTTGACTATGCCGTGGTTGCGCCAGACGATCCCCTGGTGTTGGGCTGTGTGGACGTCCTGGAGGAAAAGGGCATCCCTTGCTTCGGCCCCCGCGCCAATGCGGCCATTCTGGAGGGCAGCAAGGTGTTCGCTAAGAATTTGATGAAAAAGTATCATATTCCCACGGCGCGTTACGAAGTATTCCAGGATATGGAAGCGGCGCTGCAGTATTTGGAAACCGCGCCTATCCCCACGGTGGTAAAAGCTGACGGCCTGGCGCTGGGGAAAGGTGTTCTGATCGCCCAGACCCGGCAGGAGGCAATGGATGCGGTGCGGGATATGATGCAGGCACATATTTTCGGCAAGAGCGGTGACCAGATCGTGATTGAGGAATTTCTCACCGGTCCGGAGGTGTCTGTGCTGACCTTTACCGATGGAAAGACTGTGGTGCCCATGGTTTCCTCCATGGATCATAAGCGGGCTGGGGACGGCGATACCGGTCTGAACACCGGCGGCATGGGCACGGTCGCTCCCAACCCTTACTATACGGAGGCTGTGGCGAAGCGGTGCATGGAGGAGATTTTTCTGCCCACCATCCAGGCCATGAACGCCGAGGGGAGAACGTTCCGGGGCTGCTTGTACTTTGGCCTGATGATCACACCCGATGGACCCAAGGTCATCGAATATAACTGCCGCTTTGGCGATCCGGAGACACAGGTGGTATTGCCGCTGCTGAAGAGCGATCTGCTTACCATTATGCAGGCTACCACCAATGGGACGCTGACGCAGGACATGGTACAGTTCTCGGAAGAAAATGCATGCTGTGTGATTTTGGCCTCCAAGGGTTATCCCACGGCCTACGAAAAGGGCTTCCCCATCACCATCCCGCCAGAGATTTGGGACAAGGTTTATGTGGCGGGCGCCAGCCAGAAGGACGGCCGGCTTTATACCAACGGCGGTCGGGTTCTGGGTGTGACGGCGGTGGCAGATTCCTTGGAAGAAGCGGTGCGGCAGGCCTATGCCATGGCGGATCAGATTCATTTTGAAAATGCGTACCGCCGCAGCGACATTGGCGCACGGGCATTGCAGGCAGGGAGGAAATAATATGGTTTATCGCGTTTTTGTAGAGAAAAGACCGGGACTGGACAACGAGGCCAGAGCACTGCTGAGAGACGCTCGGAATTTGCTGGGCGTTACCAATCTGGAAAATGTGCGGCTGCTGAACCGCTATGATGGGGAGAACATATCCCAGGAACTGTTCGACTACGCTAAGCGCACGGTGTTTTCCGAACCGCAGCTGGACATTGCCTCAGAGGAAGTTTCCCTTCCCGGCGCGGTGGTATTTGCGGTGGAACCTCTGCCGGGTCAGTTTGACCAGCGGGCGGATTCTGCTGCTCAGTGCATCCAGATCATCTCCCAGGGAGAGCGCCCCACCATCCGCACTGCCAAAGTATACGCACTCTATGGCAGCCTTTCCGAAGAAGACGTGGCAAAGATCAAGAAATACGTCATCAATCCGGTAGAGTGCCGGGAGGCTGCGCTGAAGAAGCCGGAGACCTTACAGCTTGCCTACGACATTCCCGACAAGGTGGCCACGGTCGAGGGCTTTACTGCCCTGGATCGGGCAGGACTGGAGGAATTTGTCCGGCGGTATGGTCTTGCCATGGATGTAGACGACGCGGCGTTCTGTCAGGCGTATTTCCGCAGCGAAGATCGGGAACCTACCATTACTGAAATCCGTATGATCGATACCTACTGGTCGGATCACTGCCGCCACACGACGTTCCATACGATTATCGACAGTGCCCGCTTTGAAGATCCGCTGCTGCAGAAGACCTATGAGGACTATCTGGCGGTGCGTGAGGAATTGGGGCGCACCCACAAACCGGTGTGCCTCATGGATTTGGCCACCGTGGCGGTGAAGTATCTGAAGGTTCATGGAAAACTTCCCAAGCTGGACGAGAGCGAGGAGATCAACGCCTGCACCGTGAAGATCGAGGTGGAAGCGGACGGACAGAAAGAGCCGTGGCTGCTGCTGTTCAAGAATGAAACCCATAACCACCCCACGGAGATCGAGCCTTTTGGCGGCGCGGCCACCTGCATTGGCGGCGCTATCCGCGATCCCCTGTCTGGACGGAGCTATGTATATGGCGCCATGCGGGTCACTGGCGCGGGCGATCCCCTGACCCCGGTGAATGAGACGATCCCCGGCAAGCTGCCCCAGCGGAAAATCGTTACCACGGCGGCTGCCGGCTATTCCTCCTATGGCAACCAAATCGGTCTGGCCACCGGCATCGTGGACGAGATCTACCATCCTGGCTATGCGGCCAAGCGTATGGAGATCGGCGCGGTGATCGCCGCTGCCCCTGCGGAGAATGTCCGCCGGGAGCGGCCGGAGGCGGGAGATGTGGTCATCCTGCTGGGCGGCAGCACCGGTCGGGATGGCTGCGGCGGCGCCACAGGCTCTTCTAAGTCCCACACAGTGGCATCCCTGGAGACCTGCGGCGCAGAGGTGCAGAAAGGCAATGCCCCGGAGGAGCGGAAGCTCCAGCGGCTGTTCCGCAACCCCGCGGCCAGCAGACTTATCAAGCGCTGCAATGACTTTGGCGCGGGCGGCGTATCCGTGGCCATTGGAGAACTGGCGGACGGCCTGGAAATCGACCTGAACGCTGTTCCCAAAAAATATGAGGGTCTGGACGGCACAGAGCTGGCCATTTCCGAGTCCCAGGAACGGATGGCGGTGGTGGTAGAGGCCAAAGATGTGGAGACATTCCTGTCTCTGGCAGAGACGGAGAACCTGCAGGCGTGCCCTGTGGCGAAGGTGACTGCACAGCCAAGGCTGCGTATGTACTGGAACGGGGAGAAGATCGTGGACATCAGCCGGGAGTTTCTAAACTCCAATGGCGCGGAGAAGCATATTTCCGCCCACGTGGCCGTGCCCCAGACGGCGAAGCAGGCGGTGACCGGCGGCTTCGCGGAAAATTTCCGCCGGATTGCCGATGATTTGAATATCTGCTCCAAGCGGGGGCTTTCCGAGCGTTTCGACGCTACTATTGGCGCGGGCACGGTGCTCATGCCTTTCGGCGGCAGGGAGCAGCAGACGCCGATCCAAGCCATGGTGCAGAAAATATCCATGGAAGAGAAACACACGGATGACTGCTCGTTCATGTCTTGGGGTTATAATCCCTTTATTACAGAGAAAAGCCCCTACCACGGCGCGTACCTGGCAGTGGTGGAGTCTGTGGCAAAACTGGTGGCCACCGGCGCTTCTTTCGAGGATGTGTACCTGACCTTCCAGGAGTATTTTGAACGTCTTGGCAAGGACGAAAACCGCTGGGGTAAGCCTCTGGCGGCGCTGTTGGGCGCGTTCCGGGCGCAGATGGAATTGGGGATCGGCGCTATTGGCGGCAAAGATTCCATGTCCGGCAGTTTTGAAAACCTCCACGTGCCGCCTACGCTGGTATCGTTTGCGGTGACCACCGGAAAGACCGGAGATGTGATTTCTCCGGAGTTCAAAGCGGCGGGACATCGGGTATGCCTGCTGAAGCCGGAGCAGGATACAGACGGCTTGCCCAGGACGGAATCCTTGCTGGCAAACTTCCGCCTGGTAACGAAAGCCATGCGGGAAGGCCGCGTGGCAGCCGCTTATACCCCCGGGATGGGCGGTACGGCGGAAGCCGTCATGAAGATGGCGTTCGGCAACGGTATCGGCGTGAACTTTGAGGATGTCTCCCTGGAGGAGCTGTTCAGCTATGCCTACGGCAGCTTTGTGCTGGAGGTGGCAGAGGGGGCGGATATTGGCCGCGTCATCGGCAGAACCAATGACTGCGGTGTGCTGACCTGGAACGGGGAGGAAATAGCGCTGAACAGCCTGCTGACTGTCTACGAGGATAAGCTGGAGAGTGTGTATAGCTGCAACATCCCCGACCGCAAGACGGCTATGGAGAATTTCTCCTATCACGCCGCAGCGCGCAAAGCGCCTGCAGTGAAAACAGCAAGACCCAAGGTGTTGATCCCTGCTTTTCCCGGCACCAACTGTGAATATGATTCTGCAAAGGCAATGCGGGACGCAGGCGCGGAGCCGGAGATCATTGTTATCAATAACCTCTCCGCCGACGGCATTGCTAGGAGTGTGGAGCGCTTTGCCCGGAAATTGCAGTCTGCCCAAATGGTGTTCATTCCTGGCGGCTTCTCCGGCGGCGACGAGCCGGATGGCTCCGGCAAGTTCATCACCGCATTCTTCCGCAATGCTGCGGTAAAAGAGGGCGTAATGGAATTGCTGGAAAAGCGCGACGGCCTGATGTGCGGTATCTGCAATGGCTTCCAGGCGCTGATCAAATTGGGGCTGGTGCCCTACGGCAAGATCATCGACACGGATGAAAACTGTCCCACATTGACCTTCAACACCATTGGCCGCCATCAGAGCCGGATTGTGCGTACAAGGGTAGCCTCCAACAAGTCTCCCTGGCTGGCACTGACCCAAGTGGGAGATGTGTACAACGTACCTATTTCCCATGGCGAGGGTCGTTTCCTGGCCGGTGAGAAGCTTATCCGGCAGCTGGCGGCCAACGGCCAGATCGCTACCCAGTATGTGGATTTGGCGGGGAATGCCACCAGCGACGTACACTTCAATCCCAATGATTCCATGTACGCCATTGAGGGCATCACCTCTCCCGATGGGCGGGTGTTTGGCAAGATGGGGCACAGCGAACGCGTAGGCGCAGGACTGTACCGCAATGTGCCAGGCAACTACGACATTCGGATGTTTGAGGCGGCTGTTCGGTACTTTAAGTAAGAAAAATAGAAAGTAGGCGGACAGCTGTTGCTGCCCGCCTATTTTCCGGGAGGAGTTATGGTTCAAAAATGTAAGGAAATGTCCCTGGCGGAACGGATTTTCGCAGGCTGGCAGGAAACGCTGGTGTGGTCCTGCCTGCAGGGCGTTATGGGTGCGGTATACACCCAGGGGAAGGACAGCGCCTTGGCTGTCATTGGGGATTTCTGCTTTTTTGCAGGAAAACCCAATTTGGAGCTGGCGCTGTTCCTGCCGCCGGAAACCAAGGGCACAGAGCGGATTCTGATACCCCAGGACAGCGCCTGGGCGGCGCTGCTGGAAAGCGCTTATCCTGGGCAGGCACAAAAAACCCTCCGCTATGCTTTTGCCAAGGGCGGAGAACACTTTGACCGGGAAGCGCTGGAAGCCTGGAGCAGACAACTGCCGACTGGGGTCTCCCTGCGGGAAATTGACCAGCGGCTCTATGAAAAATGTCTGGAAAATTCTTGGAGCGAGGATCTTGTTTCCCTGTTCAGCAGCCCCTGGCGCTATACGCAGGAGGGGTTGGGTGTGGCGGCGGTACGAGGGGAGGAACTGCTTGCAGGAGCGTCCTCCTATTCCGTGTACCGCGGCGGCATAGAAATTGAGGTGGATACCCGAGAGGACTGGCGGCGCTGTGGTTTGGCCAGAGCCTGCTGCGCCAAGCTGATTCTGCTGTGTTTGGAGCGCGGTCTGCGACCCAGCTGGGACGCGGCAAACCCGGCTTCCGCCGCGCTGGCGGAGCAGCTGGGGTTCCGTCCGGCGGGAGCATATCCGGCGTATCTTATCTGGGAGCAGAGGGTACAATACCGGGCGCTGTCTGCCGAGGAAATCTCCCTGGGATTATTTTCCCAATTTGTCCGGCGGCAGGAAGTGACCCATTGCTGGCGAAAGATGGACGGCGTGTGGCAGATCCTTCCCATTGCCTTTGTGGATGATTGGAGTCCAGAGGAATACGCCTTTTTGGTGGAGTGCCTGGGCAATACGCTGGCGACCGGCGGAGCGGTATTCGGTGCGTTCCAGGACGGAAAGCTGAAAGGATTTGCATCTCTGGAGGGGAAGCGCCTGGGCAGCCGGGGGCAGTATATCGATTTGTCCAGTATCCATGTTTCCCAGGACTGCCGGAGGCAGGGGATCGGCAAAACGCTCTTTTCCCTGGCAAAGGAATGGGCAAAAAACCATGGCGGCGAGAAGCTGTACATCTCGGCGCACTCCTGCGTGAATAGTCAGGCGTTTTATAAAACTATGGGCTGCGTGGAAGCGGCGGAGTATAACCGGGAACACGCAGAGAAAGAGCCATGCGACTGTCAATTGGAATGCAGCGTATAAAACAGCCGCGCCATTATGGAGAATAATGGCGCGGGTGTTTAGCAGAGCGGCGCGACGGCCAGAACGGTGAGGGTCTTCCCGCGGACAGAGAAGCGAATATTGAATCCGGCAAACTCCAGGCCATAGATCCGCTCTGGATCGCGCTGATAGGAGGGGCGGGGATCATGGGAGAGAATGCCTGCCACGGCCTGTCGTTTTTCGGGGGGCAGCTTTTCCAGCAGGGGGGCGGGGAAATCTACTTGCAGAAGAAAATCTTCCGCGTCATCGGTAAATCCGCCGGCAGCCTCCGGATGGCAGTCGCTGTAGGGGATATAGGGCTTGATATCGAAGATGGGCGTGCCGTCCATCAGATCGGCGCCGGCTACATGGATTACCGTACCGGATTGTACGGTCTGCTCCACGCCCAGCAGCTCCACGCAGGACAGCCCCAAGGAGTTGGGGCGAAATGGGGAACGGGTTGCAAACACGCCCATGCGCGCATTTCCACCCAGTCGGGGCGGCCGTACGGTGGGGGAATAGGCGGCGCGGATATTCTCCGAAAACTGCCAGATGAGCCAAAGGTGAGAATACCCTTCGATACCGTGAAGGGCGCTGGGATCGCGAAATTCCGGCTCAAATACAATGGTGGAGGTCAGCTCCCTAACCAGCCCGCTTTGCCTAGGGATACCGAACTTGGTGGGAAAGTCGCTTTTCATTCTGGCGATGGGGTGAAGAATGCTGTCTTCCATGGCGGAGATCCTTTCTGCGTTTCTGTTACCAGCATAGCATAGCTGTCAAGAAATACGGAGCCTGCCGCAGAGCAGGCTCCGTATTGATGTACAGGGAATCAATGGGTGTCCAGCCACTCATTGACCTTGGTCTTGGCCAGGCGCTGGATGTCCTCTTCCGGATAGGGAGAAGCCTCGCCACCGGAAACATAGACGAAATACAGTCCGCCGGGAGTCTGGTACAGAGTTTCTTCATAGCCGGCAGGATCACCGAAATAGCCGCTTACATACTGCTTGATCATGGTGGCGGTTTCGGTATCGTATTCCTTCTTGCAAATAATCTTCTTCATCGGGTAAGCCTCCTTTCCGTGTTTTGGCTATGGTGTTATTATACATTTTTCTTTTGGAAAATCAAGCGTTTTCCGAAATAAGAAACGCCATTTTGGAAAGATTGGTTATACAGCATGGGTATTTCGGCGTATTCGGGAAAGAAGACTGTACAGTTTTCACAAAAAAACTGCCGTGCTGCGCCCTTGTGCGGAAAGAAAAAATATGCTATACTGCGAAAAAGAGGTGATTTTGTGAAAGACATTCCGCTCTTTACCACAGAAAACGGCGTAGGAAGCCTAGTACTGCGGGAGATCCCCCACAAAAAACTGGCCTATGTTCGGATCCATTCCGGCGGGAGGATTCCGGAATTTTTGCAGGAAGCGGTGGACTTCTGCCGGGCTGCAGGTGCGGAGCGGGTCTATGCCGCCGGCAGCGATATGCTGCAGGATCGCTACACCCTCCACAATCGGATCCTGCGCATGAGCAAAGCGCTGGATGACCGGGAGACGACCGATGAGGCGTTGTGGCCAGTGCAGGAGAAGACGCTGGAGCGGTGGCTGGCCATCTACAATGAGAAAATGCTGCCGGTATCCAACGCGGCATGGATGACTTGGGAGGACGGTCTGGCAATGCTTCACCGTGGGGACGGTTATTTTGTCCACCAGGATGGAAAGCTGCTGGGAATCGGCATGGCGTCCGGGGAAGAGATCCGGGCGGTGGTTGCGGCTGAGCCGGGAAAGGGAAGGGATGTGGTGAAGGCGCTGCTTCATGCCCTCTATGGAGATCGGGCAGTGCTGGAGGTTTCCTCTGACAATCTCCGTGCCATCCGCCTTTATGAGCGGCTGGGCTTCATGGTAACGGAGGAGCTAAGCCGCTGGTATCAAATATTTTAGCAATGTCAAGGAAAAATGCTTGACAAAGCGGGGAGAATCGTGTATGATATGCAAGCGTCAAGGAAATGCCCTTGACACGGGAGGGATACCATGGAATCCACGGAGCTGATCCTGTTATACGATTACTACGGGGAAATGCTCACCCCCCGGCAGCGGCAGTGCTTTGAACTGCGATACCACCAGGATTTCTCCCTGGGGGAGATCGCGCAGGAATTGCGTGTCAGCCGTCAGGGCGTCTATGACAACCTGAACCGGGCGGAAGCCCTGCTGCGCAATATGGAAGCAAAGACGGGCTTTGTCCGGCGGGAAATGCAGTGCCGTCAAGCTGCCCGAGTGGTCATTGCCGCTGGGGAAAAGCTGGAAAAGCACCCGGAGGAAGCTGTGCGAGCGTTGGCGCGGGAGATTCTTTCCGCAGCCCGGGAATTAGAGGAGTAAACCATGGCATTTGAAGGCTTAACTGAAAAAATTTCCGCCACCTTCAAAAAACTCCGGGGCAAGGGGCGGCTGAAAGAGGCAGATGTAAAGGAGGCTATGCGGGAGATCCGCATGGCGCTGCTGGAGGCCGACGTCAGCTATAAGGTGGTCAAAGACTTTACAAAATCCGTTACGGAGCGCTGTATCGGCGCGGATGTGCTGGAATCCCTGACTCCGGCGCAAATGATCGTCAAGATCGTTAACGAGGAGCTGACCGCCCTGATGGGCGCGGAGACAAAGCATATCCGCATCAATCCCAACGGTCCTACCGTGGTAATGCTGGTGGGTCTGCAAGGCGCAGGCAAAACCACCAATGGCTCGAAGCTGGCCGGGCTGATGAAGCGCCAGGGGAAGAACCCGCTGCTGGCGGCCTGCGACATCTACCGTCCTGCTGCCATCACGCAGCTGAAGGTATGCGGAGAAAAGCTGGGCATTCCGGTTTTTGAGATGGGGCAGGAAAACCCCGTGACCATCGCCAAGGAAGCAGTGCGCTATGCCCGGCAGCATGGCCATGATATGGTATTTCTGGATACCGCTGGCCGGCTGCATGTAGATGAAGCCCTGATGGAAGAATTGAAGAATATCAAGGCTGCAGTCCGTCCGGATGAAATCATGCTGGTGGTGGACGCTATGACCGGCCAGGATGCGGTAAACGCCGCCCAGAGTTTCAACGACTGGCTGGATATTGATTCCGTCATGCTCTCTAAACTGGACGGCGACGCAAGAGGCGGCGCGGCATTATCCGTGCGGGCAGTTACCGGGAAGCCGGTGAAATTTGCCGGTATTGGAGAAAAGCTGGAAGACATCGAGCCATTTCACCCGGATCGGATGGCTTCCCGGATTCTGGGTATGGGCGATGTGCTGAGTCTGATTGAGAAAGCAGAAAAGGCATATGACGCCAAAAAGGCTGCCGAGATGGAGGAAAAGCTGAAAAGCAACCGCTTTACCCTCCAGGATTTTTACGATCAGCTGGTGCAGATGAAATCCATGGGTTCCATGCAGGATATTCTGGCACAGATGCCTGGCGGTGCGAGCCTGAAAAATGTGAACGTGGACGAAAAAGCCATGGCGCATACCGAGGCCATCATCCTCTCCATGACGCCTAAGGAGCGGGAGACTCCCAACATCATCGGCGCCAGCCGGAAGAAGCGCATTGCCGCCGGCGCAGGGGTGCGGGTAGAGGATGTGAACAAGCTGCTCAAATCCTTCGAACAGATGCGCAGCCTGATTCGCCAGTTCTCCGGCCCGGGAGCCGGCAAAAAAATGAAGCGTATGCGGGGGCTGGGCGGCTTCGGCGGCTTCAAGGGTTTTTAATTGGTTCGCTGAAAGCATGATTGGCTTTGCGATATAGAAATGCTATTTTGGAGGTGAACTCTCATGGTTAAGATCAGACTGAGAAGAATGGGTGCGAAGAAGAACCCCTACTACCGTCTTGTTGTGGCGGATTCCCGTTCTCCCCGCGATGGCCGCTGCATCGAGGAAATCGGTACCTACAATCCTCTGACTGAGCCGGCTACCATCACTGTGGATGCGGAAAAGGCACAGACCTGGATCAAGAACGGCGCACAGCCCACCGACACTGTCCGTGGCTTGCTGAAGAAGGCCGGTGTCCTGTAAGGGTCAGAAGGAGAAGCGCAATGAAAGAACTTTTGCTGTATATGGCAAAAAATCTGGTGGACAATCCGGATGACGTCACCGTCACCGAGATGGAATCCGAGGACGGCAAGGTGCTGCAGCTCCGTGTCGCTCCCGGGGATATGGGCAAGGTGATCGGGCGTCAGGGGCGGATTGCGAAAGAGATCCGCACAATCGTGAAAACAGTTGCCCAGCGCACCGGCGAAAAAGTCACGGTGGATATCGTGGATTAACGCTTATGCGTGGCGCGCAATGCGTCACGCATTTTCCACATTTGGAGGTAAAATTATGCGATTGGACTTTTTGCAGGCAGGGGAGATCGTCTCTATCCATGGCCTGCGTGGAGATATGAAAGTGCTGCCCTGGTCGGATGGGCCGGACTTTTTGCTGCCATTTCGCCGGGTGCGGATCGATGGCAGAGAGTACGCGGTGGAAAACTGCCGGGTGCAGAAAACCTGCAACCTGCTGAAGCTGAAAGGGGTGGATACCCCGGAGGCCGCCCAGGCGCTGCGGGGAAAAACGGTAGAGATTTTCCGGGAGGACGCGGACAAGGACGTCATCTTTGCCGCCGAGCTGGAAGGCGTGGAGGTTTATGCAGCAGGCAGGATGATTGGCAGTATTTCGGAAGTGCTGGATTACCCCGGAAACAGTGTGTATGTGGTAAAAGGGGAGCGCAGCTACATGATTCCGGCGGTAAAGGAATTTATCCTCTCCACAAACCTGGCGGAAAACCGTATGGAAGTGAAGCTCATTGAGGGGATGGAAATAGATGCGGATTGATATTCTGACGTTGTTTCCTGATTCTCTGACGGATGTGCTGGCAGACAGTATTCTGGGGCGTGCGCAGGAGCGGGAGTATATCCGCATTGAAGCCCACCAGATTCGCGATTATACCGCCAGCAAGCAGAATCAAGTGGATGATTATCCCTATGGCGGGGGACGGGGCGCCATCATGCAGGCGGATCCGCTGTACCGCTGCTGGGAGGCGGTGTGCGATCAGGCCGGCGGGCCGGTGCACACGGTGTACTTGTCCCCCTGCGGGCATACCTTTACCCAGGCAGACGCCATCCGGCTAAGCCGGCTGGAAAATCTGGTGCTGGTGTGCGGACACTACGAAGGGATCGATCAGCGATTTATTGACGAATGCGTGGACGAGGAAATCTCCCTGGGAGATTTTGTGCTCACCGGGGGGGAAATTGCCGCTATGGCCGTGACAGACGCGGTGTGCCGCATGGTGCCGGGGGTGCTGGCGGATCCCGAGTGCTTTGAAGAGGAAAGCCATTTTTCCGGTATGCTGGAATACCCTCAGTACAGCCGTCCCGCAGTTTGGCACGGCAGGGAAGTGCCGTCCATCCTCTTGTCCGGCAATCACAAAGAGATTGCCCGGTGGCGGCGGAAGCAGGCGCTGCGGCGTACCAGGCTGCGCCGCCCGGATATGTACGCCAAGCTGGATTTGAGCGGTAAACAGGATCAAAAGCTTTTGAAAGAAATGGAGGAGGAAGACCGTGCGCGAACTGGAAACCCTGAAGCAATGGGTGCGGGAGAGTAAGCGAATTGTCTTTTTCGGCGGCGCGGGTGTAAGTACGGAGTCCGGCGTGCCGGATTTCCGCAGTGTGGACGGACTGTATCATCAAAAGTTTGAATATTCCCCGGAAACCATCATCAGCCACAGCTTCTATCAGCGGAATCCCGGGTATTTCTTTCACTTCTACCGGGAAAAAATGATGCCATTGGATGTGGAGCCCAATATCACGCACCGGGTTTTGGCACGGTGGGAGCGGGAAGGGAAGCTGTCCGCAGTAATCACCCAGAACATTGACGGGCTGCACCAGAAGGCGGGCTCTAAGCGGGTCTATGAGCTCCACGGCAGCGTTCTGCGGAATTACTGCGTTCGCTGCGGAAAATTCTACCCGGCAGAGTTTGTGAAGAACTGCCCCGACGTACCCAAGTGCGGCTGCGGCGGCATTGTGAAGCCGGACGTAGTGCTTTATGAGGAATCCCTGGATGGGGAGACCCTGGAGAAGGCAGTGGAAGCCATCACCCAGGCGGATATGCTGATCGTAGCGGGTAGCAGCCTGACGGTGTATCCTGCGGCGGGGCTGATCCGCTATTACCGTGGGCGGCGGATGGCGCTCATCAATCGAGATGAAACGCCCTATGACGGGGAAGCGGATCTGGTGCTGCACCGGCAGCTGGGAGATGTGTTCCGCTATTTGGAGGACGAATAACAAGCGGCGCCCGCAGGCCATCGTGCCTGCGGGCGCTTGATTATTTGATACTGTTAGCCATTTTGCGCATAGTACCCGTCCAGCCACCAGCGCGAACCGTTTTTGGACTCCGCGTCCGGGCGGGCAGTCCCGTCTGGGTACACCACATAATAGAGGTTTGCCCCGCGGTTATCCGTGTATCCCGGGCTGGTACAGCGCAGCTCCTGACCGGTGCGGGAATTGACATAGTAGTGCTGTTCGCTGTAGCGCCCATCTTCTTCCAGAAGGTAGTTCACCAGGCAGTCCCGGTAGTAGGCGGTGTAGACCTTCTCCGTCTCGTAAAACTCCGCGAAGGTTTCCGCTTCAGAGAACGGGGCAAAGTTCTCCTTCGGGCTGACCAGTTCCTCGCCGTCCTGAATAATGGGCTCTTCCCAAAGGGCTTCGCCATACTGCTCCAGCACTGGGCAGGAAAGCGTCCAGGTAACCTCGCAGTTGGAAACGACGGTTATCTCCGCCAGGGGATAGTCTTCCGTTTGATGGATGTCCGCAGCCAGTAAATCCAGCCGGTTCTCCGGCAGGTACAGCCGGTAAATGCCCAAAGAGTCCTCCCCGCTGCTGGCTGCAAAGAACACGCTGCCATCAAAATACTCCACGAAAGCGCAAAGCCCGCCGCCCTCATCCGTATAGAGCAGCGTTGGCGCCCCGCCGTCATAGGGCACGGAAAATAGTTCCGTCCCGTCCTGGGAGGTGAGGATGGCGCAGTCCGGAGCCAGGGTCACGCCGGAGACAGGCTCCTGCCACAGGATACGTTTCGGCTCCCCATTTTCAGGATCGATCTGAAGGGGCATACCGGCTTCCACGCCCTGGCCGACATACAACTCCGCCTCATTAGGACGCGCCAGCATGGCATAGCTGCCATCCCCGGGGTAGTCCGGCGACTGGTACTGGTTGTGCTGAAACTCCTTGGAGACGATCGTGGAAAAGTAGCCCGCATAGTCCCGGGGGATCTCTGTGCTCTGGGTGGGGTCGGTTTGAGTAGGCTCCGTTTGTGCGGGCTCGGTAGGCTGGGTCAAGGTAGGTACAGGCTCCGTAGGCGGGGCAGCTGCCGGCGCGCAGGCGGTGAGCAGCAGGATCGCCGCCAGCAGCAGGATCGATAGGGTTCGCTTCATGACAATGCTCCTTTCTATGCTTCTATTAGAGCAGTCCGGACGGGACAGGCGTCAGGCATAGCGGCTGATTTGGCTCTCCAGTATTTCCCGGAATATTTCGTAATTGCCGTTATTTTCGATGATTCTGCACTCCTCTTCTCCTTCTTTTCCTATTACAGAGATAATAGAATCTTCCATCAGCCACAGACGCGCCAACGGATATGTCTCCGAAGCGTTCTGGAGCCACAGCACGGCATCCGGAGAGCGTTCCGGAATTTCTGCTTCCTGCGCCGGATGGGAGTACAGCAAGGAAAGCAGCACCACGCCCACCTGCTCGCTGTCCGTCACAGGGGTAGAGCGGGTAAAGTCCACAGACTGTCCGTCCGCACCGGGGATACCAATATTGACTTCCAGCCGCTCATCTTGGCGGCCAAAGAGGAAATAAAGGTTGCCCAGCGCCAGCAGCACTACCAGTATGTACAACAGTATAGATATCCATTTATTTTTCATAGCTTTCCCCACCTATGGCTTAAAGAATACTCGGAGTTATGCAGATAATATAAGCAAGTCAAGGCGGCAGTGGAGTTTTTAACAACTTGCTGAAAAGTGTTTCAAAAAGCGATTATGTACTTTGCTGCTGCCAATCATTTTTCTTATAATTTCATTATAAACAGAATATCAAAAAAGTCAAGCACTTTTCTAAAAATAATTATATATTTTCAACAAAGCGCCCGCAGAGCCAAGGACAGGATCTGCGGGCGCTGTTTTGAGAGGAAAGCGGCGGAAAACAAAAAGGACTGCCGCAGCAGTCCTTTTTGGGTTAGCCCATATTTTGGGTGGGATCGAAGTTGACGATGATGCTCATGTCCCGCAGGGTATCTGCTTCGGTGACGCCGGTGCCGAACACATTTACCAGGTACAGGTTCTGGCAGCCTTCCAGCACATCCACATCTGTGATACCGGCATTGTAGTCCATGAATACCCGGTTCAGGCTGTCGATGTTGCCCAGCGCTTCCAAACTGGAAAGCTGGTTGTTGCTGCCGTCGATGGTGACGAGGGGCGTATCCTCAGAGAAGTCCGGCAGCTCCGCAACTGTGTTGTAGGAGAAATTGAAATTTGTCAGCTGGGTGAGCGCGGACAGGCTGGTAATATCCGATATCTGATTATTGGAAATATCCAGGTCGGTGAGTGCGGTACAGCCGGCAAGCTGGGATACATCGCTGATTTGGTTATATGCCAAGGAGAGATAGGACAGGGAAGTAAGCTGCCCGATATTGCCCAAGGCCGTGATGGCGTTGTTGCCGGCGTCCAAATAGGTGATTCCCCGGATGCCCATGATGGTGGCCAAGGTTGTGATGGAGTTAAAGGATACATCCAGCTTCGTCAAATTAGAAAGACCGCTGAGGGCAGACAGATCTGTAAGCGCGTTGTTAGGCATAATCAGCTCCTGCAGCTGGGACATATTGGAGATGGCGGCGATGTTGCGGATATTATTGGTATCCAGATTCAAATAGGTAAGCTTTGTGGAAGTGGACAGAGGCTCGATGGTGGACAAGCCGCAATTTTGCAGGGTCAGCCGCTGCAGCTGGGGCATAGAACCGATGATGGATAGAATCTCCTCACTGGGACGGCTGTCTGTCAAGGTCAATTCCTGAAGGGAAGTCAAAGCAGAGAGGTATTGCAGATTGTCGCTGTCACCGCCGGTAATGTGCAGGCTGGTCAGATAGGGCATATAAGTCAAATCGGCAAAGGACTGGGCATCCTCCGGTATGGTAAAGTCGGTGATGGCCCAGACTTCGTTGGTGAAGAGCTTCTGATTCTGGCCGGCACCAAGGATTTCCCGGATGGCGGCTTCCATGGCAGGGTCGGTGAAGGAAACCTCTTCCACAACGCCGCCTACGGTATAGCCAAAGATGGACAGGGGACTGACCAGGCCGTTCTCCGCCACGCTGATGGCGTAAATGGTGGTTTCCCCGGCAGGAAGTGTAATCGGCTCCGTATACGGGGGCGTGGCGGTGGAGGGATACTGTCCGTTGGTGGAGACATAGAGCGTCCCGCTGTCGGATCGGATGGACACGCTGATGTACTGGGTGTAGAAACCGGGATCCTGGTCAGGAACGGGAGCCTCCGGCCGCATGGCATCCAACTCCGCTTTGATGGCGGGGTCGGTAATGTTTTCCAGCATACGCACCGCATCCAGCAGCTTGTCCTGCTCTACATAGGTCTGGCACAGGGCAATGTACAGCTTGGCGGTACCGCCGTCGGCAATGGCGTTGGAGAGGGTATATTCCGCCTTGGTGTAGTTGCCGGAGGATTTATATTGCTGCGCCAATTCAATGGCCACGTCCTCGTCCTGATTGGCGTAGGCATAGGCCTGATCATAGCACCATTCCGCCATGGAATGGTTTCCCTGACGCTCAAAATGCCGCGCCTGACTCAGCAGAAGATCCCGGGTAAAGCTGGGGTCATACACGAGTAAATACCAAATTGAGCAGGCAATTACAGCAATTGCCAGAAATATCGGAATAATAATCCGCATTGCACGCTTCATGGGAGCAGCTCCGTTTCCGTATTGTTATTATTTTGTAATCAATTATACTTTGCAAAGGGAAAGATGTCAAGTGCCGGGGAAAAATTGCCGGATATTCCAGCCTGGTGCGGCAAAATCCGCCGGGGTAGCCTTGCTAAAATAAAAAGCAAGGAGGGACAAGGCATGAAACGATTCTGGAAAGAGATCCTATGCGCGGGCGTCCTGGGATTGGCGCTGCCCTGGCTTTTGACGCTTCCGCCGGGGGAACAGCCGGAGGAAACCCAGGCACCAAACCAGGAGACGGACGTGACGGCAGAGGAGCAGCCCGCTGTGCAGACTGTCACTGTGCTGCTGGGAGACGGAAGCGCGGCGGAAATGGAACTGGAGCAGTATCTGACGGGGGTGCTGCTGGGAGAGATGCCGGCGGATTTTGAAATGGAAGCGAAAAAGGCGCAGGCAGTGGTGGCAAGAACCTATGCGCTCCGGGCGCGGCAGGGACACAGCAAGCATGATACTGCGGATGTATGCACGGACGCCGCCTGCTGCCAGGGATACTTCCCACCGGAGGATTACATCGCCCAGGGGGGCAGCCAGGAAGCTGTGGCTGCGGCAGAGCAGGCAGTGGCAGAGACGGCGGGACAGGTGCTGACCTACGACGGCGCGCTGATCGAAGCGACGTATTTTTCCTGTTCCGGCGGCCGGACAGAGGACGCGGTGGCAGTATGGGGGTCAGATGTGCCGTATCTGCAGGCGACGGACAGCCCCGGGGAGGAAAATGCCGACCATTTTATAGATACGGTGACGTTTTCCGCTGAGGAATTTGCCGCGGCCATCGGCGCGGACTTGGAAGGCCTGCCGGGGGAATGGATAGGGGAAATCACTTATACCGACGGAGGCGGTGTGGACGAGATAGAGATCGGCGGAGAAATTTATGGGGGTACGGATCTGCGCAGGGCGCTGGGGCTGCGTTCCACGGCTTTTTCCATATCCGCCGTGGGGGACAGCGTGATCATCACCACCCGGGGATTTGGCCATCGGGTGGGTATGAGCCAGTATGGTGCGGACGCTATGGCGGTGCAGGGCAGCTCTTATCAGGAAATCCTGGCGCATTACTATCAGGGAACCAGCCTGGAGACCGGAGATTGACAAAAAAGGGGTTCTAAGATAGAATAGGGGTACTTTTTGAAAAGGTGGATGCTACTGTGCCCATTCAGATTCCCAACGACCTGCCCGCTGCGGGCACGCTGCAAAAAGAAAATATTTTCGTCATGACCCACAACCGCGCCAGCACGCAGGACATCCGGCCGCTGGAGATCGTGTTGCTGAACTTAATGCCCACGAAAATCGCTACGGAAACGCAATTCAGCCGTCTGCTGGGCAATACGCCCTTGCAGGTGCGGCTGGAGCTGATGCATACCACCTCCCACCAGTCCAAAAATGTGGCGGCGGAGCATCTGCTCTCTTTCTATAAGTCCTTTGACCAGATCAGAGAGCGAAAGTTTGACGGCATGGTAATCACCGGCGCGCCGGTGGAGCAGCTGCCCTTTGAAGAGGTAGACTACTGGCGGGAGCTGGAGGAGATCATGGACTGGAGCAAAACCAACGTCCACAGTACGCTGCACATCTGCTGGGGCGCGCAGGCTGGATTGTACCATCACTATGGCATCCAGAAGCATGACCTGCCGGAAAAACTCTTTGGCGTATATCCCCATCATGCCGATTATACCCGTTCTATTCTGCTGCGGGGGTTTGACGATCTTTTTTGGGTGCCGCATTCTCGTCATACCACGATTTTGCGGGAGGATGTGGAGAGGGTTCCCGGTTTGAAGATCCTGGCATCCTCTGAGGAAGCGGGAGTATACGCGCTGATGAGCAAAGGCGGGCGGCAGATATTTATTACGGGACATTCGGAATATGATCCCGACACGCTGCGCACCGAATACCTCCGGGATAAAAGCCTGGGGCTGCCCATCCGACCTCCGGCCAACTATTTTCCGGATGATGACGACACCAAGCCGCCCATCGTCCGCTGGCGGGGGCATGCCAATCTGCTGTTTTCCAACTGGCTGAACTATTTCGTCTATCAGACCACGCCTTACGATATTATGACCATTGGTCAGGAGCCAGCCGAAAAAAACTAGAATCCGCCCTGGCGGCGCGACCAGCCTGGAGGATGTTTTTTCGCAAAATAGCTTGTGGGACTTCTGCCCGGACACCCCGACGCCAGACGGTTTTCCGTCTGGCGTCGGCGCATAATTGGATGGAGGCAAGGGGTTTTCCTATTGCAAAATAAACGGTTTTATGCTATAATATCTGCGGAGTTAGCAAAGGCGAACTCCGGGAGGCAATGCAATGAAAACAATTGATGATTTGAAGATAGGCGAGTCCGGCGTCATAAGCCGCGTAGGCGGCCAGGGGGCGCTGCGTCTGCGCTTTTTAGATATGGGGTTGATTCCAGGCACCAAAGTAGCGCTGCAAAAGGTGGCGCCTATGGGCGACCCTATCCAGATCCAGGTGCGGGGCTATGAGCTTACCATCCGCCGGGAGGACGCGCGCCAGATTGAACTGCGGGAGGAGACGTTATGACCTTTGCGCTTGTGGGCAATCAAAATTGCGGAAAAACCACGCTTTTCAATGCGCTTACCGGATCTAATCAGCATGTGGGCAATTTCCCCGGCGTGACGGTAGATCAGAAAATAGGGATCATCCGCGGCACCAGCCATCAGGTAGTGGATCTGCCGGGCATCTATTCAATTCGTCCGTATACCCAAGAGGAGATTGTGACCCGGGATTTTATCCTAAAGGAAAAGCCCGACGCCATAATCAACATTGTAGACGCCACAAATATTGAACGGAATCTCTATCTGACGCTGCAGCTGCTGTCCTTAAAGGTGCCCATGGTGATCGCACTGAATATGATGGATGAGCTGCGGGGCAACGGCGGCAGCGTGGACGTCCAGAAAATGTCCCGGGAGATCGGCGTGCCGGTGGTGCCCATCAGCGCGGCCAAAAATGAAGGCGTTGCGGAACTGGTGGAGGTACTGCTGGGAACAGCATCCAAAAGAGTGTTGCCCAGCGTTCAGGACTTCTGCCCCGACGGACCGGTGCACCGCTGCATCCATGCGGTATGTCATATCATTGAGGATCATGCCCGCAACGCAGGGATCACCCGGCGCTTCGCGGCAACGAAGCTGATAGAAGGGGAGCAGGACTTCTTTGATATGCTCCAATTAAGCCAGAATGAGAAGGAATTGATTGAACATTCCATCATTGAAATGGAGTTTGACACGGGCTTGGATCGCAACGCCGCCCTGGCGGATATGCGCTATAACTTTATTGAAGAGGTTTGCGGCGCTTGCGTGGTAAAGGCCAAGGAAAGCCGGGAGCACAAGCGGAGCGTGGAGATCGACAAGGTGCTTACCCACCGCATATTTGCCATCCCGGTTTTTATCGGCATTATGGCTGTGATCTTCTTTATGACGTTCGATCTGGTGGGGTCGTTCTTCTCGGATCTGATTGCCTATGCGGTGGACGGCTTTACCATGTTTGTTGACCGCGCACTGACGAACTACGGCATCAACCCTGTGGTACATAGTTTGGTGATCGACGGCGTGTTCGCAGGCGTGGGCAGCGTGCTCAGCTTTCTGCCGCTGATCGTGACGCTGTTCTTTTTCCTGTCCATTTTGGAGGATTCCGGCTATATGGCGCGGGTTGCTTTCGTGATGGATAAGCTGCTGCGAAAGATTGGCTTGTCCGGCCGCAGCTTTGTACCCATGCTCATCGGTTTTGGCTGCACAGTGCCTGCTGTGATGGCCACCAGAACGCTTTCCTCCCAGCGGGATCGCCGGATGACCATTTTGCTCACGCCGTTTATGAGCTGCTCTGCAAAGATTCCGATTTACTCGCTGTTTGCGGCGGCCTTTTTCCCGGGAAAAGAATTGCTGGTGATGATGGTGCTCTACTTCGGCGGAATGCTGGTGGGCGTAGGGATTGCCTTGGTGCTGAAAAATACGGCGTTCCGCGGAAGACCGGTGCCGTTTGTGATGGAGCTGCCCAATTACCGCTTTCCCTCCGCCAAGAGCGTGGCGCTGCTGATGTGGGAAAAGGCAAAGGATTTCCTTCAGCGGGCTTTTACCGTGATTTTTGTGGCCACGGTGATCATTTGGTTCCTTCAGAGTTTTGATCTCCGCCTGAACGTGGTGGAGGACAGTGCCGACAGCATCCTGGCGTCTTTGGGAAGGCTGGTGGCGCCGGTATTTGCCCCGCTGGGCTTTGGAGACTGGCGGATGATCACAGCCTTGGTTTCCGGATTGATGGCCAAAGAGGCCGTGGTGGGCACCTTCGGGGTGGTGCTGGGAGTCAGCACAGAGCAGCTCACCGCAGCGCTGGGAGGGCTGTTTACTACGGCCTCCGCCGCCAGCTTTTTGACGTTCTGCCTGCTCTACGCCCCTTGTGTGGCGTCGGTAGCGGCGATCCGCCGGGAGCTGAACTCCACTTGGAAGACTTTGGCGATGATTGCGGGGCAGTGCGTGGTGGCTTGGCTGGTGGCGCTGCTGGTATACCGGGTGGGTGTATTGCTATGAGCGTACTGGACTGGCTTTTGGTGATCAGCATTGGAGGCTACAGCCTCTATGTGCTGCTGCATAAGAAAAAGAGCGGCTGCTGCGGCGACTGCGAAACCTGCGGCGGGTGCAGCCGACGAAAATAACGATGGAAAAAGGAGGTGCACAGGATGGAACTTACCATTGATGGACGAAAAATACAGCCCCGGGTGGGGCAGACGCTGCTGGAATTGGTAAGGGAACTGAATTTGGACAGCTTGACGCTTTCCCAGCGGCCTCTGGCGGCGAAAATCGCTGGCGAGGTATTCAGCTTGAACTATGTCCCAGTGCGGGAACAGGAGGATATTGCCGAACGTCCGTCCATCCGCCGCGCCATGGCGGCCTCCGGGGGGCTGGTGCGGCTGCTGCGGATGGGCGACCCGGCGGGGCGGGAGGTATATGTGCGGACGGCGCAGTTCATTATGTTCTTGGCGATCCGTCAGCTTTGGCCGCATGCCCGCGCCAAGATGAACTGCACGCTGGGGCAGGCGCTGTTTGTGGAAATTGTGGACGCGCCGGAATTTGATGCCAATGCCTTAAAAAAACGGGTCGCGGAGCTGGTGGCGGAGGATTTCCCGTTGCTGCGGCGGCGCGTAGCCACAGCAGAGGCTGCGGAGCGTTTCCGTCAGGCCGGGTTGGAGGACAAAGCGCGTCTATTGGCATGGCGTGCCGCTCCTGTTTTTGACGAGTATGCTTACGGGGACTTTTCCGACTATTATTATGGAGAGTTAGCCCCTTCCACCGGTTTCCTGCAACTCTGGGACATTGCTTCGGTGGATAACGGTTTCCTTTTCCTGTTCCCGGATGAGCAATACCCTGACCAATTGGGGCAGTGGCCGCAGATGCCCAACTTGTTTTCCGTGTTCAACGAGGGCGAGCGCTGGTGCACATTGATGGAATGCGAGAGTGTGGCGGATCTCAACGATTTGACCAACTCCGGGAAGATCCGGGAGCTGATTCGGGTTAACGAAGCGCTCCACGAGAAGCGATTTGCGCAGGTGGCGGATTTGATTTGTCAGCGGGAAGCCAAGGCTGTGCTGCTGGCGGGGCCAAGCTCCTCGGGAAAAACCACCTCCGCCAACCGTCTGGCGACGCAGCTTCGCGTACATGGCAAGAAGCCGATTCTGATGGGGCTGGACGATTACTACATTGACCGGGACAAAATTCCCCCGGGACCGGATGGGAAGCTGGATTTGGAGCATATCAACACCATTGACACCGATTTGTTCCGGGAGCATTTGGGAAAATTGCTGGCGGGAGATGCTGTGGAGCTGCCATCCTTTAATTTTGTCACTGGCCGCCGGGAATGGCGGGGACGCAAAATGCGCCTGACGGCGGAGTCCGTTATCCTCATTGAGGGACTGCACGGACTGAACCCGGCGCTGCTGCCGGAGGATATTGATCGGCGCATGGTGTTTCGGATGTACGTCAGCCCGCTGCTGCCCCTGAACCTGGACGACCACAATCGAATCCCCACCAGCTATTTGCGGCTGCTGCGGCGGATCGTCCGGGATTATGAAACCAGGAACGCCAGCGTGGCGCATACCATTTCCATGTGGGATTCGGTACGCCGGGGAGAGCGTCGGTGGATATTCCCCTACCAGGAGAACGCGGATGTAATTTTCAACAGCTCCACCCTCTATGAACTGGCGGTGCTGAAAAAGCATATTTTCCCCCTGCTGACGGCAGTGACTCCGGAGGAAAGCTGCTATGACGAAGTGCGAGCCATTGTGAAGATCCTCAACTATGTGCAGGAGGCAGACGTGGATGACGAGATCCCTCCCACCAGTCTGGTGCGGGAGTTCATCGGGGGCAATAGTTTCTATCGGTAAAAGGTTTGTTATAAGGACAGGCGGCAGCAATCTCGCTGCCGCCTGTATGTTATGGATGTTGTTTGCTTTGCCCGCATTCCTGATGGCGTGTATTCTATTCATTCCCACGCTGCAGAGCGCGTTCCGGCGCACTGTGCTGAATGGCGCGCAATGGCTGACTGTGCTGGGAGTGTCGCTGCTGTCTGTTCTTCAAGTGGAGACGGCGAAATTTGTGAAGCGAATGTATTGGAGATATAAGCGGCATCGAGGTTAAATTGCGGCGTTTTTCACTATGGCAAAATAAAAACTGCGCCGAGGAAATTCCCTCGGCGCGTTTTTATTTTGGATCAAATTTGGCAAGAATCAGAAATGGTATAGCGGGCAACGGCGGTGCCGCTGGCAGGCGCGCTGATGGACGGTTCAGAGGGGGAGGAGGCGTCTTTGTCCTTATAAGGATTGGGACTGGGATAGTTCAGAATCAGCGAAGTGAGCACGCACAGGATAATGGCAGCCAAAGCGGTGCCCATCCAAAGACTGCGGGGGCGCAGCAATTCGCCGGTGATATACAGATAGCCGATCCCCAAAGCGGAGGCCAGAATGGCAACAATGGCCAGAAAGACTTTCAGCCACACAACGCCAAGACCCGCAAAGAGCAAATACAGCAGAAACAACGCGGCGTCGCCCAGCAAATAGTAGGTGGCGTATCGCTCAAATTCCTGATAGCGATTCTTCCGAGGAGCGCGCCTCCTGGGATTTTCCGGTGCGGTCGGGGCAGATGTGGTGGTATTTTCTTCCATGATGATCCCTCCCATCAATCTCTTTGCTAATGATGATAGCACATTCTGTTGAAAAATGCAATCACTTTTCCCGGTGGAAGTGAAAAGACGGATGGTTTTTGCGGATTGCACTTGCAAGAATCCGGTATCAATGATATAATCACAGAGATTTGTAGATTCTTCCCGGTAAGCAGAAGTAAGGAGCAGATATGGCGGAACCACACTACCATCTGGAAGGCATCGTCCATACCAGAAGCGAGGAAATGGCGGACTTTGAAGGTCCTCTCGATGTGATTTTTTTGCTGCTGAGCAAAAATAAAATTGAGATTCAGGACGTGTCCATCACAGCTATTTTGGAGCAATATCTTGCCTATCTGGAGGAAATGAAGCGTCTGGACATGGAAATCGCCAGCGAGTTCATTACCATGGCCTCCCATTTAATGCTGATTAAAACCAAGATGCTTTTATCCGCTGCGGAAAAGGAAGAAGCGGAGAATGAGCTGGATTTGCTGCGTCAATCCCTGCTGGAGCGCCAGCGGAAGGAGGCGATGGAGCAGATCCGGCTGGCGGTGAGCGCGCTGGAAGCGCGCAATGAGATCGGCCGCTGCATTTTTGTCAAGCAGCCGGAGCCGCTGCGGAGAGATAGCACTTACCGCTATGTCCACCAGCCGTCGGATCTTCTCCGGGCGTTGGAGGAGCTTTCTCAGCGGAACCAGCGCCGCTTGCCGCCGCCCACGGCGAACTTCAAGGGTATCGTGGGAAAGGAGCCGTATCCGGTATCCCAAAAGGCGACCCAGCTGCTCCAACGGCTGGTGCTGCGAGGGGTGGAGCGGCTGAAGAACCTGTTTCGCGGAAGCCGCAGCCGTTCGGAGCTGGTGGCGGCTTTTCTGGCCATTCTGGATCTGTGCAAAACCAATCAGGTAACACTGGAGGAGGACGCGTCGGGGGATGATCCCAACGTCCGCTGGAACAAGACTCCGAACGTGGGAAAGGAGGGATCGTAATGGAAGAAAGCGAACTGCAGCGCGCCATTGAGGCCATTTTATTCGCGGCGGGCGAGCCGGTGGAGCTTTCCCGTCTGGCATTTGCGCTGGAGACGGACGAGGCGGAGGTAGCCGCAGCAACGGACAGCTTGGCGGATCAGCTTTCCTTTGACCGCAGGGGCGTGCGGATTCTGCGGCTGGGCAGTGCTTACCAGATGGTGTCCTCCGGGGAAATGGCGGATTTTGTGACCAGAGCGCTGGAAACGCGGAAGCCCCCCAAGCTCTCCGCTTCCCAGCTGGAAACGCTGACCATTATTGCTTATTATCAGCCTTCTACCAAAGCCATGGTGGAACAAATGCGGGGCGTGGACAGCGCCTATTCCATATCCGCGCTGCTGAATAAAAAACTCATTGAGGAAGCCGGACGCTTGAACGTCCCCGGACGTCCCATCCAGTACCGCACCACGGCGGATTTTCTCCGTACCTTCGGGCTAAGCTCTTTGGAGGATCTCCCCCAAATTGACAAGGTGAATATGGATGAGCCAATTGCTTTGCCGGAGGAACTGCTGCAATGATCGGATGGTTGATCTTTCTGGCAGTGCTGGCGGCGCTGGCGGCCGCGCCGCTGGGAGTGTGCGTGCTTTATGACGCGGCAGGCTTTCGGGTAGGGATTCGGATAGGTCCGGTGAAATACTGGCTGGATTGGAACGAGCTTGTACGGGATAAACCGGCAGAAAACCGGCAAAAGAAGTCCAAACATACGGGGAAATCCAAGAAAAAATCGGCGGAAAAACCACCCCAGGGAGAACAAAAACCCGCGCCGCTTCAGAAAGAAAAGCTGGACGAAATTTGGAAAACGTACAAGCCGTTTATAGAGATGGCGGTAGATCTGCTGAGCGACCTGCGGCGGAAAGTGCGTATACAGCGTCTGGATATGCGCCTGGTGCTGGCGGGAGACGATCCGGCAGACACGGCTGCTTTCTATGGGTATGCCTGGATGGTACTGGGCAGCCTGTGGCCCCATTTGGAACGCTTATTTGTGATCCGAAAGCGGAATATAACGATTCAATGCGATTTTGCCGCAGCGGAGATATTGTTTTCTCTGCGGACAGATATTACCATAACGCTAGGGCGGCTTGTTGTTTTGGCGGCACGCTATGGCAAGCGGCTTATTCAGGAATATTGGAAAATGAAAAATACAAACAAGGCGGTGCAAACAAATGAGTAAGATTCCCGGTATGTTAGAAAATACCATTGCAAAGCTGCGGGAGATGGTAGATGTAAATTCTGTCATCGGCGATCCTATCACGACCCCGGACGGCGTGACCATCATCCCGGTGTCCAAAGTCAGCGTCGGCGTTGGCGGCGGCGGTACGGATTTTGCTGTGAAGAACGGCGACAACAACCCCTTTGGCGGCGGCGTTGGCGGCAGCGTGAAGGTGGTGCCCATTGCGTTTCTGATTGTGAAAGAGGGTAATGTGCGGATGATGCCGGTGGCAGCGCCTGCCAGCACTACCGCAGATCGGGTAGTGGACATGGTGCCCGATGTGCTGGACAAAATATCCGCGTTCATCGATTCCCGCACGCCCAAGGCGGAGGAATAAAAAATTTTTGCCCCTGCCATACTAGTGCTGGGGTGAGAAGAAAATGAAGCGAATGATCGCCGGGGCGGCGGCTGTACTTCTGGCCGCCGCTCTATGTCTGCCTTTCCGGGTAGGGGCGGTTTCCGCCCGTCAGGCAATTCTGATGGACGCGGAGACAGGCCGGGTACTTTATGAGAAAAATATAGACCAGCGGGGCTTGATTGCCAGCACAACCAAGATTATGACGGCGCTGGTGGTCTGCGAGCAGTGCAATGTACTGGATCGGATGCGTATTCCCAAAGAAGCGGTGGGGATCGAAGGGTCTTCCATGTATCTGAAAGAAGGAGAAGTGCTTACGATTCAGGAATTGCTCTACGGTCTGATGCTCCACAGCGGCAATGACGCGGCGGTGGCGCTGGCGATCTACTGCGGCGGCACCGTAGAGGGATTTGCGGAGCTGATGAACGATACGGCGCGAAAATTGGGGATGAAGAATACGCATTTTGAAAACCCCAACGGGCTGGACAGCCCCGGACATTATTCCACGCCCCGGGATATGGCGGTGCTAGCGGCCTACGCTATGGAAAACCCAATTTTTGCGAAAACAGTTTCCACCAAGACCGTGACGTTCGGCGGGCGCTCCCTGCGCAATCACAATAAACTGCTCTGGCAGGTGGACGGGGCGGACGGCATCAAGACCGGATATACCAAGGCGGCGGGTCGGATTCTGGTTTCCAGCGCTGTGCGTCAGGGCAGGCGGCTCATCGCCATGACCATGGATGCCCCCAACGATTGGCAGGATCACAAAGCCATGCTGGAGGAGGGCTTTTCCCGCTACAGCGTGCAGCGGATCGTTTCTGTGGGAGATATCCTGGGAGAGATCACAGTGATTGGCGGGGAAGAAGATCGTGTTGAGCTGATGGCTGTAGAGGACTTTTCCTACGCTTTGGCGGAGGGGGAGCAGCTGGAGATCCGTCTGCCGGGTCAGGGCTTTGTATATGCCCCTGTAGCGCAGGGGGAGGATGCGGGCTGCGTATACTTTCTTTTGGGAGACAGCGTGGTTGGCAAAGCGGCGGTATGCTATCACAAGACGGTGGAAATGGGACAAGAGAAAACGCCGCCCTCGCTGTGGGAGCGGCTGGAGGATTGGCTATCATGAAAGAACGGCTTCAGAAGATCATAGCAGCGCGGGGGATTGCGTCCCGGCGAAAGGCGGAGGAATGGATTGCCGCTGGACGCGTATCCTGCAACGGCCAGGTCTGTCGGCTGGGCGACCTGGCCGATCCGGATACCGACCACATTTTTTTGGACGGCAAGCCGCTGCCGGCTCCTCAAGGGGGGCTGTACATAATGCTGAATAAGCCCCGGGGCTACGTCACCACGCTGTCCGATGAGAAGGGGCGCAGAACGGCAGCGGAACTGGTGGCGGACTGCGGCGCACGGGTCTACCCCGTGGGACGGTTGGACCTGGACTCTGAGGGGCTGCTGCTTTTTACCAATGATGGGGCTTTTGCCCATTATCTCATGCATCCCAGTCATACGGTGAAGAAAATATATCGGGTATGGGTGCGGGGATATACGCCTGCTGCGCTGCGGGCGCTGAGGGCGCCCATGGTGCTGGATGGGTACCGCCTCCATCCCGCCGGGGTAAAGCTGCTCTCTCAGGAGAATGACCGGGCACTGCTGCAAGTTGTCATCCATGAAGGGCGCAACCGTCAGGTGCGCCGGATGTGCACCGCAGTGGGAATGGAGGTCACACGTTTGCAGCGCGTTGGGGAAGGAAAACTGCGCCTGGGGACGCTGGAGGTAGGAAAATGGCGGCATTTGACGCAAAAGGAAATTGCTGCGCTGCGGCAGGAAGGAGAAATTTCCGATTGCCATAAGGGGGCGGCGGCGGCGCGGAAAAAATAATTTTGCAATTTCATGGACGCTCTCTTGCAAAACGCCTGGGGGTCTGGTAAAATGAAATCGTTTGAATCATGATCTTCTGAGAGGGGGAAATTATGAGCAACGATATATTATCCATGCTGCAGGAAAAAGAGCCGGTCTTCTCCAAAGGTCAGCGCGCCATCGCCCGCTACATTACAGAAGCTTATGACAAAGCGGCATTTATGACGGCCAGCCGCCTAGGAAAGACGGTAGGCGTTTCCGAGTCCACTGTGGTGCGCTTTGCAGTGGAGCTGGGGTTTGACGGCTATCCCAGTATGCAGAAAGCCATGCAGGAGATGATCCTGAACCGGCTGACGTCGGTGCAGCGTATTGAAGTGGCCAACGACCGCATCGGCAATCAGGATGTGGTATCTCTGGTGCTGCAATCGGATATGGACAAGCTGCGCCAGACCAACGAGACAGTGGATCGGGGCGATTTTCAGAAGGCGGTGAACGCCATTTTGAATGCCCGGCGGATCTATGTGCTGGGCGTGCGCTCTGCTGCTGCGCTGGCCGGTTTTCTGGGCTATTATCTGCATTTGATGTTTGAGGATGTGCACGCCATCACCACTTCGGGCACAGGCCAGGTTTTGGAGCAGCTGATCAGCGCGGGTTCTTCCGACGTGGTGATTGCCTTTAGCTATCCGCGCTATTCCACTTCCACCGTGGCAGGGGCACAGTACTGTCATGAAAGAGGAGCGACGGTCATTGGCCTTACCGATACCCGGCTGTCCCCCCTGGGGCAGAACAGCGACTATGTGCTGGCAACCAAAAGCGACATGGTTTCCCTGGTGGATTCTCTGGTGGCGCCGCTGAGCATGGTGAACGCGCTGGTGGTGGCGCTGGCATCCCGGAGGGAAGCGGAACTGGCAAAGACATTCAACAGCCTGGAAAGAATTTGGGAGCAGTATCAAGTCTATGAGAAGCAGGATGATTGACCATGCGCTATGATGGGATCGTCATTGGCGGCGGCCCTGCGGGAATGTTCGCTGCCATTACAGCGGCGGAACAGGGGCAAAGGGTGCTGCTGCTGGAGCGGAACGACCGGCTGGGAAAGAAACTGCTCATCACTGGGAAAGGACGCTGCAATGTAGCCAATCATTGCTCTGCCCAGGAAGTGCTGGAGAATGTTCCGCGGAACGGCCGCTTCCTTTACAGCGCCTTGACTGCCTTTCCGCCCCAACGGGTGATGGATTTTTTTGAGAAGCACGGCTGCCCGCTGAAAGTCGAACGGGGCAACCGGGTATTTCCGGTGTCCGACCGCGCCGCCAGTGTGCTGGAGGCGCTGAAAAGCAGCCTGCGCCAGACGGGTGTGGAGATCCGCTGTGACCGGGCGCGGAAAATCCTGACTGCGCAGGGCGCTGTTGCCGGGGTACAGACCAATGGAGCAGCCATTGACGCTTCCTGGGTGATTTTGGCCACCGGCGGGCTTCCCTATCCTACCACTGGCTCAACTGGGGACGGCTATGCCATGGCGGAAGCCATGGGGCATACCATTGTGCCGCCCCATGGCTCTCTGGTGCCCTTGGAGATTGCGGGACAGGACTGTCCGGAGATGCAGGGACTTTCCCTGCGGAACGTGGGCGTCAAGCTGCTGGATGAGAAAGGAAAGAGCTTGTTTTCTGATTTTGGGGAACTGCTGTTTACCCATTTTGGAGTTTCCGGTCCCACGGTACTCAGTGCCAGCGCACACTTAAAAGGGGAAGGCTGCCGCCTGGTCATTGACCTGAAACCGGCGTTGGATGCGGAAAAACTGAATGAACGCATTCTGCGGGACATGGAGCAGTATAAAAACCGCACAATGGAACACGCTATGGTTGATCTGCTGCCCCGTTCTATGATTCCGGTGGTGCTGCGCCGCCTGCGCATCGACCCTGCCGCCCAGGCCAACAGCCTGAAAAAGCAGCAGCGGCGCGCTATGGTAGAGTTACTGAAGGGATTTCCTCTGGAGATCACAGGCCGCCGTCCGGTGGCGGAAGCCATCATTACCTCCGGCGGCGTCAAAGTGACAGAGATAGATCCCAAGACGATGGCTTCCAAAAAAGTGGAAGGGCTATTCTTTGCCGGGGAGATCATCGACTGCGACGCGTATACCGGAGGCTTTAATCTTCAGATCGCCTGGTCTACAGGCTTTGCTGCGGGAATTGGCGCGGCATCCCAAAAACGGTGATTGACAAAGTGACCGCTATATACTAAAATACACATAGACTTGCAAAAGCCTATTTTGGAGGGACATAATTTATGTACGAAAAATTGGTAGCCTATGCCGCCAAGCAGCTGGAAATCGACGCTGCTGACATTACTCCGGACAGCACCTTTGAAAGCCTGGGCATTGATTCCCTGGATGTGGTGGAGATGGTGATGGATCTGGAAAATGAACTGGGTGTGGAGCTGGAGATGGAAGATCAGAAGATCACCACGTTCCAGGAGCTGGCGGATTTTGTGGAATCCAAGCTGAACTAAACAATAGAATAGCCTTGTTGCAGCGAACCGGCTCGTAACAAGGTCGCACTAGTCGGGGAGTTAGCGGTGCCCTGTTGCCTGCAATCCGCTACAGCGGGGATGAATTCCCACACCCGGGCTTGTCGGAGTACCGTCTGACCTGCGTAAGCGGCGTTGATGGATCGGTCTTGCGCAACGAGATCCCGTGAACCATGTCAGGTGGGGAACCAAGCAGCATTAAGCGGATCGTCTCGTGTGCCGCGAGGCTGCCGTTCCTGAGTTGGCTGCGCCGGTACCGGGTATTCTGCTTGCTCAAATGTGGGTGTGCGATCTTGTTATGAGCCGGTCTGTATCTTGGAGAGAGGAGACGCTATGCGCTATATACTTTTTGCCGTTGCGGGGCTTTATGGGCTGCTCTCCATAATTGCCGCGCTGTACCAGATGCGCCAAGCTGAAAAAAGAGATAATTTCTGCCTTATGCTGCTGGGCGGACTGGGCTTGCTGGCGGCGGTGGCGCTGGGGTGGCTGGAATGGCCGTTTGCCTGGCTGGTAGCGGTGGCTTCCTGCGCAGCGATTTTCCCGGCTATTTGGATGAAAGGCAAACAGAAAAAGCAGCTTCGCTACCGCGATGCGGCGGTATATCTGGCGCTCACCCTGCTGGTGATTGTGGGGTTTGCGGCGCTGTAAGAACAAGAGGCAGAAAGGAAGGGGAACCGGATGTATCAGGCGTTATATCGAAAATACCGCCCCCAGACTTTTGACGATGTGGTGGGGCAGATGGCGGTGACCCAAACGCTGAAGACTCAGATCGTCACGGGAAAGCTGAGCCATGCTTACCTCTTTACTGGTTCCCGGGGCACGGGCAAGACCAGCTGCGCCAAAATATTGGCCAAAGCGGTGAACTGCCTTCATCCCCAGAACGGCAACCCCTGCAACCAATGCGAAGCTTGTCGGGCAATTGATTCCGGGGCTTGTATGGATGTTCTGGAGATCGACGCCGCTTCCAATAACGGCGTGGAAAATGTGCGGGATCTGCGGGATGATGCAGTATATACCCCGTCGCAGGTGAAAATGCGGGTATATATCATTGACGAGGTGCATATGCTCTCCATTTCCGCATTCAACGCCCTGCTGAAAATTATTGAAGAGCCTCCAGAGCACCTGCTGTTCATTTTGGCGACAACAGAGCTGCACAAGGTTCCGGCTACTATCCTTTCTCGCTGCCAGCGCTTTGCTTTCCGCCGGATCGGGCAGGAGGATATTGCTGCGCGGCTGCAATATGTGGCTTATCAGGAAAGCATCGATCTGGACGATTCTGCCGCCAGGATTCTGGCGCGGCTTGCCGACGGCGGTATGCGGGACGGCCTGAGCCTGCTGGATCAGTGCGCCTCTGCCACCCCGGGGGAGTTGAACGCCCAAGCGGTGTATACCTGCCTGGGCATTGCGGGAATCCAGGAATGTGGGGCGCTGATGACGGCTGTGGCCGACCACAACGGCAAGGCGGCGCTGAAGATACTGAATACGCTTTACGCTCAGGGGAAGGATATGGCCGCCATGCTGGATGAACTGGCCTGCCTGACGCGGGATCTGATGATCCTGCGGTCTGCTCCCAAGGAGGGGATCGCCATGCTCTCCGGCGTGGCGGCAGATGAAGAGGCCAGGCATTTGGCGGGGCGCTTTACAGACGGAGAACTGGTGCGCATGATGACGGAGCTTCAGAATACATTGGCGGGCTTTACCCGCAGCAGTAGCCGCCGTCTGGATGCAGAGCTGTGCCTTATACGTCTGTGCCAGCCGGAGCTGACGCTGGATGCAGAAGCGTTGAATGCGCGGCTTACCCGGCTGGAGGAGCGGCTGAACGCGGGAGATTTCTCCCAACCGCCGGCAGCGAAAATGCCTGCCCGCGCTGCGGTGCATGAGCAGGAGGATTCTCCGCCACCGCCGGAGGATGCGGATGCGCCGCCGGAAGAGACTTTCCCTGTGGCGGAGGAGGAAATTCCGGTGGGCTTCTGGGCGGAGGTCTGTGCAGGCGTCCGCCGGGAGTTGCGTCCGCCGGTATCCGCGTTTTTCTCCCCCAGTCCCGACAGCCCTGTGCAGGGTACTCTCCAGAGCGGGAAGCTGGTGCTGGAATGTGCCAACGCGTTCACACTGGAGATGGTGAACCACCCGGAGGTGCTCTCTGCAGTAGCGAGAAAAGCTGCGGCGCTTCTGGGTCGGCAGGTTCCGGTGGCGGCTGTGAACAGAACGGAAAAATTAAAAAGCAACCCCAACCTGGATCGGCTGCTGCAATTTGGCCGGGAACACGGGGAGATTATATCAATCAAAGAATAGGAGTAGACAGCTATGGCAAAAGGTGGATTCCGGGGGATGCCCGGTGGGATGAATCAGGCGGCGATGATGAAGCAGGCGCAAAAAATGCAGCAGGAAATGCTGCGTATGCAGGAGGAAATGGAAAATAAGACCTATTCCGCTACCGCTGGCGGCGGCATGGTGACGGCTTCCGTCACTGGTAAGCACCAGTTGGCCAGCCTGGAGATCAAGCCAGAGGCTGTGGATCCGGAGGATGTAGAGATGCTCCAGGATATGGTCATTGCCGCTGTAAACGAAGCCATGCGCGCCGCGGATAACGATGCGGCCAACAATATGTCCCGCCTGACCGGCGGATTGAATCTGGGCGGACTGTTCTAAGGAGGCGTTATGCAGTATTTTCCAGCCTCCCTTCAGGAGCTGGCGGATCAGTTCGCGCGGCTTCCCGGCATTGGAGGAAAGACTGCCCAGCGGCTGGCGTTTCATGTGCTGGAGCTTCCTATGGAGGATGCCCAGGCATTTGCAGATGCCATCCTGGAGGCAAAAAAGACTGTCCACACCTGTCCGGTGTGCCAGAACCTGACGGATCGGGAGATATGTCCCATCTGCGCAGACGATCTGCGGGATAAGAGCGTGATCTGCGTGGTGGCAGAGCCAAAGGACGTGATCGCCATGGAACGGAGCCGCGAGTTTAACGGCCTCTACCATGTGCTCCACGGCGTGATCTCACCGCTGAACCATGTAACCCAGGAGGACATCCGCATTAAGGAATTGCTGCAGCGGGTGGCCGCCGGCGGGGTGCAGGAGGTCATCATGGCCACGAATCCGGATACGGAGGGGGAAGCCACCGCCATGTACATCTCCCGTTTGCTGCGTCCTATGGAGATCAAGGTAACGCGCTTGGCATACGGCGTGCCTGTGGGCAGTCAGTTGGAATATGCCGATGAAGTGACGCTTTCCCGTGCGCTGGAAGGCCGCCAGGAGATGTAAAAACCGTCATACAGACAGCAGACCCAGCGGGAAGCAACCGCCGGGTCTGCTTTTTTCGGGGCGTATGATCCCAACAGCGGGAAGCAGATTTCCAATGTAGAAATCTGGGGAAGAGTGTGCTATAATAAATATCCATCAGCGCGATGCTGCGCCTTTCCGTCAGGGGAGGGACTCCAACGGAAATGGTTCCACAGGCGGACGGCGCGGAAAGCGGAAGATATTCTTCGGCTATGCCCCCCGGGGTTGGCAAGACCTGTTCCATGCTGCGCTTGGGTCACCAGGCCAAGGCGCGTGGAGAGGACGCGGAGCCAATCAGATCGCGGACAGCCGCAGGGGGGTCTTTACATTCACATTACCGGCAGGGGAGGTTAAACTGCATGAATAAACCACTGATTTTGGTTGTGGAGGACGATCCGCCCATCCGCAACCTGATCACCACTGCGCTGAAAACCAACGACTACCGTTATCTGGTGGCCGCCAACGGAGCGCAGGCTATCCTGGAGGCATCCTCTCACAACCCGGATATTGTTCTGCTGGACTTGGGTCTGCCAGACATGGACGGAGTGCAGGTGATTCGGAATATTCGCTCCTGGTCGAATTTGCCAATCATTGTTGTCAGCGCCAGAAGTGAGGACAGTGATAAAATTGAAGCGCTGGACGCCGGCGCGGACGACTATTTGACAAAGCCTTTTTCTGTGGAGGAACTGCTGGCAAGACTGCGGGTGATCCAGCGCAGGCTCTCCTTTATGTCGGCGGGAATGGCGGCTGCAAACTCCGTCTTTGTCAATGGGAGGCTGCGCGTGGATTATGCCGGCGGGTGCGCCTGCCTGGACGGGCAGGAGCTGCACCTGACCCCCATTGAATACAAGCTGCTGTGCCTGCTTTCCAAAAACGTGGGGAAGGTACTGACCCATACCTTTATCACGCAGAATATCTGGGGAAGGAGCTGGGATAACGATGTGGCGTCCCTGCGGGTATTTATGGCTACGCTGCGAAAAAAATTGGAGCCGACACCGGATTCCCCGCAATACATCCAAACCCATGTGGGTATTGGATACCGTATGCTGAAGGTGGAATAGTCTTGCCCAATTTACAAAAATCCTGTTTGCCAATCATTCGGCAAACAGGATTTTTGACAGCGAGCGTAAAGCTGCGCGAAAGCGGTCTTATGGGCGCAGCTTGAAGGTTTTTGGCGCCAGATGATAAACCAGGACGCAGGCAATCACCGAGTAAAGCACGCAGAATACAATGCTGAGAGCGCCGAAGAGCAAGGTGGGAACCTGCAGCTGCATTAGGAGCACACAGGCAAAGTAGGTGAGGGACTGGACAATCTGGAATGCGCCGCTTTTCATCTCCGTTCCTGCATTATAGGGCTGCAGCAGGTAATACAGGATCAGGTGATGGACGGAGAAGAATACGCTGATACAGGGAATGGATACCAGCACTACTGCGTAATTCCAGGGATCTTCCGTTCCTCCGGAGAGAAACAGGAGGATACTCAGACCTGCAGCGAGAATCCCGGCAGGAACCAGGTTGATTTTGACGATCTCCCGGAGACGGATCTGAAACAGCTTCAAAATGGCCTTTGGCTGCTTAAAAAAGCCGTAGGTGAGCAGGCTGCGGTCGCAGTTCATAAACAGCGCCCGGGTAAAATTGGTGCCTCGGTTGATGGCGTAGAGGGCGAACAGAAATAGGGGCAGGCAGGAGAGGATCATGTAATTGATGACTTCCCGGGACTGGGGAAAAACATAGATCGCCAATAGAAGCATCGCAAACAGAACCAGGCAGCCGTAAATGATTCGGATGGTGGCTTTCCATAGAATTTTCCGGTGCCGCTTGATAAAAAGCTCGTTGAGATATTCAAAGCCTTTCCGGCGGCTGGTAATGGAAGTGTCCGTTGTGATAAACTGCTGGTTGACGGTTTTGGAGGACTGGACAGCCTGATCCATTTGGTTTTGCATCTTATAAAGCAGCTGCCTGGTAACGGAGGGATAATCCGGGAATGTGAATATCCTGCGGATACATAAAAGCCCCAGGGGGATACATGCCAAGAATACGGCAGCGCTGACCCATAGCGGCAGGGCGATGCCCAGCGCCGGAGAGCCGTAGGCCAGTATCAAGAGGATGGTCATGGCGATCCAATATGTTTTTGTTCCCTCGTTCTCGTTATAAACGTTCCCGCGCTTCTGATAATCCCAGAGCGTATAGGTAACGGATACGAGCTTCATCCCGGCGATGGAGCAGGGGAGCAGCAAACACAGCCACAGGGGGATTCCGCGCGCCAAACCAAAGAGCAGGGTAAAGGGGAGGAAGCCCAGCAAGACCTTGCCCATGGCATAGCCGTAATTCACCAGCGTGTTTCGACGGGCATCCATCCGCATAAGGATGATGGCGTAGTATTTGTCCCGACTGGGGTTGAATAAAAAGGTATTGGCAAACGAACCGATAACGGTAAGAAATAGAAGAATGTGCAGGAAGGCCTGAGACGCAGGCGCTTTTTCATAAAGAGCCTCGATACCGCAGACCAAAGTGAGAAAGTACAGAAACTTCCCCAGAAATATGGATAGGATCTCCCAAATAATGGCCAGTATGTTGGCAAAAATTTTGAAACCCTGTATGCCGTATAAGGCGTCCGGCAAAAGCCGCTTGAGAAGCGGGATCTGCTTCAGGGAATAGAGGATGCTGTTGACCCGATATGTATTTTTCAGAGAAAACGTAATGCGCAGCGTTTTGTACATCAGTCTTCCTCCCGCAGAGCCGCAATGATCTTCTCCTTAAAGTCCCGGCTGTCCAGGCTGGCTTTTTCCACAACCTCCAGCACGCCGTGATGAAGCAATATGATTTCATCGCACAGATCCAGAGCGAGATCCAGAATGTGGGTGGAGAAGATGGTGATGCGTCCCTCTTTTAAGGTTCGCAGCAATTCTTTCATCTCTTCCGCCACCACCACATCCAGGGCGGTCATTGGCTCGTCCAGGAGAAGCAGCTCGGGTTGGGCGATGATATTCACCAGCATCTGCATTTTGTTTTTCATACCATGGGAGTAATCTTTCAGAAGCTTCTCCCGATCATCAGGAGCGATGTGCATGGTATCAAAGTAGTTGTCTATGGACTTGGGATGCGGGATGGAATCCGCGTTGATTTCCAGAAAGAATTTCAGAAATTCCCTCCCGGTGAGAAATTCCGGCACCACCGGCGTGGAAAGAACATAGCCGATGTCCTTGGAGGTGACTTCCCGGCGCGCGCCGTCCTGCTGAAAATAGAAGCTGCCGCCGTTTGTAGGGATATCCTGGTTCAGGCAGTTGAACAGGGTGGTCTTGCCTGCGCCGTTCCGACCCAGCAGGCCGTAGATTTTTCCTTCCTCGAAGGTAAAATCAATATCCCGCAGCACTTCCTTTTTGTCGAAGTGTTTGGACAAATGCTCAATTACAAGCTGCATAGTGTTGCTCCTTATTTTTGTTGTTTATGTTAAATTAGCCGCACAATGGTTCTTCAGAACAAAACCCCATTTTACCATTAGAGTATAGATGCGGGGAGAAAAAATGTCAAGTTAAGCTTCGGCAAAAGAAAAAGATGCCAGCTGCGCTGGCATCTATAGATGCGTTGAAATTTTATTTTTCAATATAACGGACAAAGCCCAGGCTCATATAGTCCAGATAGACTTGCTTATCCGGCGTCTTGCCCATGGTCACGCGGCGGCAGCAGACCTCCCAGACCGGATTGTCCTCCAGAGTTGTTTTGCGGATCTCAAATACATGGTTCCAGCTTTTGCCCTCCATGTATTCCTCTTCCCGCAGGAATCGGATCAATTCAAGCCCCCGGAAGCGGAAAGTGGGAAAAGCATTGTGGACGCAGGTTTCAAAAAGCGCCTGCGCGTCCCGCACGCTGCCGTAGGTAAAGGTGTTGCGGATCATAGCGCCGTAGTCTTCCATGGAAGAACCCCCCTTTTCTTTTACTATAACGCAAATGCGCCCCGGTGTCAACAAAAGGATTGCTATTTTTTGCGGTGTGCCGTATAATAAGAACAATATAAAAAAAGAGGGTGTCGTTATGGCAACGCATGAAAAACTGAATTTAACCATGCTCTGCGACTTCTATGAGCTGACCATGGGCAATGGTTATTTTCAAAAAGGCTACAAAGACCGCATCTGTTATTTTGACGTATTTTTCCGCCAGTGTCCGGATGGGGGCGGCTTTGCCATTGCCGCAGGTTTGGAGCAGATCATCGATTACATCCGCAATCTGCATTTCAGCCGGGAGGATATTCAGTATCTCCGGGAGCGGAAGCTGTTCAGCGAGGAATTTTTGCAGTATTTAGCGGATTTCCACTTTACCGGGGATATTTGGGCAGTTCCTGAGGGAACGCCCATCTTTCCCAAGGAACCGATCCTCACGGTGCGCGCCCCCGCCATCGAGGCGCAGCTCATTGAAACGTTCCTGCTTCTTAGTGTGAATCATCAGAGCCTCATCGCTACCAAAGCCAATCGGGTGGTGCGGGCTGCGGAGGGACGAACAGTGCTGGAGTTTGGCTCCCGCCGGGCGCAGGGCGCAGACGCGGCCATTTTAGGCGCCAGAGCCGCGTATATCGGCGGCTGCGACGGCACAGCCTGCACCATCTCCGATCAGCTTTACGGCGTATATGCCGGCGGCACTATGGCGCATGCCTGGGTGCAGATGTTCGATTCGGAATATGAAGCATTCAAAACCTACTGTGAAATTTATCCCACCAACGCTACGCTGCTGGTGGATACCTACAACACCCTCCACTCCGGCGTGCCCAATGCCATCCGCGCATTTAACGAGGTTTTGAAGCCCCGGGGTATTAAAAAGTGCGGCATCCGGCTGGACTCCGGCGATATGGCCTATCTGACGCAGCAGGCCAGAAAAATGCTGGACGAAGCGGGATGGACGGAGTGCCAGATTTCCGTGTCAAATTCTTTGGATGAATATATTATTCAGGATATTCTCCGCCAGGGAGCCAAGATCGATGTGTTCGGTGTGGGTGAGCGGCTGATTACCGCCCGATCAGAGCCGGTATTTGGCGGTGTGTACAAGCTGGCGGCCGTTGAGCGGGAGGACGGCACCATCGAGCCAAAGATCAAAATATCCGAGAATGTAGGGAAGATCACCAATCCCCATTTCAAGAAGCTCTACCGCTTCTATGGAAACGACACGGGCAAGGCCATTGCCGACTACTTGTGCGTGTATGACGAGACGGTAGACGACAGCAAGAACCTGACCATTTTTGACCCGGAAGCCACTTGGAAAACAAAAGACGTCTATAATTTTACCGCAAAGGAGCTGCAAGTTCCTATTTTCCGCGGCGGCGAGCTGGTCTACCAAATGCCGTCGCTTCAGGAGATCCGCGCCTACTGTATGGAGCAGGTGGGCGCCTTGTGGGACGAGGTGAAGCGGTTCGATAATCCGCACACCTACTATGTGGATCTGTCCCAAAAGCTTTGGGACATCAAATATGACCTGCTGAAGCAGAACAAATGAGAAACAGTCTGGTAAAAGCCATCGCACTGGGCGGTGTTTTTGCAGCGCTGGCCATGGTAATTATGAGCCTTGGCGCTATGATTCCGGGGATGACCTATATTTGCCCGCTTTTGTGCCTTGTCATGACGCTGTTCGTGTACCGGCTCTGTGGGCAGAGGATTGCCTGGACATGGTATACGGCGGTGGCGATTTTGGCGGCGCTGCTTTCCCCAGACAAAGAAGCGGCGGGAGTTTTTGTGGCGCTGGGGTACTATCCTATTTTGAAGCCTAAAATTGAGAGACGAAAGCTGCGCTGGCTCTGGAAAGGGCTGCTGTTCAATGGGGCGGTGATTCTGCTCTATGGGCTGCTGATCGGGCTGATGGGGCTGCCTGTGGAGGGAGATACCCAAACGGAGCGCGCCGTTATGCTGGGCGTTCTGCTTCTGCTGGGAAATGTCACCTTCTTTGCCGCAGATTTTCTGCTGAGCCTGCTGGCAAACCGCTTCTTTCGGGGGAAATAACAGTGGAAAAGGAATGGTTCGTCTATATTTTGGAATGCCGGGACGGCACATACTACACAGGTATTACCGATGATATTTGCAGGCGCTTGGCAGTCCATAATGCTGGAAAGGGTGCGAAATACACCCGCAGCCGGAGGCCTGTAACGCTGCGTTACCAAGTGCGCTGTCCGAATAAATCCCAGGCGCTCCGGAGAGAGCTGCAAATAAAAAAGCTGACGCATACGGAAAAGGAAAAGCTGTTTTCATAACGCGGCCGGCCTCCCCGATACATCGGAGAGGCCGGCTTTTACGCTTATAATGTAACGAGTCCGTTGTCGATGAGCTTTTGCAGGCTCAGCAGGATGCCCAGTTTGGCATGATACCAGGTGAGGCCGCCCTGGAAGTATACGGCGTAGGGGGGACGAATAGGGCCGTCGGCAGAAAGCTCGATGGAAGAACCCTGGACGAATGCTCCTGCGGCCATAATCACCTTGTCGCTGTAGCCGGGCATATCCCAGGGGAGGGGAGTGGCAGAGGAATCCACTGGAGCGGCGGACTGTATCCCCTGGCAGAAGGCTACCATGGCCGCCTCGCTGCCCAGCTCCACAGCCTGGATGATGTCGTGCCTGCTTTCCCCGGCGCTGGGTACGCAGCGGAAGCCCAGGGGTTCATATAGATTGGCGGCAAAAATGGCGCCCTTTTCCGCGCCGGCCACCACTGTGGGCGCCAGGAAAAAGCCCTGGAAGAAGGCGGTCATGACGCCGAAGTTGGCGCCCACCTCCTGCCCTAGCCCGGGGGCGGAGAGCCGGTACGCGCACCGTTCCACGCATTGGCGCGTCCCGCAGATATAGCCGCCGCTGGTGGCCAGACCGCCGCCGGGGTTCTTGATGAGGGAGCCGACTACCATGTCCGCCCCCACGTCGGAGGGCTCCATAGTCTCCACAAATTCCCCATAGCAGTTGTCTACCATACAGAGCACATCCGGCTTGATGGATTTTACGAAGGCAATAAGCCGGCCAATTTGCTCCACGGAGAGGGTGGGGCGCGCAGCATAGCCCTTGGAACGCTGGATGGTTACCAGCTTGGTTTTTTCTCCGATGGCGGCGCGAATGCCCTGGTAGTCAATGCCGCCGTCCGGCAGCAGATCCACCTGCCGGTAGGAAACACCGTACTCTTTTAGAGAGCAGGGACTTTCCCGGATGCCAATGACCTCTTGCAGAGTGTCGTAGGGCGCTCCCACTGGGGAGAGCAGTTCGTCTCCCGGCAGCAGATTGGCGGAAAGCGCCACTGTCAAAGCGTGGGTGCCGCAGGTGATCTGTGGGCGTACCAGGGCGGCTTCTGTGCGGAACACGTCGGCGTACACCCGTTCCAGACAATCCCGGCCGGTGTCGTCGTAGCCGTAGCCGGTGGAAGCGGCAAAGCAAGCGGCGTTTACCCGGTTTTTCTGCATGGCCGCAATTACTTTTGCCTGGTTATACTCTGCGATTTGGTCGATGGCGGCAAAACGCTCTTTCAACCCCTCTAGGGCTTTTTCTCCATATGCGTACACGCCGGGAGATATCCCCATGCGGGCATAAAATTCCAGAAGCTGTTCCATAGAAATCCTCTTTCTCTGTGCTTGAGAAAATTCAGTTGCGGCTGCGGCGGGAAAAAATCATCAAAAGCCGCAGCAGCTGTGTCAATGCTACCGCAGTGGCCGCCACATAGGTCATGGCGGCGGCTTGCAGCGTCTTTTTTGCGCCCTGCTGTTCTTCCGCAGTGAGCAGGCCGCCCTCCTCAATCGCCCGAATGGCGCGTCGGCTGGCGTTAAACTCCACCGGCAGGGTGACGAACTGGAAAATGACGGACAGACCGAAACAGGCGATTCCCACATAAACCATCAGGCTGGAAACATTGCTGAAAGCGGAGAACAGAATACCCAGCAGAATCAGGGGCATGGCCAGCTTGGAACCAATATTGGTGATGGGGATGATGGCGGCGCGCAGCTTGATGGGTCCGTAGCCCTGGGCATACTGCACTGCGTGGCCGGCCTCATGACAGGCAACGCCGATGGCGGCAGTGGAGCAGCTGTCGTATACGCTGTCGGACAGACGGATTACATTGCTTTTGGGGTCGTAATGATCTGTGAGCTTCCCCGCCACGCGCTCAATGCGGACGCCGGTAACGCCGTTCATGCTGAGTACCCGCTGGGCGGCCTGGGCGGCGGAGATGCGCCGGGCGGAGAACTGCTTGGAATATTTATTAAAGGTGCTGTTGACGCGGGAATTTGCCCAGACAGCTAAAATAAGACAGGGCAAAACCAGAACGATATAGGTCCAATCGAAGCCATAATAATAGTACATTGGCATAACGTTTCCTCCAAAATCAAGTGTAGTTCACTATATTATACGCGTTTTTTTGGAAAAAGCAAGATGAATGGGTTATTCTTTACATTTTCACAATATCTGCTATAATAGGTTTATATGCATGAAAGGAGGCAGCTATGGACTTTTTGCGTTTGCTGGAGCAGATCCGCGTACCAGGCTTGAACGAATGTATGCTCCTCATTACCCATTTGGGGGAGGAGACTGCCTTTTTGGCGGTGGCGCTGCTTTTTTACTGGTGTGTGAACAAGCGGGAGGGGTATTATATTCTGGGCGTGGGCTTTTTTGGTACCATTGCCAATCAGTTTTTGAAGCTGGTTTTCCGTGTGCCCCGCCCTTGGGTTTTGGATCCACAGTTTACCATTGTGGAGCAGGCCAGGGAGGCGGCCGCGGGCTATAGCTTTCCCAGCGGGCATACCCAGAGTGCGGTGGGCGTGTTTGGCGCGATCGCTCGGTCAACAAAAATAGCTTGGCTTCGGGCGGTTTGTGTTGCCGTTGCCGTGCTGGTGCCCTTTTCCCGGATGTATCTGGGCGTGCATACCCCTGCGGACGTGGGGGTAGCGGCGGTTATGGCGGTGGCGCTGGTATTCCTGCTGCGGCCGGTGGTGATGGGTGGGGATGGAAAATACATCCCCTGGATGTTTGGCGTAATGCTGCTTTTTGCGACGGCGTTCTTGTGCTATGTGGAGTTTTTTCCATTCCCTGCGGACGTGGATATGGAGAATCTCCAGTCCGGCGTCAAAAATGCCTATACCCTGCTGGGCGCGCTGCTGGGTATGCTGGCCGCCTATGCAGTGGATGAAAAGTGGCTGCACTTTCCTACGAAAGCCGTTTGGTGGGCGCAGATGCTGAAGCTGACGCTTGGCATTGCGCTGGTGCTTGCGGTGCAGAACGGTCTGCGCGCACCGCTGGACGCCCTTTTCGCAGGGCATATGGCTGCGCGCGCCCTGCGCTACTTTTTAATTGTGATTGTGGCCGGGATCATCTGGCCTATGACATTCCGATGGTTCGCCGCTTTGGGCAGCCGTCCGTCCACACAGGAGGAAGCAACATGAATTACGCGAATATCAAGAATAATGACATAGCCAACGGCCCCGGCGTTCGGGTGAGTCTGTTCGTTTCCGGATGCACCCACCACTGTAAGGGCTGCTTCAATCAGGAAGCCTGGGACTTTTCCTACGGTCAGCCCTTTACGCAGGAAACCATCGCGGAGATTTTGGCGATGATGGAGCCCGCCTATATCAAGGGGCTGACGCTGCTGGGCGGCGAACCATTCGAGCCGGAGAATCAGGAGCCAATCTTGGAGCTGCTGCGGCAGATCAAGACGAAATATCCGGAGAAATCCATCTGGGCATTTTCCGGCTATCTGTTTGATAAGGATATCCTGTCCGGCAAGCTGGGAGATCCGGCGGTGACGCGGGAGTATGTTGGGTATTTGGATGTGCTGGTGGACGGCCGTTTCGTGGAGGAAAAGAAGGATTTGACCCTGCGTTTTCGGGGATCCTCCAATCAAAGGCTCATCGATGTGCCAGCGTCCTTGCGGGAAAATAAGGTCGTCCTGTGGGAAGACTGGCAGGGGGACGGAAGGGGTATCAAATAATGAACAGTATTGCCGTTAAAAAGCTGCGCCCAGGCGCAAAGCTGCCCACCTATGGTTCCAGTCAGGCGGCAGGCGCGGATCTCTACGCCTGCTTGGAGCAGGCAGTAACAGCAGCGCCGGGAGAGACGATATGGGTTCCCACAGGGATTGCTTTGGAAGTGCCGGAGGGCTGCGCCGGACTGGTGTATGCCCGCAGCGGTCTGGCCTGTAAGAGAGGAGTGGCACCTGCCAATAAGGTGGGTGTCATCGACAGCGACTACCGCGGCGAGATCACTGTGGTGCTGCACAACCACAGCGCTCAGACACAGACCATTGAACCTGGCGAACGTGTGGCGCAGCTGATTATTACGCCGGTGCTGACGCCTGCGTATGTGGAAGCCAATGAACTTACCGAAACCCAGCGGGGGCTGGGAGGCTTTGGCTCAACAGGAAAATAAATCCATTTCATCCAGATTTACAGATGGAATTTGGCTTTTTTTGTAAAAAATGCCTCCTGTACTTTTTGGGGAAATGTACATATAATTTATAGTGGGTTTTGTTAGACTGAAAAAAGAGAAATGGAGTTTATTATGGATATTTTTGCCGTTATTAAACTGCTCGGCGGATTGGCCATGTTCCTGTATGGCATCGAGGTCATGGGCGACGGACTGAAAAACAGCTCCGGCGCTGCGCTGAAGCGGGTTTTGGAAAAGGCCACTGGAAACGTGCTGATGGGTGTGCTTACGGGCGCGCTGGTAACGGCGGTTATCCAGAGCTCCACAGCCACCATTGTGCTGACGGTGGCGCTGATCGGCGCAAGCGTGCTCACGCTTCGCCAGGCGGTTTCAATTGTTTTGGGCGCGAATATTGGCACTACTATCACAGCGCAGATTATTCGGTTGATGGATATTGACGCTGGGGGCAATCTCATTCTGGAGTTCTGTAAGCCGGATACCTTGGCGCCCATTGCACTGGTGGTGGGAATTATTCTCATCATGTTTGTCAAGAACAAAACGGCCAACACTGTGGGAGACATTTTCATTGGTTTCGGCATTTTGTTTTCCGGTCTGCTGAATATGACGGCGGCGGTGGAGCCTTTGGCGGAGTCCGCAGAGTTTGCGGCGATTTTGGCCAACTTTGCTGGAAATCCGCTGCTGGGGATTCTATCCGGCCTGGTGTTGACGGTGATCGTTCAAAGCTCCTCCGCCATGGTGGGTATGCTCCAGGCGCTGTCCTCCACCGGCGCTATGACATTTTCCATGGTCTATCCTATTATCATGGGCATCAATCTGGGCACCTGCGTGACCACCGCTATGGTCTGCTCCATTGGTTCCTCCCGGGACGCCAAGCGTACCGGCGTGGTGCATATTGCGTTTAATACCTTCGGTACGGTGCTGTTCATGATCGTTATGACCATTATGCAGAGCAACGACATATTTGGCCGGGAATATTGGGTGCGCGTGGTGGACAGCGGCGCCATCGCCAACTTCCAGACGATCTTTAATTTGATTACCGCCATTGTGCTGCTGCCCTTTACCAAGCAGCTGGTGAAACTCTCGGAGCTGGTGCTGCCCAAGCGGAAGCGCGTGAAGCAGGCGCATCCCGAGCTGCATACGCTGGATGAGAAGCTGTATATTTCCCCGGCAGTGGCCATCAGCGAGGCTACCAAAGCGGTGGCCGCCATGGGCGCTATTGCCCGGGACAATTTTCAGCGTGGCTGTCAGCAGCTGTTTCACTATGACGCCTCGATATTGAAGCAGATTGACGAGGATGAGAACAATCTGGATACCTTTGCGGATGAATCCGACCACTTTTTGATCGGCCTGAGCAAGGCTGTGGAGAGCGAGCATGAGGATCGGCAGCTGGATATGCTGATGCAGGTAGTGCCCAGCTTTGAGCGGATCGGCGACTATGCCACGAACCTGGTGGAACTCTCCCAGCGCCTGCAGGCGGACAGCACAATGTTTTCCGATGTGGCGCAAAAAGAGCTGGGCGTAATCTGCGACGCAGTGAATGAAGTAATCAGCCTGACTGTGGATGTGTTCACCCAGGACGACCGGCAGCGGGTGAAGACCATTGAACCGCTGGAGGAGGTCATTGACGATATGGTGATGATCCTCCGGGATCGTCACACCAAGCGGCTGAAGAACAGCGCTTGCTCGGTGTCCGCCGGTTTGGTATTCATGGAAACGCTGACCTACTTGGAGCGCGCCTCCGACCATTGTTCTTCCATTGCGGTGATGATGATGGCACGGGACAATGAGGCCATCCTGCAAAATCACTATGAATATCTGCGGGAGATTCATTCCGGCAGCGATGCGTTGTACCGGGCGGAGAAGGAACGTCGGGTGAAGCAATATATTCAGCGGCTGAAGGCGCTGCAGTAATCGAATATCCATAGACCGGGGCGGAACATCTGCCCCGGTCTGCGCATACAGCGGCATGGGAAGTACGAAATAAGGAGGCGGTTGTGATGGATTATGAAATTATACGGCTGATGGACAGGCCGCAGATGAAGGAGCGCGCTGCGCGGTGGTTTCATGAAAAATGGCATATTCCTTTGGAAGCGTATCTGGAAAGCATGGAGGCGTGCCTTGCGGGAAAAGAGCCGGTGCCCCAATGGTATTTGGCGATGGAAAAGGACAGGATCATTGGAGGGCTGGGCGTAATTGAAAACGATTACCACGACCGGAAAGACCTTGCACCCAATGTCTGTGCGGTTTATACCGAACAAGACAGGCGGGGCTGCGGTGTGGCCGGCGCTCTGTTAAATTATGTATGCGCCGATATGAAAGAAAAAGGAATCCCTACAATATATCTGGTCACAGATCACACTTCCTTTTACGAACGCTATGGATGGGAATTTCTGTGTATGGCGCGGGAGGATGGACAGCCAAATGAAATCCGGGTATATATCCACAGGGGGTGATATGGCTGACCCGACGCCTATACAGAAAGCTGCCCGCCAATATGGCGGGCAGCGCGATTCTGTTTGGGAAGGAAGATCATAGCAATGGTAATCTCCGTCCAGGGCGTTATAACGATGGTCGATACAGACCCATTCGCAATATTCATAGAAGAAAAACAGGTCAAGATGCCGCCGGTATTCCTTTTGCCTCACCAGAGCGCCCAATGGTCAATAAAACAGAAGATCGGAATAAGTAGGATAAGGCCAATAGGATTTATCCGTAAGCTGCTCTAAAAGATCGGCATCCTTCCGGGCGTGCTTCATGTCCCGCATGAGCACATCGTGGCAATAGTTCGCCTGCTCCAGTGCTCCCTCAGGGGAGAAGGCAATATGGGAATTCAGCGCCTCGCAAGTCTCATAAAGCCGGTCGGCGGAACGCCCCAGCCGCTGCAGCAGATCAGTTTCTGCTTTGTGCGGAAGCCCCAAAGTTTGCTTGGCGGCTACGCCTTTGGCCAGAGCGGAGGTATAGGCGTAGACAGCCGGAAGAATCTGCTTCCGAATCATATCCACCATGGTACGCGCCTCAATGCGGATAGTCTTGGCATAGGTGGCGAGATGAATCTGATACCGCGCATGGAATTCCTCCCGGGAGAAAATGCCCCGACGGGTGACCAGATCGATGTTTTTGGGATCGTCGTAGCTGATGAGGCTGGTGTTGCTGGCAGGATAGTTACTCAAGCCGCGGTTGGCGGCTTCCAGCATCCACTCCGAGGAATATCCATTGCCGTTGAAGATGATTCTCTGATGCTCTGTAAAGGTGTCGCACACTAATTTTTGCAGCGCGGCATGGAAATCCGGGGCGCTTTCCAGAATATCCGCAAATTTTCCCAGCTCCTCCGCCATGATGGTATTCAGGGCGATATTGGGACCGGCAATGGACTGGGAAGAGCCAAGCATACGGAATTCAAATTTATTGCCTGTGAACGCCAGGGGACTGGTGCGGTTGCGATCGGTGGTATCCTTGGGAATGGCCGGAAGTACGTCTACGCCAATGCGCATCAGGCTCTTTTCCGGATCGGTATAATTGGTGCCGTTGATGATGGAATCCACCACCGCCGTCAACTCGTCTCCCAGGAAGATGGAGATAATGGCGGGTGGCGCTTCGTTGGCGCCCAGGCGGTGGTCGTTGCCCGCAAAGGCCACGGTGGAACGGAGAAAATCCTGATATTCGTCTACACCTTTGAGAAACGCCGCCAGGAATACCAGGAATTGGGCGTTCTGCCGGGGGGTTTTCCCGGGGCTGAAGAGGTTGCGGCCGGTATCGGTGGACAGCGACCAGTTGTTGTGCTTGCCGGAGCCGTTGACGCCGGCAAAGGGCTTCTCATGGAGCAGACAGACCAGGTTGTGCTTGGCGGCGCATTTTTTCATGATCTCCATAATCAGCTGGTTATTATCACAGGCGGTGTTCACATCGGTATAGATGGGAGCCATTTCATGTTGGCAGGGCGCCACCTCGTTGTGTTTGGTCTTGGACAGGACGCCCAGCCTCCAAAGCTGCTCGTCCAAATCCTTCATGAAGCTGGAAACGCGGGTACGGATGGTTCCGTAATAGTGATCGCCCATTTCCTGCCCTTTGGGCGCAGGCGCGCCAAACAGGGTGCGGCCGGTGAGCCGCAGATCCTCCCGCTGTGCGTAGAGATCTCTGGGCAAGAGAAAATACTCCTGCTCAGCGCCTACGCAGGAAATGATCCGCTGGGTTTCCTGGTCGCCAAATAACCGCAGAATACGGATAGCCTCTCGGGATATTTCGTCGATGGAGCGCAGCAGAGGCGTTTTCTTATCCAGAGCGGCGCCGGTATAGGAGAAGAAACAGGTGGGGATATACAGACTGCCATCCTTTACAAAGGCAAATGCCGTAGGATCCCAGGCGGTGTATCCTCTGGCCTCAAAAGTAGCTCGCAGACCGCCGGAGGGGAAGCTGGAAGCGTCGGATTCGCCCTGCACCAGTTCCTTGCCGGAGAAAGCCATGATTACCTTGCCGTCTCCGGTAGGCTCAATAAAAGAGTCATGCTTTTCCGCAGTGATACCAGTCATGGGCTGGAACCAATGGGTAAAGTGGGTGGCGCCGTGTTCGATAGCCCATACTTTCATAGCTTCGGCAATTTCGTTGGCCACCGGAAGCTCCAGAGCCTTTCCGGTGGAGATGCTGTTTTTCCAGGCGCGGTATACCTCCGGGGACAGCCGCTGCTGCATAACAGCCTCGTTAAACACGTCGCTGCCGAAAATTTCGGGAACATTCCAGATTTCGCCCATAATACAGCTTCCTTTCTAAAAGTCGGGTATTTTACCCGAAAATGACGGATTCCTGGTAAAATTCTATGTGATATGTCGGAAAAATGCAAGGATTAAAAATGTATAAAAATGGTTTTTGGGTTGGATTCCTTTTGTGTAATATCACAAATCTTCACAACAGAACGTAAAAAATGAATTTGTGCTGGTATTGATGTTGCATTTTTGACGGCAAAAGCGTATAATATGCCCGTTGGGCACTGCTTTTTTATGGAAAGGATGATGGATATGACCCCCTATTCCTGCAAATCCAGGGGTGAGCTTGAGAAAGAATACCAAGCGGTTCTGTCGCAGTACGATGCGTGCAAAGCGATGGGGTTGAAACTCAATATGGCGCGGGGAAAGCCCTCCAAACAGCAGCTGGACTCGGTAAGCGGCCTGCTGACCGTTTTACAGACGCCGGAGGATTGCTTTGAGGACGGAATTGACTGCCGCAACTATGGCGAGTTGGCCGGCCTGCCTTCTGCGCGGGCTTATTGGGCGGATATACTGGGCTGCAAGCCGGAAGAAACCTTTGTTGGCGGCTCTTCCAGCCTGAATTTTATGTTTGATGTGGTGTCCAGAGCCTATACCCACGGGCTTTTGAACAGCCCCCGTGCCTGGTGCCGGGAGGAGCGCGTGAAGTTCCTTTGCCCCAGCCCCGGATATGACCGCCATTTCCGTCTGGCTGGTTTCATGGGCGCCGAATTGATTGCCGTACCGATGACACCCACCGGTCCGGACATGGATATGGTGGAAGAACTGGTAAAGGATCCCCAGGTCAAGGGAATTTGGTGTGTGCCGAAGTATTCCAATCCGGATGGCATTATCTATTCCGACGAAACCATTCACCGTCTGGCCGCGCTGAATGCGGCGGCGCCGGACTTTATCCTCATGTGGGATAACGCTTACTGCGTCCATGAATTTGAGGGAGAGTACGTTCCTTTCCCAGATATTATTTCCTTGTGTGCGGAAGCAGGGCATCCTGACATGGTCTTTGAATTCGCGTCCACCTCGAAGATCACCTTTGCAGGAGCCGGCATTTCCGTGCTGGCCTCTTCCAAAGCGAATATCGACTATTTCACGGGGATTCTGGCGGTGCAGATGATCTCCTATGATAAGCTGAATCAGCTGCGCCATGTTCGTTTTCTGAAGGATAAGGAACATACCATTGCGCTGATGAAAGAGCACGGCAAGATCATGGCACCAAAATTCCATGCGGTCTTTGACGCGCTGGAACGGGAGATCCGGCCGCTGGGATTTGCTCACTGGAATCAGCCCAAGGGCGGCTATTTTGTCAGCCTAAATACCATGCCGGGTACGGCTCGGCGAGCGCTGTACCTGTGCAAGCAGGCGGGGGTTACTATGACGCCGGCGGGCGCCACATACCCCAATGGATTGGATCCCCTGGACAGTAATATCCGCATCGCTCCCAGCTTTCCCCCTGTGGAGGAGCTGGTGCAGGCCATGGATGTGTTTTGCACCTGCCTGAAGCTGGCAGCGTTGGAGCAGCTGCTGGGGAAATAAGAGAAAAGCTGCATTTCCACCGGCCGTCTCATATGGGACGGCCGGTGTGCTTTTGGTTGAATTTTTCATTGCCGCTTGTTATAATAAAGAAAAACCCATGAAAGAAAGGGGAGACTTTTATGCGATACACTACCCTTGGCAGCACTGGGCTGCGGGTTTCCAGACTGGGGTTTGGCGGTATCCCCATTCAGCGCATCGACCAGCCCCGTACCCGGGAATTGCTGAAAGCCCTGCAAGATGCCGGCGTTAATTATATCGATACCGCCCGTGGCTATACCGTCAGCGAGGCCTGGATCGGGCAGTCCCTGGAGGAATTGGGACTGCGGGACGCGTTTGTGCTGGCCACCAAGTGCCGGGCCTTGCGTGCAGAGGAGATGCAGGAAAATCTGGCGGCCAGTCTGCGGGATCTCCGTACCCATTATATTGATGTTTACCAGCTTCATAACCCCAGCCTGTCGGATTTGGAGACGATTTTCGCCCCTGGAGGCGCTATGGAAGCGCTGCTGCAGGCCAAGGCAGATGGGATTATTGGACATATTGGTATTACCGCCCATAGTGCGGAGGTCTTTGCCCAGGCGCTGGAAGCGGATGTATTTGAGACATTCATGTTCCCTTACAATATTGTGGAGCAGCAGGGCGCTTCCCTGATAGACCGCTGTGCGAAATTGGGAAAGGCATTTATCTGCATGAAGCCGTTGGCGGGCGGCGCCATTGAGGATGCGGCGCTGGCGCTGCGTTATACTCTGTCCAATCCTGCAGTTACCGTCTGTATTCCGGGCATGGCGGAGCTTTCCGAACTGCGCTGCAATCTGCAGGCGGCGGAAAATACTGCCCCATTGGCGAAGGAGGAGATAGAGGCCTGCCGGCAGGTGCGGGATTCCCTGGGAACGCAGTTCTGCCGCCGCTGCAACTACTGCGCCCCCTGCACGGTGGGCATATCCATTCCCAATGTCTTTTTGTTCCAGGGGTATTTGAACCGCTATGATCTGGAGGGCTGGGCCAGGGAACGGTACGATACCCTGCAGGTGAAAGCTGACGCTTGTATTCAGTGCGGCGCCTGCGAATCCCGCTGTCCTTATCACCTGCCTATCCGCCAAATGCTGCAAAAGGCTGCGGCGGATTTTAGGGTGTAAGTAAAATACAAGAGAACAGGAGTTGAGCATGATGGCAACACCAAAGGAGCTCTATTATGAAAAACGAGGACAGATTTTGGTAAAGAACCTGCAAAGCCGCCGCTTTGACGCATGGTACTGCCGGGACAGGCACGAGGCGCTGAAAAAGGCGCTAGAGCTGATCCCTGCGGGCGCCAGCGTGGGCTGGGGCGGCGCAATGTCCGCCCAGGAAATCGGGCTTCAGGATGCCGTAAAGGCCGGAAATTACGACGTTATTGACCGGGATTCCCGAAAAACGCCGGAGGAAAAAGCCCAGGCAGCCATAGATTGTCTCCAGGCAGATGTATTTTTGACGGGCGCTAACGCTCTGAGCCTGGACGGCCAGATGGTAAATATTGACGGCAATGGAAATCGGGTGGCGGCCATTATCTTTGGGCCGAAGAAGGTGCTGGTAATTGCTGGGATGAATAAGGTAGAGGACACCATCGAAATGGCGGTGCGCCGCGCCCGGACAGTGGCCGCGCCCATCAACCAGCAGCGCTTTCAGGGGAAGACTCCCTGCACGGTTACCGGAGTATGCGCCGACTGTAAGTCGGAAAACTGTATCTGCAACCAGATCGTCATTACTCGGGGCAGCCGTCAGCCGGGACGGATTCAGTTTATTCTGGTAGGGGAGGATCTAGGCTTTTAACCTCCCAAAAAACCGCACCGTGGGAACACGGTGCGGTTTGCTGTTAGAAGCATTTTTGGTGCCGCTGTTTCTTACAGTGATTTTGATGATCGCAGTGATAGCATACCTCTGTATCGGGGCTGGGCTCTCCGGCGGCAAATTTGCGGATGTTGGTAATGGTGGTGTGAGCAATATTGTCCAGCGCTTCGGTGGTCAGAAACGCCTGGTGGGAAGTGACGATGACGTTGGGCATGGCGATGAGCCGCACCAGCTTGTCGTCCTGGACGATATGGCCGGAGAAGTCCTCATAGAACAGATCTCCCTCTTCCTCATATACATCCAGACAGGCGGCGCCCACAATTTTTACCTTGATGCCGTTGATCAAAGACTCTGTATCGATCAGCGCGCCCCGGGAGGTGTTTACAATGATTACACCCGGCTTCAGCTGCTCTACGGACTGGTCATTGATGATATGATAGGTGTCCTCTGTGAGCGGGCAGTGCAGGGAGATCACATCGGACTCAGCAAACAGCTGGGGCAGATCCACATAGGTGAGGCCGGCATTGGGATTGGGGAATTTATCATAGGCCAGGACGCGCATCCCGAAGCCCTTGCAGATGTCTGCAAAAATGCTGCCGATCTTGCCTGTACCGATGACGCCTACGGTCTTGCCATGCAAATCGAAGCCGGTCAGGCCGGAGAGGCTGAAATTAAATTCCCGGGTGCGGTTATAGGCTTTGTGGATGCGCCGGTTGATGCTCAGCAGCATGGCCATGGCGTGCTCCGCCACGGCATAGGGGGAGTAGGCAGGGACGCGGAACACATGGATTTTTCCAAAGCAGGCGCGTGTGTCCACATTGTTGAAGCCTGCGCAGCGCAGCGCGATCATTCGCACGCCTTCGTTGTAAAGCGCGTCCACCACGGCGGCGTTTACGACGTCGTTGACGAATACGCATACGCAGTCAAATCCGGCGGCCAGGGAAACGGTATCCTCATTCAAATGCGTCTCAAAATACTTAATCTCGATGCCTGCTTCTTGGCTGTAGCGGTCAAAACCTGGTTTATCGTAGGGCTTTGTATCAAAAAATGCAACTTTCATAGCGTGATCGCTCCTTTCTTTTGGATACTAATATCCTATCCAAAAATCGGGAAAAAAGCAAGAGGAAAATTATTTTTCCGCTCCTGCCCAGTGTTTTTTCGGGATTCCGCAGTGTTGCGGACGCGTGGGATCGGTGCTATAATAACTGCGACTAACTTTGGAAAGCGGTGAATACAATGGAGAAGCTGACCCGGCTGTTGAAAAAGCACTGGGACATACTATCTTACCTGTTTTTTGGCGTGCTGACTACCCTGGTAAATTACGCGGTATACTTGCCGCTGTACAATTGGGCGGGACTATCCGGCGCTTGGAGCAATGTGATTGCCTGGGCGGTATCGGTGCTGTTCGCCTATCTGACCAACAAACCCTTTGTTTTTCGAAGTCACGACTGGAGCGTCGGGGTGGTGATTCCTGAATTATCCAAGTTTGTGGGGTGCCGAATTGGTTCCGGCGCAGTGGAGACGGGCATGGTGTGGCTGCTGGTGGATATTCTGCGCTGGAATGGGAATATTGTGAAGCTGGCAGCCAGCATCTTTGTGGTAATCGCCAATTACGCCGCCAGTAAGCTGCTGGTATTCCGAAAAAAATAAGCGGACGGGCTGCCCCAGGAGGAATTTGTGTTTTTTGGGCAGTATTTTTGGAAATTTTCATTCTATTCATAATTTGTTTTCGACTTATTTTGTATTCCATGCTACAATAAACGCATATAAGCGAATGGGGTGGCTGCGATGGCTTTTGTGGAGTTTGAAGGCGTAGGAAAGACCTACCATATGGGGGAAATGGAGATTAACGCACTGCACGACGCCAGCTTTACCGTGGAAAAAGGAGAGCTGGTGGTGATCGTGGGGCCTTCCGGCGCGGGCAAGACCACGCTGCTGAATATCCTTGGCGGTATGGATACCCTGACCACTGGACGGGTAGTGCTGGATGGCCAGGAAATCTCCGCGCTGAACCGCAAGCAGCTGACCCAGTACCGGCGGCAGGATGTGGGCTTTGTGTTCCAGTTCTACAATTTGATTGGCAATCTGACGGCGCTGGAAAACGTGGAACTGGCCAACCAGATTTGCAAAACGCCCCTGGACGCGGCGCAGGTGCTGGAAGATGTGGGACTATCCCAGCGAATGAAGAATTTTCCAAGCCAGCTTTCCGGCGGCGAGCAGCAGCGGGTGGCCATTGCCCGAGCGTTGGCAAAAAATCCCAAGCTGCTGCTGTGTGACGAGCCTACCGGCGCGCTGGACTATCAGACCGGCAAGGCTATTTTGAAGCTGCTGCAGGATACCGGGCGCAAGACCGGAATGACGGTAATTATCATTACGCACAACAGCGCGCTGACCGCCATGGCGGATCGGGTCATTCGGGTCAAGAATGGCACGATTGTATCGATGACACTGAATGAACATCCTCAAAATGTTTCGGAAATTGAGTGGTAAAGCATGAAGCGAACGGGAAACATCATGCTTAAGAATCTGCGGCAGTCCATCCGCAATTCTTTGGGACGGTACCTGGCGATTATCGCCATTATCGGACTGGGTGCCTCCATATTTGTGGGTCTGCGTACAACAAAGACCGATATGGTTGCCACCGGGCAAGCGTATATGGATCAACAGAATATGTTTGACCTGCGCCTGATGAGCACCTATGGCTGGAGTCTGGAGGATGTGGAAAAGATCGCGGACATCGACGGTGTAGAAGCGGCGGAGGGTGTGATATCCCTGGACATGATCGCCGGACGCAGCGATACCGGTGCGGAGAGTGTATACAAGGTCTATGCCATTCCTGAAAATATTGATCGGGTCTATCTGCTGGGCGGGCGTATGCCGGAGGGACCGCAGGAATGTCTGCTGGACGGACACCATGCCACAGACGCAGTGCTGGGAACCACCATTACCGTGAGCGAGGGCAATGCGGAGGATACGCTGGACAGCCTGAACTACCATACCTTCACCGTGGTGGGGTATGTCAGCTCGCCGCTGTATATGGACATGACCCGGGGGAGCACCACCATTGGCAACGGTTCCGTGGAGTCGTATCTTTATCTGCCCAGGGAGAGTTTTAATGTGGACTATTATTCGGAGATCCACATTACCATCCCAGGGGACTATGCTATCTATACCGAGGAATACGATACCGCTATGGAGGATATGGCGGACTACCTGGAGCCGCTGCTGGAGCCGGTGGCCATGGAGCGATATGAAACCGTGCGTCAGGAGGCAGAGGATGCCTACGCCGATGGTCTGGCGGAATACCAGGACGGATTGCAGGAATATCAGGATGGCAAACGAGAAGCCGAACAAGAACTGGAAGATGCCAGATTAGAGCTTCTGGACGCCCAGGAGCAGGTGGAAACAAACCGGCAGCTGATTGCCGATGGTCTGGCGGCGTTGGAAGACGGACAGCAAACCCTGAACGAGAGCAGCATCACCCTGAGCGAGTCCCGCCAGGCTCTGGCAGAGGGGCGGGCGGAGGCCTATGAACAGCTGACCCAAGCCAATGCGGAACTCTATGAGAATTATAAAACGGTGGCAGCGGGGCTGCGGCAGGTGGAGAACGCCCTGGTTGAGGTAAACGCAGGACTGAGTCAGCTGGATTCCTATATTAGCCAGCTGGAAAACGGGCTGACCCAGCTGAGTGTGAGCATTACCCTGATGGATACGCTGCTGGAAGTGATGGATACCAGCGTCCGCACTGCGGAAATGGCCATTGAACAGGCGCAGCAGAACGGCATCGTGGACGAGGCTACCATTGCCGAGCTGGAAGCCAATTTGCAGGAACTGCGGGAGAAGCAGAGCGAGTACAACAGCACTTACCAGGAGCTTTTGGCAAACCAAGCCGAGTATAGCGGGCAGCTGGCGGAACTGCGATCCCAGCGGGCGGAGGTGCAGAGTACCAAGGACACTCTGGAGAGCCAGCGTGCGGAACTGGACGCTGCGATGGAGCAGATTGACGCAGGCTTCCTGGAGTTGGAGTCAAACCGGTCAAATTTGGAAAATCAGTTTGCCACAGCGGAGGCGCAGATTGAAGCTGGGCAGGTGCAGATTGAGACTGGCCAGATGACGCTGGATCAGGAGCGAAAGACCCTAGAGCAGGGGCAGGCCGATCTGGCAGAAGCGGAGGCGCAGCTGACTGACGGCTGGGCGGAGTATTTCTCCGGAAAGCAGGAGGCGCAGCGAGAGTTGGCGAAAGCACAGCTGGAGTTGTGCCAGGCAGCCGCAGAATTGGGCAGCGCCCGCAGAACCATTGAAGATTTCAAGAACCCGGAAGTCTATGCCTTGGGACGCACCACGAATGTGGGCTATCAGTCCCTGGACAGCAATTCGGACATTGTTCAGGGCGTGGCTGAGGTGTTCCCGGTGTTTTTCCTGCTGATTGCCGCGCTGGTATGCATCACTACCATGACACGCATGGTGGAGGAAGAGCGTACCCAGATCGGCACGCTGAAGGCTCTGGGCTATGGCGATCTGGAGATCATCAGCAAATACCTGATCTACGCAGGTACGGCGGCCGTCTTGGGCTGCACCCTGGGCGTGCTGCTGGGCAACGGTATTTTCCCGTTGATTCTTTGGGAAGCCTATTCCATTATTTTCAACCTGACGCCGAAGATCATACTTCTGTTTGATCCATGGCTGTGCATCCCGGTGGTGCTCAGCTATACGGCGGTGTGCTTGGGCGTAACCTGGTACTGCTGCCATCGGGCGCTGATCGAGGTGCCGGCGGAATTGATTCGACCGAAACCGCCTACCTCCGGGAAAAAGATATTCCTGGAGTATCTGCCTTTTTGGAATCGGTTCAGCTTTCTCAATAAAGTCATGCTGCGCAATGTGTTCCGTTATCGCCAGCGGCTGCTGATGATGCTGGTGGGCATTGGCGGGTGCACTGCGCTGCTGCTTACGGGCTTCGGTATAAAAGACTCCATTATGGATATTGTGGGGTACCAATATGAAGAAGTAACGATGCTGGATTTGGAAGTGCGATTTTCAGAAGGAATGCGCGCGGAGGAACAAGAGCACTTCCGCCGGGAAATCGGGCGGTATGTGGATGAGATTGGATTCTTTTATCAGACCAGCGCGGATCTGGAATACGATGGCGCCGCTAAAGATGTGACCCTGATTGCCGCTGACAACACCATTTCCAACTTCTTCGATTTTCATAAAGGCAGCGCCCCGGTAGAACTGCCTGGAGACGGGCAGGCAATATTGTCCATCGGCATTGCAGAGAAAATGGGTGTACGTACGGGAGACATGGTTACGCTTCGCACGGCGGATATGGAAGTGCTGGAGGTGGAAATTTCCGGGATTTTCGACAATAACGTGCAGAACTATGTAATTTTGTCCCAAGCAACGGTGGAGACTCAATGGGGCGAACTTCCGGAAAACCAGGTAGCTTATATTACGGTGAAGGATTCCCAGGATCCTCATTATGCCAGTGCCAAAATATCCGATTATGACGGCGTGATGAATGTAACTGTCAGCGAGGATATGGCAGGTCAGGTCAGCTCGATGCTGGAAGCCATGAATTTGGTGGTGGCCACAGTGGTGGTTTGCGCGGGTATGCTGGCGGTGATCGTGGTCTACAACTTGACCAATATCAATATCACCGAGCGTATGCGGGAGATTGCTACTATTAAAGTGCTGGGCTTCAACGCTGCGGAGACGGCGGCCTATGTGTTCAAGGAGAACTTCCTGCTTACCGGTCTGGGCGCCTTGGTGGGTCTGGGCGCTGGCTGGGGGCTGCTGGTGTTTGTGATGAGTCAGATCCAGGTGGATATGGTGTGGTTTACAGCAAGACTTCTGTGGCCTTCCTATGTCCTTGCCATTGTGCTGACGTTCCTGGCGGCAGTCTTTGTAGACACCATCTTATACTTTAAGCTGGAGCGCATCAATATGGCGGAGGCGCTGAAATCTGTAGAATAACCATCGAAAAGGGGAGAGGCTGCGTTCTGGCGCGGCCTCTCCCAGAATACTGCAAAGTATCCGCATTGGAAGTACCCGATAAAACACAAAAAAAGAGCGGTGCCAGCCGGCATCTGATGAAGAATATGCAAAAAAGAGCGACTGGCAGAAAAGATTTAAGAATACGCACAATATGCAAATACATGGCCTGCCGAAGGAGCACATCCCGGCAGGCCATATATTTATTTCCCGTATGTTTCCTTTAGATATTGCACTGCCTGACGATAGCCGTCCAAGCCTTGCCCCTTGATGGTTTTTTCACAGGCCATGCCTGCGTAGGAAATCTGCCGGAAGCCCTCTCGTGCGTCCACATTGGAGATGTGCACCTCCACTGCGGGGATGGAAACGGCTTTCAGTGCGTCTAAAATGGCCACGCTGGTGTGGGTATAGGCGGCGGGATTGATAACGATGCCATCGTACGCGCCCAGCGCTTCCTGAATTTTGTCTACAATGACCCCTTCGTGGTTGGACTGAAATTGCGTGATGGAAACCTGCTCCTGCCGGGCGGTTTCTTCCAGCAGAGATAAAAGATCTGCAAATGTCTGCTTGCCATAGATGCCCGGTTCGCGAATGCCCAGCATATTGATATTGGGGCCGTTCAGCACTAAAATTTTCATAGGATTGCCTCCATGATTTGCTGTATTGTCTCTTCCAGCGCTCCATTGTTGGAAACGGTGCAGTCCGCGAAGGACTGGTACATGGGAAAACGCCGCGCCGCCATTTCCGATAGACTGCCCGCCTGGGAAAGCGGACGGCCTTCAATGGGGAGCTTGGATAAGTCCCGGATCAGCCAAAAAATGCGGCCATTCTGGTGGAGCAGAGGATAGTTTTCTTTTCGCGTGACGCAGCCTCCCCCGGTGGCGATGACAAGACCGGACTCTTTTCCCAGCTGCTCCAGGACGCGGCTTTCCCACTGGCGAAACCCGGCTTCGCCCTGGTCTGTAAATATATCCGGGATAGACATACCTGCCTGCTGCGCAATTTCATCATCCACGTCCACAAACGGCTTTCCCAGCTGCGCCGCCAGCTGCCTGCCCACAGTGCTTTTCCCGGAACCGGGCATACCGATCAATACCCAGTTTTCCATTTCCCGGCGGAGAAGGTGATATACCCGATCAATCTCGCTATTGGGCACGGGCTTTCCGGTGAACCACTCTGCGCTTTCCTTGGCCTGCGCCACCAGCATCCACAATCCGTTCATACAAGGGATACCGAGCTCCTCTGCATCCAGCAGCAGCTGGGTGCGCGCGGGATTGTAGACCACATCCAGCACGGCTTCCAGGCGGGGGAATTTGGATAGAGGGACGGGGCTTCGGCCTGTATTTGGATACATTCCCACCGGGGTCGTGTTGACGATTACGGCGGCATCGCTATGCCGGTCTAAATTGCTGTAATTGTTTTCCCCAGTACGGGAGATAACCACGGCCTCAGCGCCCAATTCTTTCAGCACGGCCGTCACCGTGGCGGAAGCGCCCCCACTGCCCAGAATCAGGCATTTTTTTCCGGCAACGGGAACGCCGCTTTTTTGCACCATATAGGAAAAACCAAAAAAATCGGTGTTGTGGCCAACCAGACTGCCGTCTTCCCGACGCAGCAGGGTATTGACAGCCCCCAGCTTTTCCGCTCGGGGAGATAATTCTTGGCAGTAGGGAATCACAGCTTTCTTATAGGGGATAGTCACATTCAGCCCAGTGAATGTGCCATGACGCAGAAATGCTTTCAGTTCCTCCGGCTTTTTTTCAAACAGATGGTAGGAGTAGCCGCCCAGCTGGGCATGGATCTGCGGGGAATAGCTGTGCCCCAGGCGCTCCCCCAGAAGCCCGCATTCCATCAGACCACCTCGCTGTAGCTGCCCAGATATTTGAACTCATCGCAAAGCTCCTCCAGTTCGCACATCAGCTGCACAAATTCCTCCGAGTAGATAGAAGTTTCCAGATCGAAGTAGAACATGAATTCAAATTCCCGCTCGGGGATGGGGCGTGATTCCAGTTTCGTTACGTTGATGCCCAGCACATACATCCGTGCTAGCACCTTATACAGCGCGCCGGGCTTGTGGTTCAGCACCATCATAATGCTGGTCTTGTCTGCGCCGGGATAAATCTCCAGTTTTTTGCTGATGCAGATAAAGCGGGTGCGGTTGCTGCCCTCATCCTGAACGGAGGGACGCAGACAGCTCAAGCCGTAAAGCTCTTCGCAGGCGTGGCTGCAAAGCGCTGCCACGTCCTTACGCTGGCTGCCGGATACCATTTCCGCCGCCACCGCGGTATTTTCCACAGCCGTAACTTTCACATTGGGCAGGGTTTCCAGGAACGCGGAGCACTGGCGGATGGCTTGCTCATGGGAGTAGATTTCCCGGATGTCCTCCAGCCTGGTTCCGGATTTTGCCAGAAGATTGTGGTCTATCTTCAGCCGGAAGGTGCGGACAATGGAAAAATTATGCCGGATCATCAGATCATAGACTTTCTTCACAGACCCGGCGGTGGAATTCTCAATGGGCAGAACGCCGTATTGGCATAGCCCCTGCTCAATGGCGGTGAATACGCCTTCAAAATTCTTAAAATATAAGATAAAGGGATTCTTGAAGATACGCTCGCAGGCAATTTGCGAATAAGCGCCCTCCACGCCCTGGCAGGCCACCATGGGAGCCTGGGGAAACAGCTTTGGTGTGGAATTAATGGACTCCACGATCTGCTTGTACAGCGTGGAGTGCAGGCCGCAGCGCTTGCTCTGGTAGCTGCGGCTCAGCTCAAAGAGCATGGAGTAAAGAACCCGGGTATAGTTCTCCATCTCTGTGCCGGCTTTTTTGGCCACATCCTGCAATTTTTCCCGCTCCCGGAGGGGGGCGGAAATGGGCAGGCTATTGGCTTTTTTGTAGTCAGCGATCTGAGCGGCTACATCCATCCGCTGGGTGAACAGGGAAACCAGGGAGTCATCGATGCGATCCATCTCCCGGCGCAGTTCAGAAAGTTCCATGTAAGATTCCTCCTAAAATTTTGTTTGGGCAAGATAAGCGTCCATAATGGCGATGGCTGCGGCGGCTTCCACCACAGGCACGGCTCTTGGGGCGATGCAGGGATCGTGCCGTCCCTTTACCACCAGGGCAGTTGGCTCTAACCGGGTCAGGGAGACGCTCTGCTGGGACAGGGAAATGGATGGGGTGGGCTTGACGGCTACCCGGAAGAGAAGGGGCATACCGTTGGTAATGCCGCCCAGAATCCCTCCGGCATGGTTGGTCAGGGTGTAAATCCTGCCGTTTTCAGCGGCGAAGGGATCGTTATGCTGACTTCCCAGCATTTTGGCTGCGGCAAAGCCTGCACCAAACTCCACGCCTTTCACTGCGGGAATGCCATAGAGAATAGCGGCCAGACGGCTTTCCATTCCGCCGAATATTGGCTCGCCCAATCCGGCAGGCAGCCCGGTCACGGCACATTCAATGACGCCCCCCAGACTATCGCCATGCGTTTTGGCATCGGCAATGGCGCGGCGCATGGCGTGCCCTGCCGCCGGGTCGATCACCGGGAAATCCGTGCCGATGGCGGAGAGCGCCGGAGTCATTGGATCGAGCGGCGTATCTGCAACATTGCCGACAGAAGCCAGATGCGCGGCGATCGCAATGCCTTTCCCGGCCAGCCACTGCAGGCACAGCCCTCCGGCGATGCACATAGGAGCGGTGAGCCGCCCGGAGAAATGTCCCCCGCCAGCGGCGTCCTGATAGCCGCCATACTTCACCTGGGCAGTATAATCTGCGTGACCGGGACGGGGACAGTCCTTTAGGTTGGCATAGTCGCCGGAATGGGTATTGGTATTGGGAATGACGGCGGCAATGGGGGCGCCGCAGGTATACCCTCCCACCACGCCGGAGAGAAATTCCGGCCGGTCAGCTTCCCGCCGGGGGGTGGAAAAATCCTGCCGCCCTGGGGCGCGGCGGTTAAGAAAATGCTGAAGCTGTTCCATATCCACCGGCAGACCGGCGGGGATGCCGTCCAGGGTCATGCCAATGGCTGCTCCATGGGATTGGCCGAAGATGGAGAGCTTCAAGTGTTCACCGTAGGTGCTGCTCATAATTTCCTCCTAACCGGCGGTATTCCGCCCAGAATTGGGGATAAGATTTTTCTACACATTCCGCCCCCAGAATGGTTACCGGGGATTGACAGACGGTGGCGGCGACGGCGGCCGCCATGGCGATGCGATGATCGCCGCAGGCATCCACCGCGCCTCCTTGAAAAATACCGGGATGCACAGTCAGCTGGTTCTCAGTCACGTCTGTCCGGATACCCAGGGAGCGGAGCATGGCGGCAACGGAGGCCGCCCGGTCGGATTCTTTCAGCCGCAGCCGCATGATGTCCGTAAAGACAGCGCCTTGCTTACCGGCGGCTACTACCGCTAAAATAGGAACAAGATCTGGAATATCCCGGGCGGAAATGGAAATTCTCTGGGAAAGCGCGGCGAGAAGCGCCGACACCGCCCGGTCGCCCTGGGAGGAGCAGGGATTCAAACCCTGGATTTCCAAATCGGAACCCAATGCCTGCGCGCCCAGAAAGAAAGCGGCGTTGCTCCAATCCCCCTCCACCGGAAGATTTCCCGGGGAATGAAACCTCCCGCCGCCGTGGATAAGGAAAGCGGTGGTATCTACTCCAAATAGACCCATTGCTTCCTGCGTCATTGTCACATAGGGCGCAGATTCCAGCCGGTCTGTGATGTGTATCCGGCTGACCCCGGGTATCAGGGCACAGGCAAAGAGAAGCCCGGAAATAAACTGACTGGAAACGCTGCCGGATATGGTATAATTTCCGGCGCGAAGCTGTCCCTGACAACGGAGTGTGTCCACTGTGGGACGGGTGATGGAGCACCCCATTCGCATCAGCTCCTCCTGCAATGGAGACAGGGGTCTGCGAGGCAGTCTGCCTGCCATGGTAAAAACTGCGTCCACCCCCAGCGCGCCGGCCACCGGCAGAAGGAAGCGCAGGGTAGAGCCGCTTTCCCGGCAGGGGAGAACAGCCGCCTTGGGGGGCGTGGAAATGGGCGTTACACGATACCCTGCATGGGTTCTGACGATGCCTGCTCCCAGAGATCGAAGGCATTGCACGGTGGCCTCAATGTCCTGATTTACCTGAGGGCAGCATAACTCCGTCACACTGTCTGCAAATGCGGCGCAGATCAGAAGCCGGTGTGCCTGGGACTTGGAAGGGATGGCTTGGAGCGTACCTCGGAGTTTGCGGGGATGAATGGTAATATCCATAGTCATACCCCCAGAGTGATGAAAGCTTCCAAATTTTCCACCGGCATAGGAAGGAGGCGGCATTGCCCAATGGCCTGGGGTACAATGAGTTGGATCGTCCCGCCGCTGCGCTTCTTATCGGAAAGCGCGGCGGAGGAAAGCAGCGCGGGGGAAAAGGTCACAGCGGCAGGCAGGCTGAAGCGATGCAGCAGGGAGCAAACGGCATCTCTGGTCTGGGCGCTGCAGAGGCCCGCACGGCAGCTGGCGCGGGAGACAATGGCCATGCCTATGGCTACGGCGCTGCCATGAGAGATGGTAAAGGCACTGAGCGCTTCTACAGCGTGTCCTACGGTATGCCCAAGATTTAACAGCTGCCGCTGTCCCCGGTCAAATTCATCTTTGGCGACCACATCCCGCTTTAATTCCACGCACCGGGCGATTACCGCTTCCCGATGGAAAGACAGTCCCGTTTCCTGCAAATACGAGAATAATTCCGCGTCGAATAAAACCGCATATTTGATGACCTCAGCGCAGCCGTCCCGGAAGACCGCTTCCGGCAGGGAATCCAGCAGATCGGTGTCGCAAAGCACCAGACTGGGCTGATAGAAGCTGCCTGCCAGATTCTTTCCCTCGGGCAAGTCAATGGCGGTCTTTCCGCCCACAGAGGAATCCACGGCGGAAAGCAGCGTAGTAGGTACCTGCACATAGGATATCCCCCGCAGATAGGTGGACGCAGCGAAACCCGCCAGATCGCCTGCTACACCGCCTCCCAGCGCCACGATACAGTCGGCGCGGGTCAGCTGGTTTTTGGCCAAAAAGGATAAAAGGGATAGGTATGTTTCGCCGTTTTTGCTGGCTTCGCCAGCGGGAAAAACATAGGCTGCTACGGAGAATCCCGCATTTTTCAAACTCTGTGCGGCGCTTTCCAGATACAAAGGAGCTATGTTGCTGTCCGTTACAATCGCGGCTTTTCCTGCCTGCGTTACCCGAGCCGTAAATTCTCCCAGCTGCTTCAGCAGCCCGCTGCCGATCAGCACGTCATAGTGTTTCGAGGCGTGAACCTGCACTGCTCTCATCCGTCAATTTCCTCCTTCCGCCGGCGCCCCGCATCCAGCAGAGCGGTCAGCTGTTCTTGATCGTTCTCCGCAATGGCCTTGCGGTATTCCTCCAATGCCTGAATATAGCCGCGCAATTCCTCCAGCACAAAATCCCGGTTTTCTAAAAAAAGTTCCGCCCACATCTGAGGATTCAGCCAGGCTACCCGGGTGAGATCCTTATAGCTCCCGGCGGAAAAACCCTTGTGCCGGGACGCAGTGGGGGATTTTACATAGGCGTTGCTGACAATATGGGGCATTTGGGAAGTAAATGCGATCATCTGATCGTGAGATTCTGCTGTAGTCACAGAGAAAGTGCCGAAGCCGCAGGGACTGAGGGCGCTTTTCACCCGCTCCAGCAGGGCAATATCGTCAAACCTGGGGGGAACCAGCACCATGGGGGCGCCTTGAAAAAGGTCTGCCCGGCTGTACTTAAAGCCGGAAAAATGAGAACCCGCCATGGGATGCCCCCCCACAAAGGTGAAATGATATTGCTGCGCCAATGGAAAACAGCGGCGGCAGATTTCTCGTTTTACACCGCAGCAATCGATGACCAATGCATCTGGGGAAATTCTTGCGGCGTTTTCCTCCAACCAGCGGGCGCTGCCGTCAGGATAAATGGCTAATAGGAAAAGCTCGCAGGCAGGGATGCTTTCCTCCGTAAGAGGGGCGTGGACGGCGCCGGCCAGCTGAGCAAAGGAAAGGATACTCTGATCGGCGTCCCAGGCCAAAACAGTGTGTCCCGCCAGAGCATAGGCGCGGGCAAGAGAGCCGCCGATAAGCCCCAGCCCAAGAATCCCCACCTTCATCGCACCGCCTCCAGTATTTTCCGCACCTGATGGTTAATGGATTGGAACTGACTTGGTGTGATGGACTGGGCGCCGTCGCACAGAGCGCAGGCGGGGTTATTATGAACTTCAATCATAATGCCGTCTGCGCCGCAGGCTGCTGCGGCAGCCGCCATAGGTGCTACCAGTCGGGAATGTCCTGTGGCGTGGCTGGGGTCCACCACAACGGGCAAGTGGGTCAGCTCGTGGAGCACAGGCACTGCGGAGAGATCCAGCGTGTTGCGGGTAGCGGTTTCAAAGGTGCGGATGCCTCGCTCACACAGGATAATGTTCTCGTTGCCCTCGCTCATGATATATTCTGCGCTCATAAGCAGTTCCTCAATGGTATTGGCCAGGCCGCGCTTGAGCAGGATGGGCTTTTTCGTCTTGCCCAGTTCCTTCAGAAGGTCGAAATTCTGCATATTCCGGGCGCCTACCTGGATAATATCCACATCTTCAAACAGGGGCAGGGCGGTGATGGTCATGATCTCGGTAATGATGGGCATCCCGGTGGCTTTTTTTGCTTCCAGCAGCAGGCGGACGCCCTCGTCTTTCAGACCTTGGAAAGCGTAGGGCGAGGTGCGGGGCTTGAACGCGCCGCCTCGCAGAATATCCGCGCCGCCCTCTTTCACAGCCCGCGCCACTTCTATGATCTGCTCCTCCGATTCCACGGAACAAGGACCGGCGATCATGGCGAAATAACCGCTGCCGATGCGGATAGAGTTGGCCTGCACGATGGTGTCCTTGGGGTGAAATTTCCGGTTTGCCTGTTTATACGGTTCAGATACCCGCTTGACCGTCTCTACAATATCCAGGCTGCGCAAAAGCTCCATATCCACCCGGCTGGTATTGCCGATGAGTCCCAGGATCGTAACTTCCTTACCCTCGGAAACGTGTACATCGATATTCATGGCTTTCAGCCAGTCTACCAGGTGCTTTGTTTGCGCAGGGGTAACGCCGTTTTTCAATATTGCGATCATAAATTCCAACTCCTCATTAAAAAATAACGCCGCACGGATGCGATTCCGTGCGGCGAGTAAAGTCAATTCGCGGATATGGTTCTTTGCAGCACAAATCGCTATTACCTTTTACGAGAAAAAGTAATAGTAGCTAAAGAAAAACTGCGCGGCAAAGCTGGTAACCATGACGATCCTCCTATTGGGATTACTGGGAATAGTATAGCACCCTTTCCTGCCATTTGCAAGAGGAAAGACAAAAAATTCCTTTTTAATTGATGGAATAGATAAGTTGATTTTATTTGCCTTTGTAAAGAATGTGCGTGGAACCTTATTCCATGAAGGCTCATAATCCGCCGCGGATTGGAGATTTCCCAATTGGCCTGTCCAACAATTTTCCCGAATCCTTATCCTGGAAAATCCCAGCTTTTCATCCGCGCTGCCAGCTGCGCACAATCATGCTTTCTGCGTTTCTATCGTATTCAGCACAATGCCGGTTCAAGCTGCCTCACGCCGGTGAGGACAGCGAGAACTGTGCTGCATACGGTAACCGTGTAGCTGGCGTCCGCATGCAGGCTGATGGGACGGCGAACATAGTCGCGATGGTATGCTTTTACTGTTTCCATGACTGTGCCGTACCATCCGGGCACAGTACCGTCGCAGCCCGCAATATACTGCCGGAAGTAAGCCTGCAGCATACGCTCATAGCCGCAGTGCCCACGGAGATTACTGGAAAAATGGGCATTGTGGGCATAGGTGAAGGCGTCGGCTATGTAATGGATCAGTTTGCCCAGGCAGTAATAATCCCAGATGTTCAGCTGTTCCTTGCGCTCCAGGCGGGCGGAGATGCGCGCCATATACCGCTGAGCGTTGCCCCAATTGTGTCCGCGCAGCCACTGGCTGCGCAGGGAGCCTTTCAAATATGTGGCGGGGTTCCGATCCGGCTCCACACAGCCCATCAGAAAGACGCGGGCGTTGCGGGAGGATAGTCCCGGCATATATTGCTGTATCAGATATTCGCCTAAAAGGCGGTGACTTTCCGCTTTCACGATTTTCCTCCTTCCATAGTCGCGTTATCATTATAGCATAGGTTTTCCCAAAAGGGGACTGGTAAATTTTATTTTTGTCAGGACAGTAAAATATCCGCCGCAGCCGGGGAGAAAAACTGGATATTGACACAAGCGTGAAAAGATTGGAATCGTGCATTCCCGGACAAACGCCCCTCCCGTGCTTTGGGAGGGGGCGTTCGTCAATGGCTGGGGAAATACCACGCATGGAAACCCAATCGGCCTTTATTTACGGTCAGCGTGAACGAAGCGGTATCAAAAGCCGGAGTAAGGACAGCTTCCCAGAATAAGCCCTTTAGGATCTAGTCAAACCGCCGGCTTAGCCGGCGGTTTCATTTATTCCGTTTCCGGCTGTGTTTCTGCTTCGGCTTGCTCAGGAGCAGTCACGGTAAAAGGCTCACTGCCCGCCAGCTGGCCGTTGAAGTAGACCTCCGCCCGGTATTCTCCCGGAAGATCCGGCAGCGTTGGGAGATCCAACAAACACCGGTCAGCGTCCGTATCCCACAGTTCGCTGAAGGCGTCTGTGCGGGAGGTGAAGGCCAGCGGGTTGCCGTCGGCATCCCGGATCGCTACCAGAGTTGTGACGTTCTCACGGTTATAGTTGTAGCCGCCGCTGATTCGCACGGTCAAACCCGCGCTTTGCCCTGCCTGGAAAGTGGTGGTGAAAGAATCGGTGGACAGATCGCTGTAACTCCAATTTTCGGTGTCCGGACGAAGGCACAGGGAGAAACGCAGATCCTCCGCAGCAATACCATGACTGCGGTCGTCAAAGGCTTCCGCTTCCGGTGTATTCACTGTCAGACTGCCGCCAAAGACGGTGCTTCCATCGGCAGCCCGGATGGAAAAGTGGTAAATGGTATTTGGAATCGCGGGCGTGATTTCCAAATGATTGCTTTCTGTGGAGATAACCTGCTCCTGGCCGCCGTCTCCCAATGTGTAAGCAACCAGCCAGCCGCCGGCCGGCTCTGTACCTGTGAAGTCCCAATCCAGCTGGATACTTGCGGCATCTTCCGCATTGGCTCGGAGATCCGTAATGGTCACAGGGTTGCTGGAAATATAAAGCTGCGTTCCAACGGCCATATTCGCCGCAGTCACATCTACAGTGTGCATCTGGGTGAAGTCCAGGCCGGTAAAGGTAGCCTGCAGATCCGTGGTGGTGAAGCTCTGGTCGAAACCTGCGTTGTTGTAGCAGCGCACCGTCCAGCTTTCCACATTGGCGCCCTCCGGCGCGTTCCACGTAACGGTGAAGCCGTCCTCTTGATGATCGGTAACGGTGAGATTCTCCGCATAGACCATGGACATAGCGGTATAGGTGATCTGGTTGGTGCCGGTGATATATAGACCGGCCTCATCCATCAGGCGGAAGGTGTATTCTTTTCCCAAGGTCAGCTCCCGAATGGTTACGGTATGGCCGGTAAATGTTGCGGTTTTCTCTTCCTCGCCTTCAGCGCTGTAAGCCACGCTCCACTGCTCCGGCTCCCGTCCATCAATGGTAAAGCTGAGGATCACCGAGCCGTCCTCCGCACCGGTAACCGCCTGGAACTGTACTACATTGGTTTCCAATGGCGTATTATAGCTGTCGGTGGTAACACCGGTGAGCTGATGGAAGCCCTCCACCGTCAGGGAGATCTGGAATTGGGTATTGGCGGGCAGATTCTCAAAGACCGCTTCGCCGTTGACCACAGGAGATGTAATCACATTACCATGGGTATCCTTGCAGACAACGGTCAGCGCAGAATCCTCAATCTGGGCGGACACCGCTACCCGTAGGTGATCGTTAGCTCCGGTGAGGGAGATGGAATCCACTTGTACCAAGTAGTATTCCCTGTAGAAATAATAGCCTCCCGCCAGCAGCGCCGCCACCACCAAAACGCTGACCGCCATGCCTACGAACTTTGTCAGAGAACGCTTTTTCTTGGGCGCCGGGGTTGCTTCTTCCGCAGACGCTTTTTCCGGCGCGGTTTCCTCCGGCGTTTGGGCGGAGAGGCGAATGGCTTCCGCCAGGATGTCCTCCTCAGACTCCTGGTCATCCTCTTCCGCCGTTTCCTCGGTCGCTTCCACAGGAAGCGGTTCCGGAACGGGGACGTCAATTGGCTCCGGCGCCACGACAGCGCTGGGCACTTCCTGAGCGATCAGCTCATCCGCCAGGGAGAGCATATCAGATGTTTCCCCGGACAGACCGTCATAGGAGTCGCCGACCACGGTATCCTCGCCGGGAGCTGTCTCGTCCGAAACCAGCTGAGAGAAAAACGCCAATTCTTCATGATCTTCAGCCGGGAGCTCCGGCTGGGAAGCATCTTCCTTGGATTCCGGAGGACGGGATTGATCCATATCCGCCTCGGGTTGGGAGAAGGCGGCGTCTTCCTGTCTGGCGATGGAGGGGGGGACGATGGGGACATCGTTGGCGCCGTTGCGCTGCATATAGTCCACGATAGCCTGCCCCATCAGCGTGGGGTTTTTCCAGCGTTCGCCGGGAGCGTCTGCGCAGGCCTTTTGGATGATCTCGGCCATTTCATAATCTGCATATGCAGGCGGCGGCAGAGGTTCCCGCGCGTCTTTTTCCAGTTCCGGCAGGATACCGCCGTTGAACGCCTGGTAGAGGATTCTGCCAATGGCATATACGTCCATGGTGTCGTTCAGCTTGGACATGGCGTCCTGGATCTCCGGCGGGGTATAGCTGCTGTGGTACTGCTCCGGCAGGGAAGCATACGGAAGAGAACTGAGCTTTACCAGTCCCAGGTCGCCGATGCGATACTCCTGCTTGTCGGAAATAAAGACGTTGCTGGGCGTGATCGCTGTGTGCAGGTAGCCCTTGTGCCGGGCAATGGCCGATGCGGCGCACAAATCCAATCCTAGGTTTACCGCAGCCAGATGGGTCATGGTATGCTTACGGAAATAGCGCTGCAGGCTGTGACGGTATGGACTGAGCAAATAAACTTCAAAACCCACCGCGTTTTCCATAGGAACTACCTGAACGCCGGCAAAGGGAAGAAATCCCTCCAATTGCGACAGGGCTTCCAGCGCTTCCGTTTCCCGGACAACATCATCTGCCAAGGAACGGAAGTATTCCAGAGCCGCCGCGTTGCTGGGGTAAGCGCCGGTGAGCAGCAGGGCGTCTAGCTGCGTCTGACTTGCGGGGATGGAAATGATCTTTAGTATGTACTTATTATCAGAGTCTTTCTCCATTGCCGGACAGCAGCGAATGCCATGATGATCGCTGATCGGCTCTCCTATGAGGAAGCCGTCCAGTAAAGGGGAAACTTGCTTCGGGTCTGGCAAATCCATCGCCTCCTTTTCTCTTATGCTCTCTATCATAATTGAAATTCGGCAAAAAAGCAACAGGTTTATGGTTGTTTTTGTTGAAAGGAACTGTTATAATGAAGGAGAAAATGGCGCAGAGGTTCTGCGCCGAATTTGGAGGTTCAACATGAGTAAGATTATCTGTGAAGTTTGTGGCACCTCATACCCAGAAACTGCGTCTCAGTGTCCCATCTGCGGCAGCGCAAAGCCAGCGGATGCACCGGTAAGCATGGACGAGGCTGCGGGCGAGGAATCTGCCGCCACTTCTACTTATACCTATGTAAAGGGCGGACGTTTTTCCAAAGCCAATGTGCGCAAGCGGAATAAGGCCAATAAAAACGCTGTCGGGCGGCGGGAGGAGGTTCCTCCGGAAAGGCAGCGGAAAAAGGGCGGCGGCAGCAATCGCGCGCTGAGCGCTGTGGCCGTGATACTGGTACTGGCGATCATTGCGGTAATTATTTATATCGGCGTACGTTTCTTCCTCCCGGCCGGCTGGAATCCCTTCGCCAAGCAGGATACGAAACCCACAGTGACGCTGCCGCAGGCTCAGACCCAGCCCACAGAGCAGGATCTCTCCTGCACAGATTTGGTACTGCCGGATACCCAGGTTATCCTGGATGCGGTTGGGGATAACTGGCGCTTGGGCGCGACTCCCACGCCTGTGAATACCACGGATAAGATTGTCTACACTTCCTCCGATCCCAGCGTTGCCACGGTGACGGAGGATGGCATGATTACCGCCGTGTCTGGCGGACAGGCAACCATTACCGTAACCTGTGGCAGCGTGTCCCGCGAATGTCTGGTGATTTGCGAGATCCAGACGGAGACGGAACCCACCGAGCCTCCTACGGAAGCCACTACGCTGCCGGATTTGGATCTGGTGCTGAACCGGGAGGACTTTACCCTGAGCAGCTACGGAGAACAGTGGCAGCTCTTTGACGACTGGGAGCACGCCGACCTCATTACCTGGACCAGCGATGATACGGATGTATGCACCATTGAAAAGGGTGTGGTCACCGCAGTGGGCTTTGGTACTACCACCGTGTATGGCGAGTATAATGGGGAGAAGGTCAGCTGCATCGTCCGCTGCTATTTCTAAAGAATACAGGCGGCAGCACCGGCTTTTGGGTACTGCCGCCTGATCTGTTATTCCCCGTCGATGCGGTCTCGCCGGCGGAACAGCAGACTGATGCACCATAGACCGGCCAGGCCGACGATGGTATAAATAATACGGCTGAGTACGGCTCCCTGGCCGCCGCAGAGCCAGGCAACCAGATCGAATTGGAAAATACCCACAAGCCCCCAGTTGATGCAGCCGATGATCGACAGGATCAGCGCAAGCGTATCCATACCTATTACTCCCTTCCTATTTGCTGTCCATAGGGTTTCCCGCTGGGAAAGAAATATACAATTCAGGAAAGCGGCTTCCTGGGAATTGCAAATTTTTGCAATATTCGATATAATGGCAAAGGAAAGGCGGCGAAAAGCATGAAACTGTTTCAAAGCGCGCGGATTCTGCTTCCCAAAGAGGCAGAACTGGAAAAATGGGCGGTAATCGCCTGCGATCAATTTACATCGGATCTATCCTATTGGCAGCGGGTACGGGCGTGCGTGGGAGAAGCGCCGTCCACACTGCATATGGTGCTGCCGGAGGCGGAACTGGAGATAGGAAAGAAGCCGAATCGGACGGCGATCTACACAGTTATGGCCGATATGCTGGCAAACGGCGGCTTTCAGGAATATGCGGACAGCTATGTGTATGTTCGCCGCAGGCTGCAAAACGGCATGGTTCGCCAGGGAATTGTGGGTATGGTGGATCTGGAGCAATACGACTACCGCGCTGGCTCCGCTTCTCCGATTCGAGCCACGGAAAAGACTGTGCTGGAGCGGATACCGCCCAGAATGGAGATACGAAGCGGTGCCAGTCTGGAATTTCCCCATGTAATTATGCTCTGCGACGATGAAACCCATTCTCTCCTGGATCCGCTTTGGGAAAAACAGGAGGAACTGCCGCTGCTTTATGATTTTGAACTGATGGAGGGCGGAGGCCGGATCACCGGACGATTGGTGTCCGGGGAAGACGCTGCGGCTTTTGATGAACGGATGGCGGCGTACTGCGCCCGCTGTATGGAAAAATACCGGGATTATCCCGGCAGCCAGGTGCTGCTGGCGGTGGGGGATGGAAACCATTCCCTGGCTGCGGCCAAGGACTGCTATGAGGCTTTGAAGCGGAAGTGCCCGGGCAGGGATCTTTCTCATAGTCCTGCCCGGTTTGCCCTGGTGGAATTGGAAAATATCCATGATGACAGCCAGGTGTTTGAGCCAATCCACAGAATCCTGATGGATGTGGATACCCGGGCGGTGCGCCAGGCACTGGAAGTTCACTGCGCCCCGGGCGGATACCCGGTTACATGGCTCTGCGGCGGGGAACAAGGGACGCTGTATCTTAGCAGAGAAGAGGGCGCGTTGGCGGCGGCAGTGCTTCAGCCGGTGCTGGATGATTTTTTGTCTGCGCATCCGGGGAGAATCGACTACATCCACGGCGCGGAGACGGTAGCCGCGCTGGCAGCGCAGGAGAACAGCCTGGGGCTGCTGCTGCCTCCCATGGGCAAAGAAGCGCTCTTCCGCAATGTGACCATCGGAGGCGTGCTGCCCCGCAAAACCTTTTCCATGGGGCATGCCCGGGAGAAGCGATATTATTTGGAAGGAAGAAAAATTCAATGAACACACTTTTGGAACCGGCCTTTGCGAAGATCAATCTGACCCTGGATGTGCTGGGCAAGCGTCCGGATGGCTATCACGATATTAAAAGCGTCATGCAGACGATTTCCCTGCGGGATGATGTGACGCTGGAGCTGGATACTGGAAAACCTTGGAGCGTTATGTGCCAGCAGGAGGGATTTCCCACGGATGAGGAAAATCTGGCCTGGAAAGCGGCAAAGGTATTCTTCGACACCGTTCAAAAAGACCCCAACGGGCTGAATATTTGCATCAATAAGCGCATACCTGCCCAGGCAGGTCTGGGAGGCGGCAGCGCGGATGCCGCAGCTGTGCTGCGGGCGCTGAACCGGCACTATAACAGCCCGCTGTCCATTTTGGCGTTGGCGGAATTGGGCAGCCTGGTGGGAAGCGATGTGCCGTTCTGCGTGGTGGGCGGTACGGCGGAGGTTACCGGCAGGGGAGAGCGCCTGCGGAAGCTGGCGGATATGCCGGAATGTGTGTTTGTGGTGGTGAAGCCCGATTTTTCCGTGTCCACCCCGGAACTGTATCAGAAGCTGGATAAAACTGCCATTGCCAGGCGGCCGGATCACGGCGCTATGGAATCGGCATTGCTTGCCGGGGAACTGGGGCGCGTCGCCGATTTGATCGGCAATGTGTTTGACCCGGTAGTAACGGCAGAGCACCTGGAATTGAACTATATCAAGTCCATCTGCAACAGCTACGGCTCTCTAGGGCAGCAGATGACGGGCAGCGGTTCCGCAGTGTACGCGATCATGCCCAGTTTTGAATATGCCGCTGTGGTGTGCAATATGCTCAAGGACAATTATCCCCAGGTATTCATCTCCATGCCTGTATCCAATGTATAATTTTCCCGATTGCCGTCCATACTGGAAGTATTTCCCTATGGACGGTGATTTTTTATGAGAAAAGCATGGAAACTGTTTCTTTTGGCCGCAGTGGTTTGGATCGGAATATATATTTGGGATCTCTGTGGGCAAAAGGATTTGCTCCGGGAGAGCCTGATTCGGCTGCACGTGGTGGCAAATTCCGACAGCGCCGAGGATCAGGCGGTGAAGCTGCAAGTGCGAGACGCAATCACAGAATACTTAACCCCCCTGCTGGAAAATATTCCTACCAGGGATGAGGCGCAGGCGTTTTTGCAGGCGCATATTCAGGATTTGCAGCAGATCGCCAATGATGCGCTGCGTTTGGCGGGCAGCATGGATGAAGCTGTCGTTACCCTGGGATTGGAGGAATTTCCAAAGCGCGTCTATGACACATTCGCCCTGCCAGCCGGAATTTACGAGTCCCTGCGAATCCGTATTGGAGAAGCGCAAGGGAAAAACTGGTGGTGCGTGGTTTTTCCACAGTTCTGCCTGCCGGCGACTGCGGAAGGGTTTGACGCAGTGGCTGTTGGTTCCGGGCTGCCGGAGAATCTGGCCGAAGCGCTGCAGGGAGAGAATGAGGTGCGCTTTTTCTTCCTGGACTGTCTGGGCAAGCTGGAAAATTTCTTTGGTCTGGGTAAATAATGCCCTGTTTATTGGACAAAACCTGTGATACAATGGAGAAAAGAGAGAGGGGGAGTACCCGTGCTGCATTTGGTGATGGGAAAGGATTGGGTTGCGAACCGCGACACGCTGCTGAAGCGGATCGCAGAAGACGTAAAGAACCGACGGGGCAAGCGTATTTTGCTGGTGCCGGAGCTAATCAGCCATGATATGGAGCGGCGGTTGTGCGCCTGGGCGGGAGATACCGCCAGCCGGTATGCCCAGGTGCTGTCCTTTACTCGACTTGCCCGACGGGTGGCGGACAGCGTGGGCGCGGCCGCTGAGGAATGTCTGGACAATGGCGGCCGCGTGGTGGCAATGGCGGCGGCTGCCCGCCAGCTGCACAGCCGACTGAAGGCCTACGCCGCCGTGGAGACAAAGCCGGAATTTCTGACGGAACTGGTCAACGGCGTGGATGAGTTTAAGCGCTGCGGCATTTCTGGGGAAGATCTGCGTTTGGCGTCCCAGCGGACGGATGGGATGCTGGCGCAGAAATTAGAGGAGTTATCCCTGCTCCTGGAAGCCTACGATGGTATTTGCCAGCGCGGGAAAAAGGATCCCAGGGATCAAATGAACTGGCTTCTGGAGCAGCTGGAGGACAGCGATTTTGCCCGGGAGCAGATCTTCTACATAGTGGGCTTTCCAGACTTTACCCGCCAGCATTTATCCATTTTAGAGCATATGATCCAGAATAGCGCCGAGGTCACAGTGGCCTTGACCTGCGATTGCCCCGGTTCTGCCCGCATGGCCTTTGAAAAGGCAGGGCAAACGGCTCGGCAGCTGCTGCAATACGCCCAAAAAGCAGGCGTGACGGTAAAAAAGGAATGGATAGTGGAAACGGATACCCCGCTGCTGCCAGTACGGGAGGCGTTGTTCCAGGGGAGCATCCCCCGCTTGCCAGAGGGGCAGGAGGTTCTGAGGGCATACCGAACGGATACAGTCTATCAGGAATGTCAGGCTGCGGCGGAGCAGGTGCTGCGCCTGGCGACCCAAGGTGCGCGCTATCGGGATATCGGCATCGCCTGCGGAGATATGGCGGAGTATGAATATCCGCTTCGTCTGGCCTTTGACCGGATGGGGATTCCTTTATACCAATCGGGTACGGAGGACATTCTTCACAAGCCAGGAATTCGTTCGGTGGTCAGCGCGTTGGAGGCCGCCCTGGGGGGATTGGCGCAGCAGGATGTCCTGCGGTATCTAAAATCGTTGCTGCAATGGGAGGAAGATATTTTTGACAAAATTGAAAATTATGCGATTCTGTGGGGGGTCAGCGGCAGCCGGTGGCAGAAGGAATGGAACAACCATCCCCGTGGTCTTGGCCAGGAATGGAGCCAGGCAGACAGAGCGCTCCTTCAGGAACTAAATAACGCCCGGCAGTTCCATATAGAACCGCTGACTCGCTTGGCATCGGCATTCCGGGAGGCAAAGGATTTGGCGGGACAGGTGTTGGCACTGACCAATTTTTTGGAGGAAATCCAGCTTCGTCAGGGGCTGGAAGCCCTGGCAGCCCAGCGGGAAGCCGCAGGAGATCTTCGCGGCGCGCAGGTGGCGAATCAGCTTTGGGACATTCTGTGCGGGGCGCTGGAACAGATGTACGGCGTCCTGGGCGAATCCTCCATGGATCGGGATGTGTTTCCAAGGTTGCTGAGTCTGCTGCTGCGGCAGTATGACGTAGGGACGATCCCGCCGGTGCTGGATGCGGTGACGGCAGGGTCGGTATCTGCCATGCGCTGCCAGCAGGTAGAGCATTTGCTGGTATTGGGGGCGTTGGAGGGGCAGCTTCCGGGCTACAGCGGCGCTTCCGGCGTACTTACCGATCAGGAACGGGTGGCGGTGCGGCAGCTGGGGGTTCCCCTTACCGGCGGCAATCTGGAGGGGTTGCAGGCGGAGTTTGCGGAGATCTATGAGGTGTTTTCGGGAAGCCGCCGGAGTATTCGGGTGTTTTGCCCCGCAGGACAGCCGTCCTATGTATTCCGACGCCTTGCGCAGATGGCTGGCGGCGAGAAAAAGTTGGACGCTCCCTTGGGAAGCGTTTTGGCAGATCCCAGGGAAGCGGGCGCTTATCTTGCCCGCTTTCAGGCGGCAGAGCAGGCGGAGCGGCTGGGAATTTCCCGGGAATACCAAGAGATGGAAAGACGCGCGACCCACAGCCTGGGCAGAATCTCCCGGGCAACGGCACGAGAACTCTATGGAGATGTGCTGCGTCTGTCTGCGTCACAGGTGGACAGGCAGGCGCAGTGCCGCCTGAGTTATTTTCTTCAATATGGCCTCCGCGCGCAGGAACGGAAGGAAGCGTCCGTGGATCCCATGGAGTTCGGCACCTACATCCACGCGGTGCTGGAGGCAACGGGAAAAACGGTGATGACCCGGGGCGGATTCCACCAGATCGGCAAAGATGAGACACTGTCCATCGCCTTGTCCTATGCGGCGGCGTATGCCGCAGAGCGCTTTGGACAGCTGGATTCACAACGTCTGCGCTATTTGCTGGCGCGGAACGACCAGGAGCTTACCATGGTGGCGGGTGAACTGTGGGAGGAACTGTCCCGCTCGGAGTTTGAACCTGTGGGCTTTGAAGTGGCGTTTGGCGAGCCGCAGGGAGAAGCCCCATACATTGCCGTTCACGGTCAGGAAACGGACGCCCTATTGCGGGGATTTGTGGATCGGGTGGACGTCTGGATGGCGTCGGGTCAGAAATACTTCCGTGTGGTGGATTATAAAACGGGCAAAAAGGAATTGGACTACTGCGATCTGTATTATGGTCTGGGTCTGCAAATGGTGCTCTATCTCTTTGCGCTGGCGGATCATGGGGAAAAACTCCTTGGCAAATCCGCCAGACCTGCAGGAGTGCAGTATTTTCCGGCGCGGGCGAACTATCTGGCAGCCGACGGCAGACTTACACCGGAGGAGGCGGAAAAGGAACGACAGAGCCTATGGAGGCGCAGCGGCTTGCTTCTGGCCGATGAAGCGGTGCTCCGCGCCATGGAACCGGAGGATCGAAAACGGCTTTGCTGCACCTGGAAGAAGGACGGTTCTCTGACGGGAGACATTGCTACCCGGGAACAGCTGAAGCTGCTGGAACGCTATGTTTATCATGTACTGGGCAAAATGGCGGACGAGATCGCCTCCGGCATGGTAGAAGCAAATCCTTATACCCGCGGCGCCAGCTTCAATGCTTGTACCTACTGCCCCTATGGCGCTGTCTGCTACCCGGACAGCGTTCCCGGCAGGAGAAATTATCAAAAGATCACCGCCCAGGAATTCTGGGATCGGCTGGAAAAGGAGGATACCCATGGCTGAACAACTAACTCCGGAACAGCGGCAGGCCGTTGTAGAACGGGGCGGAGATCTATTGGTTTCCGCCGCCGCCGGCTCGGGTAAAACCAAGGTGCTGGTAGACCGGCTTATGGGCTATCTGACGGATGCACAGTCCCCTGCAAATATGGATGAGTTTCTCATCATTACTTATACCAAAGCCGCAGCAACAGAACTGCGGGGCAAAATCGCCGATAGACTATCCCGGGAGATTGCCGCCAATCCGGAAAACCGGCATTTGCAGCGCCAGATGCAGCGGCTTTACTTGGCGAAGATTTCTACCGTACATAGCTTTTGCGGTGATCTTCTCCGAGAGTATGTCTACCGGCTGGATTTACCGGGGGATTTCCGGGTAGCGGATGAAAACGAATGTAAGGAACTGCGGGAACAGGTATTGCAGGGTCTGCTGGACGAGCAATATGCCCAGGCAGGAGAGAACGCCGGCTTCCGCGCGTTTGTGGACAGTCAGGGACTGGGACGTACCGACAGCCTGGTGCCGGAGATCATTCAAAAGGTATACGACAGTGCACGCTGCCACTTAGACCCTGCCGCGTGGCTGAAAAAGTGCCGGGAGGATTGCGCCTGCCAGGGGATTTCCGCCCCGGAGGAAACCATTTGGGGGCGGTTTCTAATAGAAGATTTGCAGGTGTATTTGGAGCAGCAGATTGCCGCGCTATCCGTGTGCGCGTCCCAGGCGGGGGCGGTGACAGGATGGGAGAAGGCGGCAGATGTGCTCCAGGCCACTGTGACGCAGCTGAAAAGGCTGCGGGAAAGCGGCACTTGGCAGGAAGTGCACAGATGGAAGGATGTGGATTACGGCCGCCTGACCTTTTCTAAAAAGGCAGGAGATCCGGACACGGCGGAACGGATCAAGGCCGTGCGGGACGCCTGCAAAAAGGGTCTGGGGAAAAAGCTGGCCGCTTTCTCGGATGATGGAGAGCAGGTGCTTGCGGATCTGCGGCAGACAGCGCTGGCTGCCCAGGGACTGGTTTCCCTGGTGGAACAGTTTTCTCAGGGATATGCGGAGGCAAAAAAACGGCGGCGGATTGTGGATTTCGGCGATTTGGAGCACAGAACACTGGATCTGCTGCTGGGAAAAGGACGCACAGGTCTTACTGCGGCGGCGCGGGAGGTATCGGCGCGATTCCGGGAGATCATGGTGGATGAATACCAGGATTCCAATACGGTGCAGGACGCCATTTTCGCGGCGTTGACGCGGGAGCGGAGCAACCTCTTTCTGGTGGGAGATGTGAAGCAATCCGTTTATCAGTTTCGTCTGGCGGATCCGGGCATTTTCTTAAAAAAATATGCCGCTTTTGCACCAGCGGGTCAGGCGGAGGCAGGGCAGGGGAGAAAAGTGCTTCTTTCCCGGAATTTTCGCTCCGGCGGCGCAATATTGGAGGCTGCGAACCATGTGTTCCGCACCTGTATGACGGCGCGGGTAGGCGGCTTGGACTATGGCGACGGAGAGGCGTTGCAGGAGGGGATCCCGCATATCCCTTTGGGGGAAGCAGAGGTGGAGCTTCACGCCATCCCTGTGGAGCGGGATACTTATGCCGAGGAAGCTGCCTTTGCAGCGGAGCGGATCGCTGCATTGCTGGACGGCAGCCACATGATTCGGGGAGAAGAAGGTCTGCGTCCCATCAAAGCCGAGGACATTGTGATTTTGCTGCGATCTCCCGGCAGTGTGGGGGCGCAGTTTCGGGCAGCGCTTCAGCGGCGCGGTATCCCGTGCAATGCTGGAGGAGGCGGGGATTTGCTGCGGACGCCGGAAGTGGGCGCGTTCCACGCGCTCCTGCAGGTCATCAGTAATCCCCGGCAGGACATCCCCCTGATCGCGGTTTTGGCAAGTCCGGTATTTGGCTTTACCGCCGAGGACTTGGCCGCCGTCCGGACAAAAAACCGCAGCGGCGGTTTTTATGATGCCCTGCAGCTGGACGATAGACCCAAGACGCTGCATTTTTTGGAGGTGCTGGAATCCCTGCGACGGGAAGAACGTACCTCCGGTCTGCCGGAACTGCTGCAAAAGGTTCTGCTCCTCACAAGACTGGACAGTATTTTTGCCGCCCAGCCGGATGGGGGCGAACGGCTGCGAAATGTGCAGGCGTTCCACCAGTACGCATTGGACTATGCCGCCGGAGGGCAGCGGGATTTGGAACAATTTTTGACCCATCTGCAAATTCTTGGGGAGCAGGGATTGATTCCGGTGGGTGAGCGGGAAAGTACGGGCGTACAGATCATGAGCATCCACAAGTCCAAGGGGCTGGAATTTCCAGTGGTGTTCCTGTGCGGATTGTCCCGGGAGTTCAATCGGGAAAGCCTGCGTGCGCAGGTACTTTGCCATCAGGAATTGGGACTGGGGCTGTCCTGTGTGGACAGCGAGCATCGCGTCCGTTACCCGGCGATCTCCAAACGGGCAATTGGTGTAAAAGCTGGGGAGGAGAGTTTATCCGAAGAAATGCGGGTATTGTATGTGGCGATGACCCGTGCCAGAGATCGCTTGATTATGACCTATGCGGAAAAATACCTGGAGAAAACGCTGCGGGATCTGGTGCTGCGTATGGACTTGGGACAGCGGGAATTGCTGACCGCTTCTGCGGTGTGTCCAGGGGAATGGGTTTTGCTGGCGGCGCTGCGCCGCACAGAGGCCGGGGAATTGTTTGCGCTGGTCGGCAGACCGCAGGAAACCAGCAGCTCCCAGGCGCCGTGGGCTATCCGTCTGGTCAACGCGCCTGCGGTAGCTGCTCAGTCAGCGGCGCCGATGGCAGCGGCTGCGGCCGTTGGGGAAGAAGAGGTGGAGGCCATTCGCAGTGGGTTGGCATTTCACTATGCGCATCTTCCGGCCACCAAGGCGCCCAGCAAGTTAACGGCTACCCAGCTGAAGGGTCGTCCTAAGGATCAGGAGGCAGCGGAGAACGCCCGCGTGCAGAATGAAGCTGTACGGCCTTGGCGCAAACCGGCGTTTCTGGGTGAGAAAAGCGCCGGGGGAAAGGACTATGGCAGCGCCATGCACGCAGCCATGCAATATATCCGTTATGAGAATTGCGGAGATCTGGCCGGTGTGGAAGCGGAGATTGCATGGCTGGCCAGGGAACGCTTTCTTACGCAGGAGCAGTCTGCAATGGTAAACAGCAGGCAAATAGCCGCTTTTTTTGCAAGTCCATTGGGAGAAAAACTGCGCAGCGGCGGAGAAATCCTGCGGGAATTTAAGTTTTCCATTTTGCAGGACGCTTCGGATTATGGAGCGGAACTTGCGGGGGAACAGATACTGCTGCAGGGCGTGGTGGACTGCGCGCTGGTAGAATCAGACGGACTGGTGATCATCGACTTCAAAACCGATATGGTGACGGAGGCTGCGCTTCCGCTGGTGGTGGAACGGTATCGTCCCCAGGTTGCCGCCTATGGAAAGGCGCTCAGCCGGATTTTTGAAAAACAGGTAAAAGCGGCGTACTTATACTTTTTCCATAGGAATACTTTTGCGGCGTTATAAAAAAGCAGCCCTCCCGGGTGGTCCGGGAGGGCTGCTGCCGGTCAACGGCAGTTCTTATTCTGCTGTTCGTTTTTGTTCTGGTTCTGGTTCTGATTCTGATTCTGGCTCCGGTTCTGCTGATTGTTCTGGTTCTGATTCTGGTTATTCTGGTTCTGATTCTTGTTCTGATTATTCATGATAGTACCTCCCTTTCTTTTTCACGGCTTTGCCGCAGTGGTAGCTTACCCCGAAAATCAGGATTTATCCTTCGCTTTGAAAATCAGACTGGCCAGCAGACCCGCACCAATGGCTGCGGCAATGCCGCCGGCTGCGGCTGTAAATCCGCCTGTGAAAATACCCAGGAAGCCGTCTTTATCCACCGCTTCCCGCACGCCTTTGGCAAGGGTATTGCCAAAGCCTGTGAGGGGTACGGTGGCGCCGGCACCTGCAAAATCTGCAAATGGCTGATAGACGCCCAGGGCGCCCAGCATAACGCCAAGGACAACATAGCTCACCAATATCCGAGCTGGGGTCAGCTGGGTCTTGTCAATGAGGATTTGCCCAATCACACACAGCAGACCGCCGATAATAAACGCTTTGATAAATTCCATTTAATCGCTGCCTCCTTCTATTACAATGCCGTGACATACGCCTGGGATGGGCAGCCCCTGCTGGGTGGAGGTGGGGGAGAGGAGCGCCCCTGTTCCGCAGAAAAGGATGCGTTTCCATGCCCCGCTGTACAGTTTCCCCAGCAGCTCGCCGCATAGAACGATGGCGCTGCAGCCGCAGCCGGAGCCGCCGGCGTGGACATCCTGCTTTTCCCGGTCGAATACCAGACAGCCGCAATCGATAAGTTTTCCCCCAAGGTTCAGCCCCTCCTGCCGTGCCAGCGCCAGCAGGGCTTCCTTGCCTACCTGTCCCAGATCGCCGGTGACAATTCGGTCATAATCCGCCTCAGAACGCTTCAGGTCGAGGAAGTGAGCCTTGATGGTGGCCAGAGCAGCGGGCGCCATGGCTGCCCCCATATTATTGGCGTCCTTCACCCCCAGATCTGTTACCGTACCGATGGTGCCCGATGTGATCCTGGGGCCTTTGCCGGAGGATGCTACCAGAACCGCTCCGGAGCCTGTTACTGTCCACTGCGCGGTGGGGGTGCGCTGCCCCCCGTATCCCAGCGGAAAACGGTACTGCCGTTCTGAGGAAGCAAAGTGCGATGATGTCATAGCCACTGTCCGCTGTGCAAAGCCGCCGCCTACGGTCAGCGCCGACAGCAGCAGGCTTTCCGCCATGGTAGAGCACGCCCCGTATAGCCCCAGGTGGGGGATGCCGGTATTGCGCAGGGTAAAAGAGGAGCCGATGCACTGATTCAGCAAATCGCCGGAATACACCAGGTCAATGTCCTCTTTTTGCAGCTTGGCTTTTTCCATCAAGGTTTCCAGCGCCATTTGCTGCATTCGTTTTTCTCCTTGCTCCCAGGTTTTTTGCCCGAAAAAGGTATCCCGGCAGCAGTGGTCAAAGGCATGAGCCAATGGCCCTTCCGATTCTTTTTTTCCGGCAATGCTGGCCCAATGGGTAATTACCGGCGGCTGCGGCAGAATAAAGCTTTGCCGGCCGCGTTTGTTTGTCGCCATGCGTATTCCTCCCAACGTTTTGGATAGTATGCGCGAAAAGAAAAAAATTACGCGCCGCCTGGTTTCTCAAGCCAGACGGCGTGCGAGATCAAAAAAGCAGCCGCCGCATAAGCGGCAGCTGCAATTTTTTATTTGCCGGCCAAGGCGCGCTCCAGCCAGACACAGCCGAAGTCCAGGGCGGTGTATAACCCTGCCTTTTCGCCTTTTTTGACGATACGATCCCGCCCTCTGGCGTTGGGATCGGTAAGCTGAAGCTGGACGGATACTTTTGTAGCGATTTCCTCGCCGTTGACGGTTTTTGTCTCCAGAATCTGGAGCATCACGATATGCGTATCGGCCATAGAGCCATAGTAGACCAAGTTGTCTTTGCGCATAAGCGGGTGGCCCTTGTAGATCAGGCCGTTCTTTTCCTCAGCCATAATTTACCTCCAAAATTCAGAATTTGCGGGAGGCTTTTGTGGTGGCAAAAGCCTCCCGGCAGCACTAGGGTTTCTCAAACAAATAGCATCGAACCAACTCTTGCAGCAGTTCGTCCCGATCCAGCTTGCAGATCATGCTGCGGGCGCTGTTGTAATTGGTGATATAGGTGGGATCCTCTGTCAGCAGATAACCCACGATCTGGTTGATGGGGTTGTAGCCTTTTTCATTGAGGGCGTCGAATACGCCCCGCAAAATGCGGCGCATATTTTCCTTGTCATCGCTGGGGACTGTGAATTTAATGGTACTATCCGTCATGGGTTCCACCTCCTGGAAAAAACTGCTTTTATTATAGCCGATTTCCGCCGTACTGTAAAGTCCTTGGGATAAATTTTTTGTGAACGGATGTTCAACGCAGGCTGGCGCCCAGCTTTTCCTCCAGGGCGGAAAGAACGTTGCGCATGACCTGCTCCGAATCGCTGTCGGTGAGAGTACGGTCGTTTGCCCGCAGCTCCAGGGAAAATGCCATGCTCTTTTTCCCGGCGGGCACGCCGGCGCCCCGATAAATATCGAAGAGGCGGATAGACTGGAGCAGCTTACCGCCGGCCGCCTGAATCACTTCCTCCGCCTGCGCTACTGTGACGTTTTCCGCGCAGACGACGGACAGATCCCGGTTCACGCCAGGGTACTTGGGCAGGGGAATATAGGTGGCGTCCGGAAGGCGCAGAGCAAAGAGTTTGGTAAAGTTGATCTCCGCGCAGAAGACCTCGCCGTCCATTCCGTAGTTTTTCACCACCAGGGGATGCACCTGACCCAGATAGCCCAGCGCTATGCCGTTGATGGAAACGCTGGCACAGCGGCCTGGATGATAGGAGGGATTGTTCTGAACGGCGGTATAACTGGCTCTTGGCAGGTTCAAAGCGGAAAAAATCGCGTCCAGCTCTCCTTTCATGCGGAAAAAGGTTTCCCCGGCGCCGTAGCTGCCCAGCAGCAGCATTTTTGGCTCCTCCGGCAGTGCCTGATCCGTCTGCGGCAGGTAAATCTTGGCCAGTTCATAGAGCTTCGCAGCCTTATTATGATAAACATAGTTTCGCGCCAGGATGTCCAGCATGGAGGGCAGGGCAATGGTGCGCATGATGGAGGTATCCTCTCCCAATGGATTCTGGATGCGCAGGGCATTGCGCTCCGGCGCGTTCTCCGGCAGCCGGATCTGGTCAAATACGCTTGGGGAGACGAAAGAATAGGTGATGATCTCGCTGTAGCCCAATCCCCGGCAGAGGCTGCCAGCCTGGTTTTCAAACAGCATAACCGGGGTATATCCACCCTGGGTGGAGGTCTTGAAGGCGGTGGTGGGGATTTCATTGTAGCCATAAGAACGTCCCACCTCCTCGGCAATATCGGCTGTCAGGTTTAGGTCAGGCCGCCAGCTGGGAACCTGAATTTTCCCATTCTCCACAGGGATTTCCAGCAGACGAAGGTATTCCTCCATGGTTTCCTGAGGAATCTGCGTGCCCAGCAGGGCGTTGATGGCGTCCACATCCAGTGGAAGCTCCTTGGGCGCGGGGATATGGTTCAGAATATCGATGACACCGTCCAGTACATCGCCGCACTGAAGCAGCTCCACCAGCTCGCAGGCGCGCTGAATAGCAGGCAGCGTCATCATAGGGTCAAGATTCTTCTCAAATTTTCCGGAGGACTCGGTCCGCATACCCAGCGCCAAGGCGGTCTGGCGAATGGATGTGCCGTTGAAGTTGGCGGACTCAAAGACTACCTTGGTGGTGTCCGGCAGAATTTCGGAGTTTTCACCGCCCATAATACCTGCCAGACCGATGGGCTTTTCTTCGTCGGCAATCACCAGCATCCCCGGTTTTAGGCTGCGCACATTGCCGTCCAAGGTGGTGAGGGTTTCACCCTCCGTGCTTTCCCGGACGATGATTTTGCCGGAGCTTACATAACGGTAGTCAAAAGCATGCATGGGCTGGCCGTATTCCAGCATCACATAGTTGGTAATGTCTACAATATTGTTGATGGCGCGGATGCCGTTGGCACGAAGCCGCTGGCGCAGCCATTTGGGAGAGGGGCCGATCTTCACATTGGCCACCATCCGGGCGGTATAGCGGCTGCACAGGTGGATGGCGGGGACTTCTACATCCAGTTCTGTGAAAATAGAACCGGCGTCGCTGCCATGCACCACCGGCTCGTGGTGTTTCATCTGCTTGCCAAAAGCCGCAGCAGCCTCCCGCGCAAGGCCGATGATGGAATAGCAGTCGGGGCGGTTATTGGTGATCTCAAAATCCACCACAGTGTCGTCGTTACCGATGACCGCGTTGATGTCGTCGCCGGGCTGGCAATCCTCTTGCAGAATCCAAATACCGTCCTCAATGGCATAGGGAAAATCTCCCAGAGTGAGCCCCAGTTCCTTCAAGGAGCAGAGCATACCATTGGAGATTTCTCCCCGCAGCTTCCCCTTGGTGATGTGGACGCCGCCGGGCAGCCAGGAATTGTGCAGCGCCGCAGGCACCAGATCACCCGCCCGGACATTCTGCGCGCCGGTAACGATCTGGATGGGAGCGTCCTGCCCTACGTCCACCTGGCAGATCCACATATGGTCGGAATTGGGATGCCGCTCCATGGAAACTACCTTGCCGACTACCACATTGCGAATGTCGCTGTCCAGCCGCTCATAGGTCTCCACTTTCTGGCCAAACACCGTGAGGGTTTCCACAAATTCCTTATCCGAGATATGGGAGAGATCTACAAATTCCTCATTGATCCATTTCCGATTGAGTTTCATGTCTTTGCCTCCTTAGAACTGGTTCAGGAACCGAATATCGTTGTCGAAGATCAGCCGCAGGTCGTTAATGCGCATCCGCCCCATGGCAGTACGCTCCAGACCCATGCCGAAAGCGAAACCGGAGTATTTGGCGGGGTCGATGCCGCAGCCCTCCAGCACTTTGGGATGCACCATGCCTGCGCCCAGCAGCTCGATCCACCCTTCGCCGTGGCAGGTGGAGCAGACCTGACCGTCCACCTGGCCGGTGCCGTGGCATTTGTGGCACTGCATATCCATTTCACAGCTGGGTTCGGTAAAGGGGAAGTGGTGGGGGCGGAAGCGCATTTGCGCATCCTCGCCGTACAGCCGCTTCATCAGCATCACCAGCGCGCCCTTCAGATCGCCCATGGTGATGTGCTCGTCCACCACCAGTCCCTCGATCTGATGGAACATAGGCGAGTGGGTGGCGTCGGCCTCATCTTTGCGGTAGACCCGGCCGGGGGCGAGAATGCAGATGGGTGGCTTGGCGTGTTCCATGACCCGAATCTGCATGGGGCTGGTCTGGGTGCGCAGGAGGATGGAATCCTCGTCGTCGAAATAGAAGGTATCGCTCCGATCCCGGGAGGGATGCCCTTCCTCAATATTCAGGCGGGTGAAGTTATAGTCGGCCAGCTCCACCTCCGGGCCGTCCACGATCTGATAGCCCATGCCGATGAAAATATTCTTGATTTCCTCCAGCACCTGGTTCATGGGGTGCTGATGACCAAAGGAAACGCTGTCGCCGGGGATGGTGACGTCCACCGCTTCCGCTTCCAGCTTTCTTTCCAGCGCTTCTGCTTCCAGCGCGGATCTGCGTTCCTCCAGCAGCTTTTCAATATCGGCGCGCACCTGGTTGGCCAGCTGGCCCATCACCGGGCGCTCCTCGGCGGAGAGCTTGCCCATCTGCTTCAGGACGGCGGTGACCTCTCCTTTTTTGCCCAAGAACTGTAACCGCAGCTCTTCCAGTGAGGCCAGGGTATGGGATACTGCCAGCTTTTCCATAGCGTTCCGGCGAATTTGCTCTAATTGTTCTTTCATACTGTTGCTCCTTCCAACTGGAAAATTCCAAAAAAATAACCCTCGTCCACAAAGGGGACGAAGGAAGACCTCCGCGGTACCACCCGCAATTCGCCATTCGGCGCACTCTCCGGCGCTGACACGCCATAGATGGATAACGGCATCACCCGACAAACCCTACTGACTGCTTCAGGCAAGCAGCTCCCGGGAGAAAGCCCTATACACCGCACCGGCGGCTCACACCCTCCCGCCTCGCTGCAGATGCGCGATCCTGCACAGGACAACCCGATCAACGCTTTTTATATTCTTAAGCATGATACCACAAACTTTATAAAAATGCAACCCCCTTTTCCGGAAAGATTGACAAGGATCGTTCTGCTCAGTACAATGTCAATAGATCTTATATTTTGATTTGAAAGGAGATTCGGCCCATGGAGACGATTGCATGGAAAAAACTGGATCACCAAGGAGTTTTGAAGCTGCTCCCGGAGCGAAAAAGGGACGCCCATAAGGGGGATTTTGGCAAGATCCTTCTTCTATGCGGCAGCCGGGGCTATACCGGTGCTGCGGCACTGGCCGCCATGGGCGCTCTGCGCTGCGGGGCCGGCCTGGTGTACCTGGGGGTTCCGGCTTGTATCTACGCTGTGGAGGCCGTGAAGCTGACGGAGCCTGTGGTATTCCCACTGCCGGACGATGGCACAGGATATGCTGGAGCCGCTGTCAGGGAGGTAGAGGGGCTTTTAGCAAATATGGACGCGGTACTGATCGGCTCTGGTATGGGGCAGGGCGCGGGGGCGCAAAAAATGCTGGAATGTGTACTGGGCAGCTTTTCCGGCTCGGTGGTGGTGGATGCGGATGGAATAAATCTCCTGCCGCGGCATATGGATTTACTGCGTGGAAGGACGAGCCATACCATTCTCACACCCCATGCCGGGGAATTTGCCCGCTTGGGTGGGGATCTGCACCTGGGACGGGAGCGAGCAGCCTGCGCCATGGCGCGGGAGCTGGGCTGCATTGTGCTGCTGAAAGGGCAGAATACCCTAATCACCGACGGCAGCGCGGGCTATAGCAATCCCACCGGAAACCCTGGCATGGCGGTTGGGGGCAGCGGCGACGTACTCTCGGGCATGATCGCAAGCCTGCTGGGGCAGGGGCTTGCGCCGCTGGAGGCGGCGGCCTGCGCAGCATGGCTTCACGGCGCGGCCGGGGATTTGTGCGCCAGAGAGATGGGGGAGTACGGTATGCTCCCCAGCGATATGGTGACAGTTCTTCCCCGACTTCTGAAATAGGGCGGGAAGCGTATGAAACGAGGTTTGCCGGTGCTGCTGACGCTGATACTGGCGCTGGTGCTGTTGGGAGGCTGCCGGGAGAGCCATTCGGAGGAGGAGCGCGCCATGGAGGCGCGGGAACGGTTCTTGGCTGCGCAGGGCTGTACATTTCAGGCTGAGGTGACCGCAGATTACGGGGATAAGGTATACACCTTTTCCATGGACTGCCAGGGAAACGATATGGGAGACGTTGCCTTTTCCGTGACTGCCCCCGATTCCATAGCCGGAATTACCGGCTCCTTAAGCGGCCAGGGGGGCAGCCTGGTCTTCGACGGCCAAGCGCTGGCCTTTTCCCTTCTGGCGGACGGACAGGTAAGCCCAGCCAGCGCGCCGTGGTTGCTGCTGCATACGCTTCGGGGAGGATTTCTCACTTCCTATTCGCAAACGGAGGAAGGGCTTCTCCTGTCCATTGACGACAGCTATGAGGCGGACAGCCTCCATTTGGATATCTGGCTGAATGAGGCCGGCGCACCCACCGGCGCGGAGGTGGTTTGGGCGGGGAGAAGAATCTTGTCGCTGCAGGTCAGTAATTTCACTTTTTTGTAGCATCTTGTATGGCTGCGCATAGGATAATTTGCAGGCCAGCCGTATATTTTTTCTATGTGCGTGGGAGAATATTGTCAGCCGCGTTACATAGGACATATGGGTAGCGCCGGCAATGTTACAGCGGAGTGTGAAGCACATGGAAAGCGTGGTCAAACGCGGAGACATTTATTATGCGGATTTGTCGCCGGTGGTAGGCAGCGAGCAGGGCGGAACCCGTCCGGTGCTCATTGTTCAGAATGATACCGGCAACCGCCATTCTCCCACCGTTATCGCAGCGGCCATCACCAGCCAAACAGGAAAGGCGCGGCTGCCCACCCATATCAATATCGCAGGAGGCAGCGTGGGTCTGAGCAAGGACTCCGTGATCCTTTTGGAACAGATCCGTACCATCGACAAGCGGCGGCTGCGGGAGCATATGGGCAGATTGGATGAAAACCAAATGTCTATGGTGGATGACGCCATTGCGGTGAGCTTTGGTCTGAGCGGCGGAAGAGGAACATGAATACCTGCCCTCCTGGGGACATACATTGTCCCTAGGGGGGATTTTTTATGGATGGAAATTATGATGTTATTCGGGACGGAAAGGTGATCGGCGTGGCGGTTCTGCAGCGGCAGGGACTCTATTTTCGGATTCGCTGCCGCTGCCGTCTGGAGGAAAGCGCTGTACAGCGCCTCACTCTGTGCGTCGGAGACTGGGAGACCGACCTGGGCGTACTGGTACCGATGGCCGGTGAGTTTGGGCTGGACACCAGAATCGTAGCCAAACGTCTGCCATCTGGCGAGCCGGAATTTTTGGTGGGAAAGCGCCGGGAGGAGACGGCGCCGCCTGCGGAAGAACCTGCTATGGAAACAATGCCTTCGCCACAGGAAGCCGAGGAAGCTGCAGCGCAGATGGATCTCCCGCCGGAAAATTCGGAAGCAGCTGCGGAGACTATGGATGCCGCAGAAGAAGTCCTAAAAACGGCGGAGTTCCCGGAGACCGTAATGGATACGGAATGCTCCGCTCCGGCAGACGCACCGGAAACGCCAAGCGCACCGACCTTTGCAGCTGTGGCAGAGGACGAACCGTTTCCCCAGCTTGCACGGGTTATGGAAGCCGTATACGAAGAGCGGGATGGCGTCCCCGGCTTGCTCCTGCCTCCGGAAGCATAAGAAGCAAAAGATTTGCCCCGAAGCGGCGTGCTTGCCGCCTCGGGGTATTTTTTGAAATTGAATTAGGAACAAAAACCTGCTATAATCAAAACAAATACAGAAGGAGGATCACTATGGATCTGGCAATATTAAAGGAAAAAATGGATCAGGCGCATTACATTTATGACGATACCCTGGTTACTGTGCTGGCGGTGGCGCTGAAGCTGGGACGGCCGCTGCTTGTAGAAGGTGCTGCAGGCGTGGGCAAGACGGAGATCGCCAAGGTGATGGCGGCGGCGCTTGACCGGGATCTGGTGCGCCTGCAATGCTATGAGGGTCTGGATGAGAGCAAAGCGCTGTATGAATGGAACTATCAGAAGCAGCTGCTCAGCATCCAGGTGCATGAGAGCCGTGGGGATGAGGACGCTCTGACAAAGTCCCTGTTCAGCGATGAATACTTGCTGGAGCGGCCATTGCTCCAGGCCATCCGGGCAGAGAAGCCGGTGGTGCTGCTCATCGATGAAATTGACAAGGCGGACGAGGAGTTTGAGGCATTTTTGCTGGAGCTGCTCTCGGAGATGCAGATATCCATTCCTGAGATAGGAACCATCCAGGCGCGCACCATACCCTTTGTAGTATTGACCTCCAACCGGGCACGGCCGCTTTCCGAGGCGCTGCGCCGCCGGTGCGCCTATCTCTATATGGAGTATCCGGATTTGGAGAAAGAACTGTCGATTCTGCGGGCGAAGCTGCCGCATATCGACGACAGGCTGGCGGCGCAGGTGGCTGTCGCGGTGCAGAAGCTGCGTTCCAATGAAGCCATTCTGAAGAAGCCGTCCATTGCAGAGACGCTGGATTGGGCGGCCGCCCTGGAAGCCTTGGGCGTCCGGGAGCTGACGCCGGACGCTATGCGCAAGACGGCCGGCTTTGTACTGAAGAACAGTGAGGATCTTGCGCTGCTGGAAGCAGAAGCGGAGACGGATTGCCAGAAATGCGGAGCGCACGGCCATGGCTGAGCCGCAAGTATATTTGGAGAAAATATCGCTGTTTTCCCGGATGCTGCGGCAGGAAGGACTGGCGGTAAGCCCTCAGGAGACGGCAGACGCCTGCCGTGTCCTGACGGACTTGGGGTTTGCCGACCGGAGCATAGTGAAAGCCGCGCTGGAAACGGTATTTGCCAAGTCCCGGGAGGAGCAGAATCTGTTCCGCCGGGTGTTTGACGGCTTTTTCGTTTCCGAGGAAGAAATGCGCCGGCAGGCCAAGGAACGCATGGAGCAGGAGGCGCAGATACGGCAGATTCAGGCGCAGGCGGAAAAGGATCTGCAAATCAACGGCCAACCCATGGAACTGAGCGAAGATCAGCGCAGAACCTATGCCGCCATGCCCGAGGAGGAGCGCCAGAGACTGCGGGATTTTATGGAGCGCTATCAGGACAGCGCTGAACGCAATCCACAGCTTTACGGAAACTTTATCCACTCGGTGTTTGCCAGGGCGCTGCTGGAGCAGCAGATGCGTTTGGAGGATGCCGGCGTAGGCTGTCAGGAGGCAGATCCGGAATTGGGTCTGCTGTATCGAGACATCACCCAATTCTCCGACAGGGAGATTCCCAAGGCCATCACTATGATTCAAATGGTGACGGAAAAAATCAATGCGGAGCTGACCGCCAAGCGGAAACACGCCGGCAGAACCGGAGCGCTGGATTTCCGGCGCACCATTCGCAAGGTGCTGTCCACCGGCGGCACATTCTACCGCCTGCACTATAAGAAAAAGCGCCAGCGGCGGAAATACCTGGTGGTGCTTTGCGATGTGTCTGGCTCTATGATGCAGTTTTCCGAGTTTGCGCTGCGGCTGATCCAGTCTCTGAACCGGGTGAGTGAAAGTTCCCGTGTATTTCTCTTTTCAGAGGATTTGCTGGAAGCGGATGGGAGTCATCTGCAGAATATGGATCTCTTCCGCAATTATGTGCGGGATTCGCGGCTGTATGGAAAGGGAACGGATCTGGGTACGGCGCTGGAAAAGCTGTGCCGATGGAAGCCCGTGGTGCTGGGGGAGGCCACTACGCTGCTGATCCTCTCAGACACGAAGACCATTGACCAGCCCAGAGCCATCCGAGCCTTGCTGGAGGCCAAGCGCCAGGCGGGGCGAGTATTATGGTTGAATCCCATCCCGGAGAGCAAATGGCGCTATGTCCGTTCCATCCAGACCATGGCTGCACTGTGTCCCATGGTGGCGTGCAATACATTGGGGGCGCTGGCGTCTGCCTGCAAGCGTCTGGCGCAGGACTAGAAAATAAAAGCGCGGCGCAGTCTTATTGACTGCGCCGCGCTTTTCAGCGTTTCAGCTCCAGCGCCACAGGGCAGTGATCCGAGCCAAGAATATCGGCGTGGATGGCAGCCTCCTGGATATAGCCTGACAGACGGTTGGACACGAGGAAATAGTCAATGCGCCAACCGGCGTTATTTTTGCGCGCGTTGTACATGTAACTCCACCAGCTATAGGCGCCTGTGGCATCGGGATATAGGTAGCGGAACGTATCCGTAAACCCAGCGGAAAGCAGCCTGGCAAAGCTCTCTCGCTCCTGATCGGAGAAGCCGGCGTTGCCCCGGTTGGCGCTGGGATTCTTCAAATCTATTTCGGAAGCTGCAACGTTCATGTCCCCGCTGACAACGACAGGCTTGCAGGCATCCAGCTTGCAAAGATATTCCCGGAATGCTGCGTCCCAGGCCAGACGGTGATCGATCCGCGCCAATTCCCGCTGCGCGTTGGGGGTATAGCAGGTCACCAGGAAAAAGTCCGGGTACTCCAGGGTAATGAGCCGCCCCTCTGTATCCAATTCCGGGACGCCCAAGCCCAGGGACACAGACAGCGGCGCTTCCCTGGCAAAGATCGCCGTGCCGGAATAGCCTTTCTTTTCCGCATAATTCCAGAACTGATGGTAACCGGGCAGTTCCAGGGAAATCTGTCCCTCTTGGAGTTTCGTCTCCTGCAGGCAGAAAAAATCTGCATCCAGATCTGCAAACGTATTCAGGAAGCCTTTCCCCATGCAGGCGCGCAGGCCGTTTACGTTCCAGGAAATAAATTTCATAATTGCAGCTCCTTATAGACTAAGTTTCATCGGGATCTTGCAGTACGTCGTCATAAAGCAGGAAGCTATCCCTGTCGAGGACAATGCCCTCCGCCAGGCTGCCTTGCTCCGTGGCGATGCGTACCGTTTCCGCGCCAGTCAGCTCCAGCACCGTCTGCGCCAGACAGGTACAGGCGATGGTTTGCTCCAGGGAGGTGAGCTTATCGAGGCCGGGAGAAAGCAGAATCTCCACTTGGCTTTCGATCTGCCGGCAGCTTTTCAGCTGGACGCCTGCGGGAAAAGGGGAGTAAAGGGTGGCGTCTGCCGGACCGGAAAGGTAGAGAGACAAAACATATTGCAGATCTTCCCGGCTGCTGCTGATGACGCGGTGTTCACCGGCAATCACCGCATCCGCGCCGCTGCTGATGACGCTGCAGGGATAGTAAAAGGTCACGCTGGTGTTGTCCTGGTAGCTGCTGCATCCGCACAGCAGCAGGAGCATCAGAATTCCGAAAATGCAATTGCGCAGCCGCATCATGACTCCGCCTCCTCGGTATCGAAAATGGGGAATACCACCCGGAAAGACGAGCCATGGCCTAAGGAACTGCTGACCGTGATCTCGCCCTGGTGCCGCCGCACCAGATTATAGACGATGGCAAGTCCCAGACCGCTGCCGCCGGAGGAACGGGAACGCGCCTTGTCTACCCGGTAAAACCGCTCAAACAGATGGGACATTGCCTCCTCTGGGATGCCAACGCCGCTGTCCGTCACCTGCAGGACAGCGTTTTCGCCATCCCGGTACACGCGGACGCTGAGGGTGCCGCCGGGAATATTGTATTTGATGCCGTTTTCTATCAGATTAAAAGCGATCTGATAAAGGTCGTCCTCCACGATCAAAACGGGGCAGACGTCCTGTACATCCAGCGTTACCGCGATGTCTCCCGCCTTGGCGATGCCCTCCAGCATTTTCACCACGCGGATCACTGTAGGCGCGATATTCAGTATCTCGCAGTCCGCCGATACCTGGCTGTCGATGGAGGAAAGGGAGAGCAGCTTCTGTGACATACGGTTCAGCCGTTCTGCTTCTTCTCCGATATCGCTCACGAATTCCCGTACGGTTTCCATATCCATATCATTCTGCAAAATGGAATCGGAGAGCAGCTTGATGGAAGCCAGCGGTGTTTTCAGTTCATGGGAAGCATCCGATACGAATTGCTGACGCTTCTGTTCTGAGGTTTGCAGCCGCTGCGCCATGGCGTTAAACTCATTGCCCAGTACGGTCAACTCATCATTGCCGCCCATTGCCACCTGATGGGAATAATCTCCTTCCCGAATGATCCGAATGGATTCCATGATCTTCCGGAGTCGGCGGGAAAAGGTAGCGGCATAGATCATGGAAAAAACAATCACCACTGCCTCCAAAACCAGCGTGATACTCAAGATGTTGACTTGCAGCGACTGCATCAGCGCGCCCTGCTGGGAATTATATTCCGCCATATATACCGCGCCGATAAGCGTGCCGTAGGCATAGATGGGCGTTGCTGCCTGGGAGTACATGGCGCGGTTTTGGAACTGCCAGGAGAATACATCGTTGCCCCGGAGGGCGTAGACAATCACCGGGAACAGCGCATTTTTTCCAACGGCGGAATTTTCTTCTTGGGAGTCATAGATCACCTGGCCGGACTGATTTGTAACCAATATCCGGCTCAGGCTTTGGCTGCCCATTCTGGAAAAGGCGTTTGAAACTGTGGAGGTGCTGAACACCTCTAAATCGGCAAGCTCCCCGGCAGCCAGATGGCAGCGCTCAATCATAGCAGTTTCCTTGCTCTTGCAAAAGAGTTGGCGGCTGGTGCCTGCGGTATAGAAATTCAGAAAGAGCAGCACGAAAAAAGTAATACACACATAGGTCATGGCATAGCGGAATTGTGTGCTGCCATAGCGCCACGGACGGGCAGTGTCATTTTTGGAAGTAATAGCCAACGCCCCACTTCGTCATAATATATTTGGGCTTTGCCGGGTTTGCTTCCAGCTTTTCCCGCAGGCGGCGGATATGCACGTCCACAGTGCGGATGTCGCTGCGGTATTCCAGCGCCCAGATGGTGTCCAGCAATGCTTCCCGGGAATAGACCCGGTTGGGATTGCGCATGAGGAACTCGATGACATCAAATTCCTTGGCGGTCAGGTCTGCCCGCTTTCCGCTTTTGTAAGCGTCCCGGGAGTCCAAGTCTAAAGTAATATCGCCTATGCTCAAAAGATTGGCGTGTTTCCCATCCCCGGCGCCGCTGCGCCGTAGCAGCGCCCGGATACGGGCTTTCAGTTCCAAAATGTTGAACGGCTTGGTAAGGTAATCATCCGCGCCGTTTTCAAAACCCATCAATTTGTCCATATCCTCCGCCTTGGCGGTAAGCAGGATGATGGGCACCTGGGAAAATTCCCGGATTTTAGAGCAGGCGGTAAGCCCGTCCATCTCCGGCATCATCACATCCAGCACCATCAAATCCGGTTTTTGCGTTTTGGCGATTTGCAGCGCCTCCAGACCGTTGGTGCCGGTAATTACCTCATAGCCCTCGTTTTTTAGATTAAAACGGATGCCTTTTACCAGCAATTCTTCATCATCCACCACACAGATTTTCATTGTACACCTCCTACACTGGCGAAGTCCCGCAGGGACTCCAGCTTCTTCTCGCCGATTCCGCTGACGTTCAGCAGCGCTTCCAAGGAGGAAAACGGCCCGTTTGCCTCCCGATATTCCACAATCCGCTGCGCCAGCACGGCGCCAATTCCAGGAAGTTGATCCAGCTCGTCTACACCAGCAGTGTTGATGTTGATCTTTTCCGCCGTGTGTACCGGCGCGGTATCCGATTGGGATGGCTGCGTAGCATGAACGGATTCCTCGGCGGGTGCCGGATTCGTCGCCGCCGCAGGCGCGGCATAAGTAATCGTCACGCGGTCTGCCCTGGAATTTCGTCCAATGGCAGCGCCTGCCAAAAAGAATGCCAGCAGCAAAAACGCCAGGAACAGAAAAAATGTTGCTTTTTTCATGGCCGGGAACCTCCCGCATTGACTACACTGGAAATAACTGCTATAATAGCGGTAATTGTGAAAACATTATACACGATTTTTTTCTGCCGGACAACCCCGGCTTTGCGTTTTGAGGGAGAAATATGAAAAAAAACCGTTATTTGTGCCTGGTCTTATGCCTGGCAATGGTATTTACGCTGCAACATCCTGCGTCTGCTTCGGAAGCGGCGGGCACCACAGCTCCCGTCGTCACTGACGCGCCTGCAGAGCCGACGGCTCCTTCTGCGCCGCTGGTGAGTACAGATCCCGATGTGGACGCGTCGATCGTCAATGGGTGCCATAGCTTCGACGCCCAAGTACCTCTGCGCTCCGACCCGGTGCTGACCACCGCAAAATCCAGTTTTCTCTATGAACTGGAGAGCGATACGCTGGTATACGGCACCAATATGGACTTGAAATTCTCGCCGGGCAGCTTTGTGAAGCTGATGACTGCCGCTTTGGCGTTGGAGATGGGAGATCCGGCGCAGGAAATCACCGTCACGGCAGAGATGTTGGAGGCGGTGCCGGAGGGTTCCAGCATTACGGGCGTGAGCGGCCTGATGGAGGGAGAGCGCCTGACAATGGAGGATCTGCTCTACTGCCTGATCGTAGATTCTGCCAACGATGCCGCCATTGCTCTAGCTGTGTCGGTTTCCGGCAGTGAAGAAGCTTTTGTGGAAAAAATGAATGCCAAAGCGGCGGAATTGGGCTGCACCAATACCCATTTCACCAACGTACACGGCATCTACCACGAGAACCAATATACCACTGCCCGGGATTTGGCGCGGATCATGGCTTACGGTATTCAGGACACGCTGTTCCAAGAGATAATCGACACGGACTTCTTCTGGCTGGACTCCAACGATGTGCGGGAAGAAGGAGAAGGAATGTATTCCGATAACTATATGCTGGGTCAGTTGATCCTGGAGATCTACGCGGACGATCGCTGTACCGGCGGCAAGGTGTCCACCAATGAGCAGGGGCAGCGCAGTCTGGCTATCACAGCGGAGAGCAACAATCTGCGTTATGTGGGCATCGTGATCAATGCAGATCCCAAGTATGATGGGGACGGCTGGGAGATCAAGGAATACATGGAATATGTGGAGATGGATCGTCTGCTGAATCTGGGGTTTGAAAATTATCAGCCCATGCAGATTCTCTTTGACGGTCAGATTCTGGACAGCTTCTCGGTGACCAACGGCACAAACGCCGTAGCCGTCGGTCCAACCAATTCCGTTCGCTCGCTCCTGCCGGCAACGGCGGATCTCTCCAGCCTGTCGATGCGCTATCTGCGTACCAACGGCGTATTGACCGCCCCGGTGGAGAAAGGAACGCTGGTGGACGTGCTGCAAATTTGGTATGGCTCCGTGTGCATCGCGCAGTCTGACCTGGTGACGATGAACTCTTCCCGGGTAGCCGAGGCAAGTTCGAATACCCAGGATGACGGCGGCCTTTCCATGGAAGGATTTGGAAAAGTGTTGGGCATTGTGGGCATTATTGCAGGCGTTGGCCTGAGCGTTTTCCTGATCCTGTTCCTGATTCGCTGGGTGCGCGTTACGCGTCTGCGCTCCCGCCGCAGGAAGCGCCGGAATAGCCGCAGAAGGAGTCGATAAAATGGAATGGAGAGAGCTGGAACAGACCTGCCGGGAATGTCGAGCTTGCGAGCTTTGCCGGACTCGGCATAACGTGGTATTGGAAGCAGGCAATCGAGAGGCCGTAGTCATGTTCATCGGCGAAGGGCCGGGAGAGCAGGAGGACTTGCAGGGTATTCCCTTTGTAGGTCCTGCGGGAAAGCTGCTGGACGATATGCTGTCCATTATCGACATGGACAGAAGCAGCTGCTATATTGCCAATATCGTGAAGTGCCGTCCGCCGCGCAACCGCGACCCGCTGGAAACGGAGCAGGAGGCTTGTATCAGCTATCTATGGAACCAGATTGCCCTGGTGCAGCCGAAAATTATCGTATGTCTGGGGCGCATTGCTGCCAAGAAGCTGATTCGGGAGGATTTTCGTATTACCCGGGAGCATGGTATGTGGGTAGAGCAGGAGGGCATTTGGCGCATGGCCATTTATCATCCCTCCGCGCTGCTGCGGGATGTGACGAAACGCCCGGAGACCTTTGTGGATTTGCTGTCCTTGCGGGATAAAATGCGTCAGCTGGGAATTGTGTGAAGGAACGAAGCGCCGCCGGCGGGTATTTCCCGCCGGCGGCGCTTTCTTATTTTTTGTTAAGATCGTCCATTTCTGGAGCCTGCTCGGCTTTGCTTTGATAGTCCAGCACTTCTTTGGCAATATAAATCGGTCTGTGCTTGCTCTGTTCAAAAATACGGCCGACATATTCCCCGATAATGCCGATACAGATAAGCTGGATGGCGGCAAAAAAAAGGATCAGCACAATAAGGGAAGCATATCCCGGCACCTCGATGCCGTATACCAGCGTCTTGATAATCTCCGCCACCAGATATGCCACTGCGGCCACGGCGGTGATGCCGCCCAGATAGGTGGCCAGCCGCAGAGGAGCGGTGGAATAACCAATGATGCCTTCGATGGCATAGTTCAATAGCTTGGTGAAATTCCACTTGGTCTGTCCTGCCAGCCGCTGGCAGGCGGTATAGGGGATAAAGCAGGTTTCATAACCCACCCAGGAAAAAATACCTTTTGAGAAACGATGATATTCCCCTAAATGCAGGATACTCTCGGCCACGCTGCGGCGGAAGGTACGAAAGTCGCTGGCGTCGGAGCGGAGCTTTACCGTGGACATCTTATTGATGATGCTGTAAAAGCTCTTTTTGAAGAAGGAAAGCACCTTCCCCTCATTCCGGCGATCCTGGTAGGCGGCTACCACATCGTATTCCGCGTGCTCGTCCAGCAGCTTTACCATATCCCGCACGATCTCCGGGCGCTGCTGCAGGTCGGCGTCAATGAGGGATATATACTCCCCGGAGGCGTGCTGCAGACCAGCGTAAAGCCCCGCTTCTTTGCCAAAATTTCGGGAAAAGCTCACGACTTTTACCGGGCAGGACTGGACGGCAAAGAGTTTTTTCAAATTAAAAAGCGTTGCATCCCGGCTGCCGTCGTCTACAAAAACAATCTCGTAGTCATATCCGCAGCCGGCAAAAGCATCGATCACGGCTTGCTGAAAAGCCGCTACATTTTCCGCTTCGTTGTAACAGGGAACCACAAGGGACAGCTTCATGGTATTCACCAGCCTATAGAAAAGATAGAGATTATTATACGCCTTTTCTATAGGAAAGTCAATTCGCCTGGGAACGCCTGCACAAAATATGAAAACGCGCACCAAATCCCACGCAGCGCACCAGCCAGGAAGTCCAGCTGGCAATCCAAACGCCCAGCAAACCAAGCCCGGCAGGAATTGCCAGGAGATAGCCAAGGCCGATGTTCACCACCCACAGCAAGACCAAAGAGAAAACAGAGGGAAACACGGTGTCCCCGGCTGCCCGCAGAGTATTGGGCATGGTGCTGGATACCGGCCAGAACAGCAGTAGGAATGGGAAGCTGGCCACAATAAGCTGCTGCGCGGTGGCGTAAGATGCAGGGCTGGGATTATATAGTCCCAGCAGGCAGGGCAGCAGGGGATAGAAGATCACAGCAGCAGCCAGGATCAGCAGGCGGCAAATCTGGTCGCAGCGCTTGCCATAGCGCCGTACCTCATCCTGCTTGCCGGCGCCATAGCACCGGCCAACGATGCTTACTGTCACACTGGGCATGGCGTTGGCAGGGGAATAGAGCACGCCGATCAGGGAATTGATAATGGTATTGGCGGCCAGGGCAGTGGTGCCCAGCGGAATCATATACATTTCAGAGACGATTGCACCGCAGGAGGCGCAAATCTGCTCCATGCCCAATGGGATACTGACCTTCAGGGTGTTCCTGAGGATTGACTTATCAAAGGAGAAAACTTCCCGGAACCGCATGGGCACAGGAGGCCGGTACCCAAAGATTTCCAAATAAGCCGCTGCCGCACCGATGAGCCGCGCCAAAATCAGCGCCAGCACGCTGCCCTGGATGTCCATGTACAGCACATTCAGGAACAGCAGGCTGAAGAGCAGATAAGCCACGTTGATGACAATGCTCAACACCAGGCAGCGCTGGGATTTTCCCAGTCCCCGCAAAATGGCGAATATGGCGGTATAAACGGAGAAGATCATTATGGACCAGGCGCAGCCGGCGAGATAGACAACGGCCTTCTCCATCACCGCCGTTTCCGCCGCGGGGTACAGCGTCAGGAGAATGGCTTCCGGGAAGAGCAGGAAGGGCAGGCACACCAGTACGCCGATGAGTACGGTCAGCCACAGGGTCATGCCCACTGCCCGCTTTAGGATCTCCGGATTCCCCTTTCCGCAGCACTGGGCTACCACAACTGTACCGCCGGCACTGATGCCGGAAAATAGGCAGGTAATCAGGCCGGTGATGGGTCCTACCAGGGAGACTGCCGCCACGGAAATCTCACCGTTTTTGCTGATGAGGACGGTAATCAGCATCCCAATGAAAGTAATGGACAGGGAATCCAGCACACTGGGGAAAATCAGCGAGACCACTTCCCGCCAGGTGAATTGACTGCTGGAAAGAGAGCGGTTCAGCCAGGCATCCAGCCGCCTGGGGGGTAGGTTTTTTTGCAGAATCATAGGAAGAACCTCGTTCCTGTTTGAATGTCGCCAAGAAGATAGCACTTTGCACTGCACTTGTCAATAGAAAAATCTATTGACAAAAAGATTTTTTTCGGATACTATAAAAAGAGAATTGCGAAGAAAGGGAAGTTCCGTATGGCTCGCCGTTTCAGAGAGCGCATGGCTGGTGAAAATGCGCGGGGAAGCGTACGGATGGTCGCCCTGGAGCTGCTTTCCTGAACCGCCAGTAGGGGAGGCCGGGTTCGCCCGTTACAGCATTTGGAGCGCCCGGTACGTCCGGGAATTCAGGTGGTACCGCGGAAGTTATGTATTTCGCCCTGAACCGTTTGGTTCGGGGCGTTTTTTTATAAAGGAGTGTAAAATATGGCAAGAGAAGAACTGCCGAAAGTGTATGAGCCACAGCAGGTGGAAGCGAGGATCTATAAAATGTGGGAGGACGGAGGGTATTTCCGTCCTGCCGGCAAGGAGGGAGCAAAGCCCTTTACCATCGTTATGCCGCCCCCCAACGTGACAGGGCAGCTGCACATGGGCCACGCCATGGACGCCACTTGGCAGGATACGCTGATCCGTTTCAAGCGGATGCAGGGATATGACGCATTGTGGGTGCCAGGCGTGGATCACGCCGGCATCGCTACCCAGATCAAAGTGGAGGAAGAACTGCGCAAAGAAGGGATCAGCCGTTATGACTTGGGTCGGGAGAAATTCCTGGAGCGGGTCTGGGATTGGAAGCACCGGTTCGGCAACCGCATTGTGGAGCAGCAAAAGAAGCTGGGCGCTTCCTGCGACTGGAGCCGCTCCCGGTTTACCATGGACGAGGGCTGCTCCAAGGCCGTGCGGGAGGTGTTTGTTTCCCTGTATGAAAAGGGACTTATCTATAAGGGCAGCCGGATCATCAATTGGTGCCCCCACTGCATTACCGCCCTCTCCGACGCGGAGGTAGAGTATGTGGACAAGCCCGGTCACCTGTGGCATATCCGTTATCCGCTGGCGGATGGCAGCGGGGAAGTGATCGTCGCCACGACTCGTCCGGAAACCATGCTGGGCGATACCGGCGTGTGCGTGAACCCCAACGATGAACGCTATAAAGCCATTGTTGGCAAGCATGTGATCCTGCCGCTGATGAATAAGGAGATCCCCGTGGTGGCGGACGACTACGCGGAAATGGATTTCGGCACCGGCTGCGTAAAAATGACCCCTGCCCACGACCCTAACGATTTCGAGGTGGGTCTGCGGCATAATTTGGAGGTCATACGGGTCTTGGATGACCACGGCGTAGTCAACGAGCTGGGCGGAAAATATCAGGGGCTGGATCGCTATGAAGCCCGCAAGCGAATCGTCGCTGATCTGGAGACCCAGGGATATCTGGTGAAGGTGGAAGACTATTCCCACAATGTGGGCACCTGCTACCGCTGCCACAACGATGTGGAGCCAATCATCTCTGCCCAATGGTTTGTGAAGATGAAGCCTTTGGCGGAGGAAGCCATTCGGGTGGTGAAAGAGGGGGAGACGAAGTTCGTCCCCGAGCGGTTCACAAAGACCTACCTGAACTGGATGGAGAATGTGCGGGATTGGTGCATTTCCCGCCAGCTGTGGTGGGGGCACCAGATCCCTGCCTGGTACTGCGCCGACTGCGGGAAAATGACTGTCTCCCGGGAAGACGCCGCTGTGTGCGCCCACTGCGGCAGCAGGAATATCACCAGGGATGAAGATGTGCTGGATACTTGGTTCTCCTCCGCCTTGTGGCCGTTTGAAACCCTTGGCTGGCCGGAGAACACCGAGGATCTGAAGAAATTCTATCCCACGGACGTGCTGGTCACCGGCTATGACATCATCTTTTTCTGGGTGGCGCGGATGATCTTTTCCGGCTGCGAGCATATGGGGAAAACGCCTTTCCACACGGTGCTGATCCATGGATTGGTGCGGGATGATAAGGGACGGAAGATGTCCAAATCTCTGGGAAACGGCATCGATCCTCTGGAAATGATTGAGAAGTACGGCTGTGATGCGCTGCGCATGAATATGATCTCCGGCAATTCCCCGGGAAATGATATGCGCTTCTATGTGGAGCGGTGCGAGGCCATGCGCAACTTTGCCAATAAGCTGTGGAACGCCAGCCGCTATGTGCTGATGAACCTGGGGGAAGACGCAAAAAACGAGCTGCCTCCCCGGGAAGATCTGACCATTACGGACAAGTGGGTGCTTTCCAAACTAAATACCCTCATTGCCGAGGTGACTGAGAACCTGGAAAAGTATGAGCTGGGCGTGGCCATCCAGAAGGTATACGATTTCCTATGGGATACCTACTGCGACTGGTATATTGAGCTGACCAAATCCAGGCTCTACAGCGAGGACGCCGGGCAGAAGCAGACGGCGCTGCAGGTGCTGGTATACGTGCTGGATCAAACGCTGCGGCTGCTGCATCCGTTCATGCCCTTTATTACGGAGGAGATCTGGCAGAGCCTGCCCCATCAGGGAGACGCTTTGATTGTAGCCGCGTGGCCAACCTTCTCCCAAGAACTGGTGTTCCCCACGGAGGAAGCCCATATGGAGTCTGTGATGAACGCGATCCGTGCCATCCGAAACCGTCGGGCGGATATGAACGTCCCCCCCTCCAAGAAGGCGGAGCTGCTCATTTTGGCCAATCGCCCGGAGGTATTTGCCGAGGGTGAGGGCTTTATGGAGCGTCTGGCCTATGCCAACAAGGTGACGCTGCTGGAAAAAGAGCCGGAGAATCTGGAGGGCATGGTTTGCTGCACCACTGCGGACGCCAAGTTGTATATCCCCATGGGGCAATTGGTGGACGTGGCAAAGGAACTGGAGCGGGTTGGCAAGGAACTGGAAAAGGCGCGGAAAAATCTGGCCGGCATCCAGGGAAAACTCGCCAACGAAAAGTTCACTGCCCGCGCGCCAGAAGCTGTGGTGAACGCGGAGCGGGAAAAAGCCGCCCGAGCAGAGGCGCTGATTACCCAGCTGGAACAAAGCGAGGCAATGCTGAGGAAGCTGTAAGAGGCGCGGAAAATTCTTCGCCGAAGCGCGTGTGCGTTTATTGGGAATATCCTGCGGCCAATCCTTTCGGGGTTGGCCGCATTCTCAACCCGCCGGGTAACGCCGGCGGGTTTTATAATTTCTGCATATAATCCATAAATCCTGCCTTGTATTTTCTGGGCATATATGCCATGATATAACCAAGAATACTACAACAGGAGGAACAGCATATGGTGGATATGAGAGGGAATCCCTTTTATCTGGACGAGGAAGCCTGCCGGTGGGTGGAGGACACCATCGCGGGAATGAGTGTGGAGGAAAAGATCGGTCAGCTCTTTTTCAACATGGGTTCATCCCGAGATCCGGAATACTTGAAAATGACTGTCCAGAAGTACCACATTGGCGGTATTCGCTATAACCCGGCCAGTGCCAGGGAGGTACGGGAGCAGAATCGGATTCTCCAGGAAAACAGCAAAATTCCCTTGATTATTGCCTGTAATACAGAAGCCGGCGGCAATGGCGCCTGTTCCGACGGCACCATGCTGGGGCAGCAGACCAAAATTGCGGCCACTGGAGACGTGCATTATGCTTATGAACTGGGGCGGATCAGCAATAAGGAGGCAGCGTCCATCGGGTGTAATCTGGCGTTCTCTCCGGTGAGCGACATTCTGTATAATTGGGAAAACCCGGTGATCGGCCTGCGGACTTACGGCAACGATGTAGAGCAGGTATGCCAAATGACCCGGGCATATATGGATGGCGCCCACAGCAACCCTGGTTTTTGCTGCGCGGCCAAGCATTTTCCCGGCGACGGCCGGGACTTCCGGGATCAGCACGTGGCTAACAGCATCAACGACATGACCTGTGAGGAATGGGACGCTTCCTACGGAAAGGTATATCAAAATCTCATTGACGGCGGTTTGGAAGCCATCATGGCGGGGCATATCATGCAGCCTGCTTATACCAAGCGCTATAATCCCGCTATCCGGGACGAGGATATTCAGCCTGCCACTCTGTCCCCGGAGTTAATCAACGGCCTGCTTCGCGGAAAGCTGGGCTTCAATGGCATGGTGCTGACGGATGCATCTCATATGGTGGGCATCACCTGTCGGATGAAGCGGCAGGATATGCTGCCTGCTACCATTGCCGCTGGCGTGGATATGTTCTTGTTCTTCAACGATATGGATGAGGACTACGAAAGTATGCTGGCGGGCTACAAAAATGGCGTGATTACCGATGCGCGTCTGGATGAGGCGCTGCACCGTATCCTTGCCTTAAAGGCGCATATGGGTCTGCATAAAAAGGAAAAAACAGCGCTGGTTCCTCCGGAAGCAGTTATGGAAGCCACGGTAGGATGCGCTGCGCATAAGCAGATTGCCCGGGAAATTTCGGATAAGGGGATTACTCTGGTAAAGTACAAGGATGCGGAGGTTTTGCCGCTGCGTCCGGAGAGATACAAACGGATCATGATCGTATCCGTGGAGGGGCTCAGCGCCGGCGGATTTAATCTGGGCGCTATGGTGCACGGGAGCGGAACAAATCCTGCGCAGCTCCTGCGGGAGAAGCTGGAGGCCAAGGGCTTTGCGGTTTCCATTTACGAAAGTCCCTTAGCGAAAATGCAGAAGCAGGCGGCGGCTGGAGAAAAGGTGGACGTGAATCTCTATTTCGCCGGGAAGACCCCCATCCGGGAATTTGTGGAGGGACAGGATCTCATCATCACCTTGGTCAATATTGCCGGAGGCTTCCAGCCCGTTGCGCGGCCCGGCTTCAGCATGAGCAAGGGCGGCGGAGAGATTCCCTGGTATGTACACGAGCTGCCGGTGATCGTGATCGGCACCCAGCAGCCCTTTGTACTGGCAGATATTCCCCAGGCCAGAACATATATCAATACCTACGATGCTGCCGACCAGACTTTAGATGCCTTGGTGGAAAAGCTGATGACAGGGCAGGAGGCGTTCCAGGGGATCGACCCCGTAGACGCTTTTTGCGGCCTGTGGGACACGAGACTCTGATTGATTAATTGCGCAGAGGGCAGAAGAAATTTTGCCCTCTTCGTTTTTATGGGCTTCTTTCCCGGAAGAACGCCCATAGAAAAACAGAAAAGCGGCCGGCGGGAAATGTGATTTTTTCCGCCGCTTTTTCATTTCTACGGATTCCGACTGCAAAACCATTTGTGCATTTTCTATACTATTTCCACCACAGACAAAGGAGGAAATATTTTGCAGTTTACCAGTTTTTTGCAGGACGGGAGGCTTACGGTGGCGCTCACCGGGGAAATCGACCACCACTGCGCCAAAACCTATATTCAGGCCATTGAGGGCAAGATTGAAGCCTATTCCCCGACAGTATGCGTTTTGGATTTTGAGGATGTGACGTTTGTGGATTCGTCCGGCATCGCTGTAGTAATTAACGCGCTGCGCTGCATGACGCGCTTGGAAGGGACGCTGATATTGACGGGTCTTGCGCCCCAGCCGCTGAAGGTGTTCCGGGCGTCGGGAATCGACAAACTCGTGGAAATTAAGGAGAGGGTATCATGAAATTTGACAACTATATGATTCTGGAGTTTCCCAGCCGATCCACCAACGAGGCGTTTGCCCGCTCGGCTGTGGCCTGCTTCGCCGCGCAGCTGGATCCTACCATGGAGGAAATTGGGGATATTCGTACGGCGGTATCGGAGGCGGTAACCAACTGCATTGTACATGCTTATCCCCAGGAGCTGGGGATCATCACACTGCGCTGCCGGATCCTGAAAGACAATGTTTTAGACATAGTCATCAAGGACAAAGGCGTGGGAATTCCCGATGTAGAGGAAGCCAAGCGGCCTATGTTTACCACAGGAGGCGCTGAGCGCAGCGGTATGGGATTCACCATTATGGAGAGCTTTATGACCAGCCTGCAAGTATCCTCCGCGCCTGGAAAGGGAACGACGGTACATATGCGCCGCAGGCTGCAGCGGCGGCAATGACCCGGACGGAGGAGCTCATTGCCCGGAGTCAGGCCGGGGATCGATCGGCGGGAGAGGATCTGGTAACAGAAAATTCCGGGCTGATATGGTCTGTGGCAAGGCGTTTTTTGGGGCGGGGGACAGAGGCGGACGACCTGTACCAGCTGGGGTGCCTTGGTTTTCTCAAAGCGGTAGCTGGCTTTGACCTGGAATTCGGGACCCAGTTTTCCACTTATGCCGTACCGAAAATCGCCGGGGAAATCCGCCGCTTTCTCAGAGACGATGGAGCCGTAAAAGTATCCCGGGGCATTAAAGAGCAGGCGGCGCTGATCCGCTCTGCCCGAAATAGTCTGACCGCCGCCCTGGGGCGCGATCCTACGCTGACGGAGGTGGCCGAGGAAACAGGGCTGAGCGCTGAGCAGATCGCTATAGCAGAGGCCGCCACCGCCGCCACCGAATCCATTCAGCGGGAAGCGGGGGAGGACGGCTTTACCCTGGAAAATGTTCTGACGGATACGGAGTCCGAACAAGATATGGTGGAAAAAATATCTCTGCGCCAGGCCATAGAAAAATTGGAGGAGCGGGAGGCGATGGTGATAAAGCTGCGGTATTTCCATGGGCTTACCCAAAGCCGGGTGGCTGCGGTGCTGAAGGTCAGTCAGGTGCAGGTATCCCGTATTGAAAAGCGAGCGCTGGGGCATCTGCGGGAATTGCTGGAGTAGAATTTCCCTCTTTACCTTTCGGGGAAAATAAGGTAAAATAATAGCGCATTCTTAAAGAAACAGACAGGTGCCATTATGCTAGATGCAATGCAGAAACGTTTCCTCGCAGCTAGGCGAGCCTATATTGCTTCCCAATTTCCAGACCTAAACGATATGCAGCGGCAGGCGGTGATAACCACCGAAGGACCATTGCTGCTGCTGGCCGGGGCGGGGAGCGGAAAAACCACAGTGCTTATTAACCGAATTGCCAATCTCATCCGCTTTGGTTCCGGCAGCGATACGGAATGGGTGCCGGACGGCGTGCAGGCGGAAGACGTGGCGTTCTTGGAAAACCTTTCCCAGTGGCCGGATGAAGAGGAAAAGCGCCGTGCGGACAGGCTGTGCGCACGAAATCCAGTGCTCCCCTGGAATATTATCGCCATCACGTTTACCAATAAAGCGGCCAATGAATTGAAAGATCGGCTTTCTGCCATTCTGGACGAGGATGCCCGGGATGTGTGGGCAATGACATTCCACGCTGCCTGCTGCCGGATTCTGCGCCGGGATATTGCGCTGTTGGGTTATTCCAAGCGCTTTACCATCTATGACAGTGCGGACTCCGAGCGTGTGATGAAAGCAATTCTGAAGGATATGGGGCTTGACGAAAAGACTTTCCCCGCCAAGATGGTCCTCTCGGTCATCAGCCGGGAGAAGGATCGTATGATCTCCCCGGCGGAAATGCTGGAGAACGCGGAAAAAAGCGGGGATCTGCGAGCGCTGCACATTGCGCGTGCCTACGATACTTACCAGAACCGGCTGCTGGAAAACGACGCGCTGGATTTTGACGATATTATCTTCCGCACGGTGGAGCTTTTGCAGCAATATCCGGAGGTGCGGGAATACTATCAGCGGAAGTTTCGGTATGTACTGGTGGACGAATATCAGGACACCAACCATATGCAGTATCTGCTCACCAGCCTGTTGGCCGGCGGACATGGAAATATCTGCGTGGTGGGCGATGATGACCAGAGCATCTATCGCTTCCGCGGGGCGAGCATTGAAAATATTCTGAGCTTTGAAACCCAGTACCCCAGCGCCCGCACCATCCGCCTGGAGCAGAATTACCGCTCCACCCAGTGTATTTTGAATGCCGCCAATGCGGTGATCGCGCACAACCTGGGGCGGAAAGGCAAGCGGCTTTGGACTGCCAACGGCCAGGGAGAGCCGGTCACTATCTTTGAAGCCCAGGATGAGAGCGAGGAAGGCAACTATGTGGCCGGGCAGATCATTCGCCGCTCCAAGGGGAAAAACTTTAAGGATTTTGCAGTGCTTTACCGCACCAATGCGCAATCCAACGCTTTGGAATTTGCCTTCAAGCGCAATGGAATCCCTTACCGGGTCATCGGCGGAACCCGCTTTTTTGATCGGGCGGAAATCAAGGATATGCTTTCTTATCTGTGTGTTATCAATAATTCCAACGATGATCTGCGGCTGAACCGTATTATCAATAATCCGCCCCGGGGAATCGGCGCAAAGACGCTGGAATCGGCGCAGCGGCTGGCGCTTGCTCAGGAAGTTAGCTTGTACAGCGTGATCTCCCACCCGGAGGACAATGGACCCATTGCCAAATCTGCCGGGAAATTCCTTGCTTTTACCCACATGATCGAGGAGCTGAAGGCACTGCTGGCAACAGGGATGAGTCTGCCGGACTTTTACGATACCCTGATGGAAAAGACCGGCTACGCGGCTATGCTGCAAAGCAAACCTACTGTGGAGAACCAGACCCGGCTGGAAAACATTCAGGAATTGAAGTCCAGCATCCAGACCTATGTGCACAATGACCCGCAGCCCACTCTTGCGGGCTTCCTGGAGGAGATCGCCTTATATACGGACATCGAGCAATACAACGACAGCGACGATGCAGCGGTGATGATGACCATGCATTCCGCCAAGGGGCTGGAATTTCCCCATGTGTTTCTGGTGGGGTTTGAAGACGGACTGTTTCCCGGGATGCGGGCTATTGGAGACAGCGAGGAGATGGAGGAGGAACGGCGGCTGTGTTATGTGGCCATTACCCGTGCCAAGGAATCCCTGACCATCTCCTGCGCCCGCCAGCGAATGCTCTACGGCCGTACCAGTGTGAGCCTGCCCTCCCGTTTTTTGAAGGAGTTGCCGGAGGATGCGGTGGTGCGTAAGGGCGGTCATCGACAAGCTGCTTCCCGCGCCGCGTATGAAGGCGCCGCCCGGGATGTCCGCAAAAAGGCGGAGCTTCCCATCTATACCGTCCGGGAGAACACCGTAACCTTGGAATTTCACCAGGGAGACATGGTAACGCACACGGCCTTTGGCCGGGGCTTGGTGCTCTCGGTTATGAAAATGGGCGGGGACGCTTTGCTGGAGATCGCTTTCGACAGCATCGGCACGAAAAAATTGCTGGCAAAGTCCGCGTCCCGGCATATGAAAAAACTGTCATAATCAGGGCGGCATGGCATATGCTTCCAAAAGGGAGGGATCGCCATGCGCCGGATATTTCGAAAAACGATCCGCTTTTTTGCCATTTTAGCGGTGGTTTGCCTGGCAGGGCTGCTGCTGTTCCGCAGCCGCTACCAGGCTCCCATCCGCAGTCTGGCTCAGACTGAGGTAATGAACGCCACCTCCGACCTCATCAATGATGCCATTGATAAACAGATTGAAACCGGGGATATTGCATATGACCGGATGATCTATTTTGAAAAAGATCTGGACGGGCGCATCACTGCCCTCAAGACCAATATGAGCGAGGTCAACCGCCTGAAAACCAATATCCTGAATCTGATCAACGATGAGATATTGGCTATTGATACGGCGGACATCAGCATCCCGCTGGGGAGCCTTCTGCTGCCGGAATTATTCTCCGGAAGAGGCCCCCATATCCCGGTACACATCCTGGCCATTCGCAATTCCGACGCCAATTTTACCAGTCAATTTACCGAGGCAGGCATTAACCAGACCTTGCAGCAGCTGACAATGGAAGTGCGTGTAGATGTGACGGTGCTGATCTTGGGCAAAACGGAGGAATTCACGGTCAACAGCCAGGTCGTGGTGGCGGAAACGATTATCGTGGGGCAGGTACCCGACACATTTTTGCAGACCGGAGGATAATATGGAAGCAAAAGAGAGAATGGAACAGCTGGTGCAGACGCTGAACCAGGCCAATTACCGCTATTATGTGCTGGACGATCCGACTATGGCGGATCGGGACTACGACCTGCTGCTGCGGGAGCTGGAATCCCTGGAAGAAGCCCACCCGGAGCTTGCCAGACCCGACTCCCCGACAAAGCGGGTGGGCGGCGAAGCGCTGAGCAAATTCGAAAAGGTGGTGCATCCTGTGCCCCTGAACAGTCTACAGGATGTATTTTCCCTGGAGGAGCTGGGGGAATTTGTTCAAAAAATGAAGGAGTTTGACCAGCATATATTGTTTTCTGTGGAGCCCAAAATTGACGGCCTGTCCGTGGCGCTGGAATATGTCAACGGACAGTTTGTGCGGGGCGCCACCCGGGGGGACGGCAGTGTGGGCGAGGATGTGACGGAAAATCTGAAAACCATCCACACCATCCCCATGATGCTGAAAGATCCCCCCGCCCGGCTGATCGTTCGGGGAGAAGTGTTCATGCCCAAGAGCAGCTTCCACCGTCTGAACCGGCGGCAGGAAGAACTGGGAAAGCCGCTCTTTGCCAATCCGCGGAACGCCGCCGCAGGTTCCCTGCGGCAGCTGGATCCCAAGATCGCCGCGAAGCGTGGACTGGATCTCTATGTGTTCAATATCCAGCTGGCGGAGGGCGTGACTTTCCAGACGCATTCGGAAACGCTGGACTATTTACAGAAGCTGGGGTTTCCCGTGATTCCCCATTCCCGGCTGGAGACGCTGGAGGAGGTAACTGCCCAGGTAACTGCCATCAATGAGTACCGGGAACAGCTGCCCTGCGACATTGACGGCGCGGTTATCAAGGTGGACAGTCTTGCCCAGCGGGAACAGCTGGGAGACACTGCCAAGTATCCCCGTTGGGCCGCAGCCTATAAGTATCCGCCGGAAATCAAGGAAACTCAGGTGAAGGACATTATCGTACAGGTGGGGCGTACCGGTGTGCTGACGCCCAAGGCTGTGGTACACCCGGTGCGTTTGGCGGGAACCACCGTCACCAACGCCACGCTGCACAATCAGGACTTTATTAACGAGCGGGATATTCGGATCGGCGACACGGTGCGTATCCGCAAGGCCGGGGAGATCATCCCGGAAATATTGGAAGTAGACATTTCCAAGCGACCGGCGGACGCGCTGCCCTATTATTTGCCGAGGGTCTGCCCAGTGTGCGGGGCGCCCACCGCAAAGGACGAGGAGGGGGCGTTTCTGCGCTGTACAGGTGCCGAGTGCCCGGCGCAGCTTTCCCGGAATATTGCCCACTTTGTCAGCCGGGACGCCATGGACATTGAAGGCTTGGGCGGCGCCATTGTGGATGCCCTGATTGAAAAGGGCTTTCTGAAATCCCCGGCAGATATTTACTATCTCACCTTCGGGCAGGTAAAGTCCCTCTGGCAAAAGGGTGAACTCGCCGCACAGAAGCTGATCGCCGCCATCCAGCAGAGCAAGCAGCAGGACGTCGCCAGACTGATTTATGCGCTGGGCATCCGCCAGGTGGGAGTCAAAGCAGGAAAGGTGCTGGCTGCGCACTTTGGCTCTTTGGACGCACTGATGGCCGCCAGCCAGGAAGAATTGACCGCCGTTCCGGATGTGGGGGAGATCACTGCCGGCTTTTTGGTGGATTGGTTCCGTCAGCCCCAGTCTCAACACCTGGTGGAGCGGCTTCGCCAGGCAGGCGTAAATTTCCAGAGCCTGCGGGAAGTGACTGACCATCGCTTCGCTGGCAAGACCTTTGTCCTCACGGGGGCGCTGACGCAATTTACTCGGGAAGAGGCCACGGAAAAGATCGAGCTTTTCGGTGGAAAGGCTTCCGGCTCAGTGTCCAAAAAGACCAGCTTTGTAGTCGCCGGTGAAAATGCCGGCTCCAAGGAGCGGAAAGCCAGGGAGTTGGGGATCCCTATCCTCAGTGAAGAGGAATTCCTGAAAATGTTAGGGGAATAACCGCATATCCGGCAGCACAGACCGCAAATAAACGCACCCTTTCCGTTTTTGGAAAGGGTGCGAAACCATTATAGGGAGAAATCATCCGCGGCAAACCGTTCAAAATCCAGCGCTTTGGGTTTTACAGGGATACGCTTGCAGGGATCATAGGTGAATTTTCGGCAGCCATTCTCCCGTTCTACCACTCCCCGCTTGGTGCACAGCACTACGTTGCCCTCCAGCACGGTACCATGGGCGCAATAATGGCAGGATTTTGTTATCTTCTTCCGAAACAGCATGGTACAGGCTCCCTCTATATAGAATAAAATGATTATACCGCAGCTTTCAAAAAATTTCTACTGCTTTTTTTCAACACAACAAGAATCAGCAGCACACATACGGCCAAAAGCACCACAGCGCTCCAGGACAGATACAGCTGCTGCTCGGCAGGAAATAGAAGCATTTGGCAGATGTAGCTGAGCAGCAGGCTGAATACCGTTTGGATGGCCTTTCCGGGCAGATACATTCCCAGACCAAGTCCCTGCGTAACGGAGGCCGTCTGCATGGTCACACACAGCCCCCCAATACTTAAGAAACCGCTGCATAGGATAAACCGCATTCCTTGACTGGGCAGAGCGTTCAGTTCCAGACAGCCATTGGATAACTCCAGAAGGCCAATCAGCGCCGTCTGTCCCGCCGCCGGCAGCAGCCAAAGAAACCAGCGTTGAAAAACCGCAATGAGCATACGAAAAAAAACGACCCATCCGCTGACGATCCCCATTACGCCCACTGCGCGTTCCAAAGCCTGGGGAAGAGAAATTTGCTTCTCGCCGTGCAGGATGACCGAGGTCTGACTTTTTCCCGGCAGCAGCGCGCCTGTCAGCAGCGCGGAAAGAAGGTGCAGCAGCCACAATACCCATACGGCCTCTTTATTGTCAAACATGGGCAGAAGCATGCCAAATAGGAACGCAGGACCCGCGTTGCTGCAAAAGCCCAGCATTCGCCTGGCATCTGTCCGTGAGAGTCGGCCGGATCGGTATGCCTGCGCCACCACCTGCGCGCCCACTGGGTATCCGCCCAGCAGCCCGACCAGCAGCAGCGCTTCTCCACCGGTGGGCAGACCACAGAATTTTCCCACTGGCCGGAAAAAGGGGATTCGCTGTCCAGCAAGCGCACCGGTCAGCAGTATCGAAACCACAAAGAAAGGAAACAGAGCCGGGATCACGGTTTGAATACATAGCTGCACCCCCTCCCTGGCTCCCGCAAGGGCGCTTTGCGCATCCAGAATCAGCACGCCCATCCCCAGTGCCGCCAAAATGGCGACGGCGGTTCTTTGATTCCTGCTCATTTGCATCACCTCAAGAGAATCTATGCGCCTGCGGACAAATTCATCCCAACGGGCGCATAGGATTTGCCGTAAGGAGGTGCTGCTATGAGGAGGGGAAGGGGTCTGCTGCAGCGGATCACAGAGGGAGCGGATCTGCCCGGGGAGCCTCTGCCGGGACTGCCGCTGGTGGAAGTGGCCGGAGATCGGCGCGTACTGGTGGAAAACCATGGCGGCGTGACGGAATACGGGCGGGAGCAAATCCGCATTCAGGTGCGCTATGGGCAGGTCTGCGTCTGCGGCGCCGGGTTGGAGCTGGTCATGATGACCAAGGAGCAGCTGGTAATCTGCGGTCGTATTGAAAGCGTCCACTTAATACGGGGGAATGGCCAATGAATATTCTGTATGCTTTCGCCGGAGCCATGGTAGCGGAGGTCACCAGCGCAGATATTCCCCGCCTCTTGCAGGTGCTGAACAATGCGGGAATCCCCCTGGGAAAGACCCGGCAGACGGGAGATCTGACGGTGGAACTGACGGTTTCCCGTCGGGATTATCCGCGACTGGAGGCGCTCTGCCGCAAGCGGGGCGAAAAACTGCGGCTTCAAAGGAGAATCGGGCTTTATTGGCAGGGAAAGGCGCTTCTGCACCGCCCTGTGCTGCTGAGCGGGCTTGCGCTGCTCTTGGCGCTGGCCTGTTTCATACCGACGAGAGTACTGTTTGTAAAAGTGGAGGGAAACGTCCAGGTTCCAGAGAAATGGATACTGGAACAGGCGGAGCGCTGCGGCATTGGATTTTGGGCTTCCCGTCGAGAAGTACGCAGCGAAAAAATGAAGAACGCCTTGCTGGAAGCGATTCCCCAGCTCCAGTGGGCGGGCGTAAATACCCAGGGATGCGTAGCGACCATTTCCGTACGGGAACGCTCCGCAGCGGAGCAGGCGGAGAAGCCCAACGGCGTGGGCAGCGTGGTGGCTTCCAGGGACGGCATTATCCAGGAAATCACAGTGCTGCGCGGCAACGGATTGTGCAAAGTAGGTCAGGCTGTAAAGGCCGGGGAGGTGCTGATCTCCGGGTATACCGACTGCGGCATTTCCATTCAAGCCACCCGGGCGGAGGGAGAGGTTTTCGCCCAAACCCATCGGACTTTGCAGGCCGTCACGCCGGATTCCTACGCCCTGCGGGAGGAAAGTACCTGCCAGCACATGAGAATTTCTCTGCGCATCGGAAAAAAACGAATATTTTTTACGAACAACAGTGGATTTATAGATGGCAGTTGTGATAAAATGTATACTGAATATATATGTACCCTGCCTGGGGGATTTCAGCTTCCGCTGGCGCTGATCGTGGAGCGCTGGGAATGTGCGGCTGTCCTGGAAACGCCTGCAGAGGAAACAGAGATGGCGCAGACGCTGCAGGCCTTTTCACAAGCATATCTGGCGGAACAAATGGTAGCCGGCGAAATTTTACAGCAGACGGAAGTCGTCGAGGGTGGAAGGCTCTATGGCGAATATGCCTGCCGGGAGATGATCGGCAGGGTGCAGAGCGAGGAGATTATACAAAGCAATGGGGAAAATGATTGAGAGAACGGTGGATGCCCAGAGAATGGAGGATATTATCTCCGTTTTCGGCTCTTTCGACGAGAATATCAAGCGCATTGAGGAAGAACTCCGGGTAAGCATTGTCAACCGGGGAACGGAACTGAAGGTAAATGGGGACGAGGAAGCGGCGGATAAAGCCGTCCGTGCTCTGGAGGGATTGCTGACCCTGGCTTCCAAAGGAGAGCAGATCGACGAGCAGCGGGTGCGCTATATCCTGAATCTGGTGCGGGAAGGCAACGACGATCAGGTGGCTCGCATGACCAAGGGGGTCGTCTGCATTACCGCCAAAGGCAAGCCTATTAAAGCCAAAACTGTGGGGCAGCAAAGCTATTTGGAAGCGATCCAGAAAAATACCGTTACCATTGGCGTGGGGCCGGCAGGCACCGGCAAAACCTACCTGGCGGTGGCTGCTGCGGTAGCCGCTTTCCGGGAGCGGACGGTAAACCGCATTATTCTCACTCGACCCGCAGTAGAGGCAGGGGAGCGGCTGGGCTTCCTGCCGGGGGACTTGCAGAATAAAGTAGATCCGTATCTCCGTCCCCTTTATGATGCCCTCTTTGATATGCTTGGGCCGGAAACTTTCCAAAAATATCAGGAGCGCGGTTCCATCGAGGTGGCGCCTCTGGCTTATATGCGCGGGCGAACGCTGGACGACAGCTTTATCATTTTGGACGAAGCCCAGAATACCACCCGGGAGCAGATGAAAATGTTCCTTACCCGGCTGGGCTTCGGCTCCAAAATCGTCATCACCGGCGACACCACCCAAATCGATCTGCCTGCGGACAAGGTATCCGGATTAAAGGACGCTGTGCGGGTCTTGGAGGGTGTAAAAGACATCGCCGTCTGCCGCCTGACGGCGCTGGACGTGGTGCGGCACTCCCTGGTACAGGAGATCATCAACGCCTACGAGAAAGCAGAAAAGAAGCAGACCGTGAAAAAGCCGGAAAAACCCGTCCGCAGCGTATATCAGAGGAAAAAGTAACATGAAACATAAAGTGACCATTGCATTTGACCGTTTTTCCCTGGGGCAGGAGTGGTATGCCCGCATTATCCGGCGGTGTATCCAAACGGCGCTGGAGGAAGAAAACATCCATGTCCCCTGCGAAATCAACGTGCTCATCACCAATGACCAGGGGATTCAGGGCATCAACAAGGCTACCCGGGATCTGGACAAGCCTACGGATGTTCTCAGCTTTCCCATGTTTTCCCTCGTCCCCGGAGCGCCTCCGAAGGATTGGCGGGAATACTTAGATCCCGAGACTGGGCTGGTGCCTTTGGGGGATATGTGTATCTCTCTGGAGCGGGCTGTCCGTCAGGCCAGAGAGTTTGGTCATTCCACCCGGCGGGAGGTGGGGTATCTCACGATCCACTCTGTGCTGCATCTGCTGGGATACGACCACCTGGACGAAGGAGCGCAGAAGGCGCAGATGCGCGGCAGGGAAGAGGCCATTGCTGCGAAAATTCCTGGTTTGAAAAGGAAATAGTTATGGAACTGGAATTCCGCAGAGCACGAATGGCAGATGCCGTGGAAATTATGAAACCCGGCAGCAGTGCTGGGCGGCTACCTACCGTGACCTGTCAGGATCTAGGCAATCCCCGGCGCCGGGAAGACAGCATTACTTTTACGTACGACCTAATAAATTATCACAGCTGAGGAGAAGAACATGGCAACAAAAACCGCTATGATTACCATTGCCGGACGACCCAACGTGGGTAAGTCCACCTTGACCAACTATCTTGTGTGCGAGAAGATCGCCATTGTGTCCAATAAACCCCAGACCACCCGGAACCGCATCTGCGGTATTCTGACCCGGGGGGACACGCAGTTCGTTTTTGTGGATACTCCAGGATACCATAAGCCCCGTACCAAACTGGGCGATTATATGGTGAACGTGACCCGGGACTCTATTGCGGACGTGGATCTCACCATCCTGGTAGTGGAACCCATCGCTTCCATCGGTCCTCAGGAGCAGGGACTCATCGATCAGCTGTCCGGCAGGAAATGCCCGGCCATTCTGGCCATTAATAAGATCGATACCGTGGAAAAGGATCGGCTGCTGGAAGTCATTGCGCTTTATTCTCAGACAGCGGAATTTGACGCCATTATCCCCATTTCCGCCAAGACTGGCGATGGGGTGGAGGAACTGCTGGCGGAATGCCGGCACTATGCGGTGGACAGCCCTTTCCTTTTTCCGGAGGATTCCACTACCGATCAGCCGGAGCGGCAGGTGATGGCGGAGATCATCCGGGAGAAGATCCTATGGAATTTGGATCGGGAAATCCCCCATGGAACCGCTGTGGAGATCACAAAATTCTCCGAACGGGACAACGGCATCATCGACATTGATGCCACCATCTATTGTGAAAAAGCCAGTCATAAGGGAATCATCATCGGCAAGCACGGGGATATGCTGAAAAAAATCTCTACCATGGCGCGGGCAGACTGCGAGAAATTCATGGGCACCAAGGTATTCCTCACCACTTGGGTCAAAGTGAAAGAAAACTGGCGGGACAGCGACTTCTTGGTGCGCAACTTCGGCTACAGCGAATAATTTCCAGGGGTAAATTCCCTCTGCGGGTAAATCCTATTCCCGGAGGGATGCATATGAACGCGCAAATGTACTGGCAGTTATTTCTGACCACCGGATCGCCGGAGGCGTATTTATTATATAACGAGGCAATGCAAAGGGAGGCGCAGTCCCATGTATATGACGATTCAGGCGCTGGTGCTGCGGGTGACCGACTACAATGACCGGGACGCGCTGCTCACCGTACTCACCCGGCGGCACGGGAAGCTGACCATCAAGGCGCGGGGGCTGCGGCGAAAAAACAGCCCCCTTACCGCCCCGTGTCAGCTCTTGGCTTATGGGGAATTTACACTGTTTGAGTATCGGGGGATGTATACCATCAACGAGGCCGTCTCCCTGGAATTATTCCAGAATCTGCGTCGGGATCTTCAAAAACTGGCGCTGGGCACCTACTTTGCCCAGGCGGCAGAGACGCTTTCCCAAGAGGATCTGCCCAACCCGGAACTGCTGTCCCTGCTCCTCAACTGCCTGCACGCATTATCCCAGCTGAGACTCCCCGAGGCACAGATCAAGGCAGTGTTTGAACTGCGGGCGGCCTGCCTGGCGGGATATACGCCGGATCTCACCGGGTGCTGTATTTGCGGCGCACAAAATCCGGAACGCTTTGATATCTCTGCCGGACGTTTGGAATGTGCGATCCACCGCAGTCCAGACTCCAGCGGCATCCGAATGCCGCTGAGCCCTGGGGCGCTGGAAGCTATGCGGTTCATCGTTTTTTGCGACGCAAGGCGGCTCTTTTCCTTTCGAGTCGGTCGGGAATCCCTGGAGCAGCTGGGACAGGTCACGGAAAGCTACCTGGCTACGCAGCTGGAGCGCGGGTTTTCTACGCTGGATTTTTATAAATCTTTACTTATTTAGGAGCTTACCATGTCGGAACTATATGAAAAATCCCTTGTCAAATTGGAACTGGACAAGGTGCTGGAAATGCTGGCGGAATGTGCTGGTTCCCAGGAGGGGAAGAAAGCCTGTCTGGCGCTGCGACCCGTCAGTGATCTGGAGGATGTACGAACCCTGTTGGCGGAAACCACAGCGGCTTCCGATCTGAGTACCCAAAAGGGGAATCCCGGATTTGGGGATGTGCAGGACGTTACTGCCAGCCTGGAGCGGGCGGATCGGGGCGGTACGCTGCAGCCTCAGGAGCTGCTGGCCATTGCCGGTGTGCTTCGCTGCGCCCGAACGGTAAAAGGCTATGTATCCCAGGAGGAAAAGGCTACTGTGCTGAACCCTCTGTTTTTGGCACTGACTCCCAACAAGTACTTGGAAGACCGCATTTTCGGCGCAATTCTCTCTGAGGAGGAGATCGCGGACAGCGCCAGTCCGGCGCTCTCCGATATTCGCCGGCATATGCGGATCCAGGCAGGAAAAATCCGAGACAGCCTGCAAAAGGTCATTTCCTCTCCCGCCTACGCAAAGTTCCTGCGGGAGCCGATCATCACTATTCGCCAGGGGCGGTATGTGGTGCCCGTAAAGAGTGAATGTCGGAACGATGTGCCGGGTCTTGTGCACGATGTGTCCGCCACTGGTTCCACCTTTTTTGTAGAGCCAATGTCCGCAGTGAACGCCAACAACGCCCTGCGGGAGCTGGAACTGAAAGAGAAAAAGGAAATTGAACGCATTTTGGCGGAGTTTTCTGCGGAAGCTGCCGCCCACCGGGACGATATCTCCGCCAATGTTCACTATCTGGTGAAATTGGATGTGATATTTGCCAAAGCAAAATTGGCTTTTCGGATGCGCGCCTGGGCGCCTTTGATGAATGATGAAGGCAAAATTGAACTGCGCAACGCCCGTCATCCGCTCATCGACCCTAAAAAAGTGGTGCCCACTTCCATGCGCCTAGGCGGGGAGTTTGACACAATGATCATCACCGGCCCCAATACCGGCGGCAAGACGGTGACTCTGAAAACAGTCGGGCTGCTGACGCTGATGGCGCAGTGCGGCCTCCATATCCCTGCCGGGGATGGAAGCTGCCTCTCCACTTTCGACGCCGTCCTGGCGGATATTGGCGATGAGCAGTCGATTGCACAGAGCTTGTCCACATTTTCCAGTCATATGCGTACCATTGTAGATGTGGTGTCCCAGTGTGATGACCGCACGCTGGTGCTTTTTGATGAGCTGGGCGCAGGCACGGATCCGGCGGAGGGCGCGGCGCTGGCCATTGCTCTGATAGAGTTTTGCCGGAAAATGGGAAGCCGGGTCATGGCAACCACCCATTATGCGGAATTAAAACTCTATGCCATGCGCACCCAGGGAGTAATCAACGCCTCCTGCGAATTTGACGTACAGACCTTGCAGCCCACCTATAAGCTGCTTATCGGTATCCCTGGAAAGAGCAACGCTTTTGCCATTTCCCGCCGGCTTGGACTTCCGGAAGAAATTCTGAAGGATGCCAACGACCTGGTCGGGAAGAGCGACAAGGACTTTGAGGATGTGCTTACCCAGCTGGAGCAGCAGCGCCAGCAAATGGAGATCGCCCGGGAAGAGGCGGAGCGCCTGCGCCTCCAAACAGCAAAAATCAAAGAGCAAAGCGAGGCCTACAGCGCACAGCTGCAAAAAGAGCGGGACAAAGCCATGGAGCAGGCACGCAGGGAGGCGGAAGCCATCATTGAGGACGCCCGCCGCACGGCAAACGCCGCGTCCGAGGAGATGCGAGCCTTGCGCAGACAGCTCCAGGAAACCGGTGATACGGCAAATCTCAACCAGCGGCAGGCGGAACTGCGCCGAAGCCTGAACGAAGCGCAGAGCAAGCTCCGCGCGGCGGAGCAGAAGAAAGAGCGCCCCAAACCCACCCGGAGCATCCAGGTAGGGGATACGGTAGAACTGCTGAAGCTGGGTACCAAAGCCAGCGTCATCGCCATCAGCAAAGACGGCTCTTATCAGCTGCAAGCGGGAATCCTGAAGATGACGGCAAAGCCGGAGGAAGTTTATCTTCTGGAAAACGAGGACTCCGGCGCGGCGAAGAAACGCCGCCCGGAGCACTCCGGACGGGAAATGCGGGCTGCGGCGGTTTCCCCGGAGATCGATCTGCGGGGCATGGACGGCATTGAGGCGGTTTCCGTATTGGAACGATATCTGGACGAGGCTATGCGGGGGAATCTGCAGACCGTGCGTATTATTCACGGCAAAGGTACCGGCGTACTGCGGGCGGCAGTACAGCAGGCGCTGCGAAAAAACAAATTTGTGAAGTCCTTCCGCCTGGGTGTTTACGGCGAAGGCGAGGACGGCGTGACGATTGCGGAATTTCGGTAAAATGCCCCAGAAATTCCCGTTATTTGCGCCAAAGGCTGGTAATTCCGCCGGTTACGTTGTGCGCGGGAGGAAAACCATTGACTTTTTCTGTGAATTTGTTATATTATATACCCAGTGAAACCGGCACGTACCGGTACGGTCATAAGGAGTGTATGTTCTATGTGCAAAAAAGAAGTCTTGGTACGCTGTGAATCCGGCTTGCATAATAAGCAGGCTACATACTTTGTCCAGAAAGCAAATGAATTTGAAAGCAGCATCTGGCTGGAATCGGAAAATCGGAAGATGAACGCCAAGAGCCTGCTGGGAATCATGAGTCTGGGCATTGTTGCCGGTACTACGGTCACCCTGACGGCTGCCGGCACAGACGAAGAGGCGGCGCTGGATGCTCTGGAGCAGCTTCTGCAGCGGGACATTTACTAATTATTGATTTGCACGGCCGCCTCAATGCACTGGCATTGAGGCGGTTTTTAGGAGGGCGGCATATGACGTTTGAAGAATTGAAGGAAAAGGCGCTGAGCCTGCCCTATGCTCCCGGTGTGTACATCATGCGGGACAAAAGCGGGAAAGTGATTTACGTGGGAAAGGCGAAAAAGCTGAAAAACCGGGTCAGCCAGTATTTTCAGGACACTGCTTCCCACAGCCCCAAGACCCGCATGATGGTCAGCCGCATCGACCATTTTGATGTGCTGGTGGCGGCATCTGAATTTGAGGCGCTGGTGCTGGAGTGTTCGCTGATCAAGCGCTATATGCCCAAATACAATATCCTGCTGAAAGACGATAAGGGATACCCCTATATCCGTATCAATCTGAAGGACGCCTATCCTACCATGACTCTGGTGAGCAAAATTTCCAATGACGGCGCCAGCTATTTTGGCCCTTATGGCAGCCGCAGCGTGACCCACAGTATTTTGGAGGCTATTCGCACCACCCTGAAACTGCCGGGCTGCCACAAGCAATTTCCAAGGGATATTGGAAAAGGCCGTCCCTGCCTGAATTACCACATGAATCAGTGCGCCGGATGGTGCCAGACCGGGCTGCCTGCCCAGAGCTACCGTTCGGTTATCGAAGAGGCGCGGCAGCTGCTTTCCGGCAACTATAAGCAGGTGGCTGAGGACATCCGCAATCGAATGCAGGAAGCGTCGGCGAATCTGGAATTTGAATTGGCGGCCAGCCTTCGCGACCGGCTGAACGCGGTAGAGGCGCTGGGGCAGAAGCAGCTGGTTACCGCGCTGTCCCTGGCAGATATGGACGCCGTGGGCTACGGGCAAACAGAGGCAAAGGCTTGTTTTGCGGTGCTGCATTTCTCTGGCGGAAATCTGCTGGACAAGGATTATGAGATTTTTCCCGTGCCGGATGACCCAGAGGCAGCGGTATCCAGCTTGATTAAGCAGTATTACCTCTCTCGGGGGATCACCCCAAAGATTGTGCTGCTGCCGTTTGCCATGGAAGACGGCGAGCTGTTCGCCCAGCTGCTGGAGCAGAACTTTGGCCGTAAAACCCATTTGCGTGTGCCGCAGCGAGGTGACAACGTGCGCTTGGTAGAATTGGCCAAACGCAACGCCTATGAGGAGGCGCAGCGGGCGACCTCCCGGGAGGAGAAGATTTCCGGTACATTGGTGCTGCTGGGAAAAATGCTGGGTATGGATCCGCCTCGACGCTTGGAATCCTATGATATTTCCAATATTTCCGGGACGGACATTGTGGCAGGTATGGTGGTATTTGAGGATGGGAAGCCCAAGAAAAGCGAGTACAAGCGCTTCAAGATGCAGGCGCTTCCCAATCAGGATGACTACGCCTCCATGCGTCAGACCCTGCACCGCCGGTTTGCCCATTACCTGGCCGGGGATAAGGGGTTTGATTCCGCGCCGGACGTGCTGCTGATTGACGGTGGCGTCACCCATGCTGCCGCAGCGGAGGAAGTGCTTCAGGAGTTAAACCTGTCCTTCCCGGTGTTTGGCATGGTAAAGGATGACCGGCACCGGACCCGCGCCCTGGTGACCGCCCGGGGACAGGAGATTGCCATTGATGCCCAGCAGGCGGTATTTGCCTTCATTGGGAATATTCAGGAAGAGACACACCGCTTTGCCGTCACTTACCACCGCCAGCTGCGCAGCAAACGTCTGCGCTATTCGGAGTTGGACGCCATCCCCGGTATCGGCCCGAAGCGCAAACAAGAACTGCTGAAAGCGTTCAAATCGCTGACGGCCATCGGCCAAGCCAGGCTGGAGGAATTGGAGCGTCTGCTTCCCAAAGACGCCGCCTTGGCGGTCTACCGCCATTTTCATCAGGAGGAAGAAGTGTGAGAGTAATTGCAGGAAGCGCCAGGGGCGTAATACTGAAAACCCCGGAGGGAAGCAAGACCCGTCCCACAGCGGATCGGGTAAAGGAAGCGCTGTTCAGCATTTTGCAGTTTGAGCTGCCGGGCGCGGCTGTGCTGGATCTTTTTGGCGGGACGGGGCAGCTGGGAATTGAGGCGCTGAGCCGCGGGGCTGCCAGAGCCGTATTTTTAGATGAACAGGAGAGCGCCTGCCGTCTGATCCGCGAGAATCTGCGCCGCAGTAAGCTGGAGTCTCAAGGCAGAGTGCTTCGGGGAGATTATCGGCAATATCTGCGTACCTGCCGGGAGCAGTACCGAATCATTTTTCTCGATCCCCCTTATGCGGAAGTTTTTTTGGAAGATGCCATAAATATCATAACAGAAATTGACATTTTGCAATCCGGTGGTATAATAGCAATAGAGCGGCCTCTTGGGAAAGCGCTTCCTCAGGAGATTCCCGGCTTCTCCCGCTCCCGGGACTATAAATACGGAAAAACCCTGCTTACCTTCTATAAAAAAGGTGAGGGGGAGAGGATACTATGAAGATCGCAATTTACCCCGGCAGCTTTGACCCTGTGACCAGCGGACATCTGAATATTATCCGCCGGGCAGCCAAAATTTTTGACAGGCTGATCGTATGCGTGATGGTGAACGCCGGAAAGCATCCTATGTTTACTCAGGAAGAACGAGTGGAGATGATTCGCCGGGTCACGGAGGATCTGCCAAATGTGGAAGTGGACTGCTCCAACGCGCTTCTGGCGGAGTATGCCCGTGAAAAGGGAAGCTGCGTGATCGTCAAGGGACTGCGCGCCGGATCGGATTTTGAAAATGAGTTTCAGATGGCTTTAATCAACCATAAAATCAACCCGGGACTGGATACAATGTTTCTGACGGCGGAGCATCAATATATGTATTTAAGTTCCAGCACCGTTAAGGAACTTGGAAGTTACGATGTGGATCTGAGCGATTTCCTTCCGGAGCAGATCATCCCGGATTTTAAGCAAAGGATTCAAACGATTCGTTAAGGAGGATGACACACATGAATGAACAGACTATGGAAGATATTTTGAATGCACTGTACGACATGGTGCAGGACGCCAGGAGTATGCCTCTGAGCGCGGATAAGTGCGTTCTGGAGCGGGATAAGATCCTGGATATGCTGGACGAGGTGATGAGCAAGCTGCCCGGGGAACTGAAGCAGTCTCGCGCCATCGTGGATTCTCGGAATGATTTGATCAGTCAGGCTCGCCGGGAGGCGGAACGCATTGTGCGGGAAGCGCAGGAAAATGCCGCCAAGCTGATTACCCAGGAGTCTATCTATCAGCAAACCAAGGCGAAATGCCAGGAAATGGCCATGCAGACCCAGCAGCGCATGGCGCAGCTGCGAAAGGCAAGCAACGAATATATGGATGATGCTCTGCGTCGTACAGAAGAGGCTATCCAAAATTCTCTGTCCGAAGTGCGGGATACCCGGGTGAAGTTCAAGGCGTTGGCGGAGGCGCAGGAAAAGCGTACCTCCATCACTGTGGACGACGACCAGGACTAAGTAGGTCGAAAACAGCTCAAGCGTAATTTCTTGAGCTGTTTTTTTGAAAGGAAAATATAAGGGAGGATTTCATTATGGATTACATGGATCGCTATGCTTTTTGGCGCAATGCCGGACTTCCGGAGGATGTCAATAGGGAATTGGACGCGATTCAGGAGAATGAAGAAGAACTGAAGGGACGCTTCTCCGGTGATCTTCAGTTTGGCACTGCGGGTATGCGGGGGATTATGGGCGCCGGCAGCAACCGGCTGAACCGGTATACTGTCCGCCGCGCCGCCCAGGGTATGGCCGCCTGGCTGTCCGGCACCGATCTGCCCCAGATCGCCGCCATCGGTTATGATTCCCGGCACAACTCGCAGCTTTTTGCGGAGGTCTGCGCGGTTGCGTTTGCGGAAGCAGGAATCCACACCTGGCTTTATGACCGGCTTGCTCCTACACCGATGCTCTCCTTTGCCGTGCGGGAACTGGGCTGCGGCTGCGGTATTGTAATTTCCGCCAGCCACAACGCCGGCGCTTATAACGGTGTGAAATGCTATGGTCCGGATGGCTGCCAGATGACGGACGAGCCGGCTGCCATTGTCACCGCTAAGATTGCGGAGATCCCCTACTTTATTCCTGAGAGCAAATCCTTTGCAGAGTTTATGGCCGAGGGGAAGATCTCCTATATTGGCCAGGAAGTTTGGGAGAAGTACTATCAGACCGTCCTTGCAGAGGCGGTGGAACCGGAGATGCTGCGCAGCGCCGGGCTGAATATTGTGTACACGCCTCTGTGCGGTACCGGCAATGAACCGGTGCGGGAGGTGTTGGGTCGCCTTGGTGTAAATATCACCGTAGTGGGCTGTCAGGAAAAGCCGGACGGCGATTTCAAGACCTGTGAATATCCCAACCCTGAGACGGACGCAGCGCTGAACGAAAGCTATAAGGTGGCTCGCTCCGCGCCCTGCGATGTGATCCTGGGTACCGACCCGGACGCCGACCGGGTGGCCATTGCCGTTCCTGATGGAGACGGTTTCCGGAAACTCTCCGGAAATGAACTGGGCTGTATGCTCATGGAGTATATTCTGAAAGCACGTACTGCCCGCGGCGATCTTCCTGAAGGCGCGGAGGTGGTACGCAGCATCGTTTCCTCTCCTCTTGCCGACCAGATTGCCAAGCGCTATGGCGTAGAGATGAAAGCGGTGCTCACCGGCTTTAAGTACATCGGCGGCGAGATCCTGGAGCTGGAGAACGCCGGCCAGCAGAACCGTTTCATTTTTGGCTTTGAGGAAAGCTGCGGATACCTGAAGGGTACCTATGCCCGGGACAAGGACGCCGTTGTGGCTTCCATGCTGGTGTGTGAGATGGCTGCTTCCCTGAAAAAGCAGGGAAAAACCATTCTGGACGCCCTTAACGAACTGTACGCAACCTATGGCTATTATCTGGCTTATGTGCAAAGCATCGAACTGACCGGTGCGGACGCCATGGAGAAGGCTGCCGCTATGATGACCTCGCTGCGGGAATCCGCTCCCGATACCATTGGAGGCGCGAAAGTCACCGGTGTACGGGACTACCGCAGCAGCGTGGCAAAGGATTTGGTCACGGGTCAGGAGACGGTGATCCATCTGCCCAAATCCAATGTGCTGGAATTTCTGCTGGGCAGCAGCGGCAGCTTGATTGCCCGTCCTTCCGGTACCGAACCCAAGGTGAAGTTCTACTATACCGCCGTGGGTGAAACACAGGAAGCTGCCAAAGCCCTTCTGGAAGCGATGAAGGCGCAGATGGCGCAATAAACTTTTGCTCCGCAACCGGGGCAGGCAATTTTGCCTGCCCCGGTTCTTTTTTTGCTGCGGGGACATAGGGTGTAGGGAAAGGGGAGAGGGTCTATGGTTGTGAAAAAGAAAAGCGGCCGCAGGCAGGCTTCATTACCCATTGGGATCGCTTTTGGCGCAGGGACGAGCCTGCTGCTTGCGCTGCTGGGCGCCGCGCTGCTGGCCTGGCTCATGAACCAGGAACGCCTGCCGGAAGAAAATGTGGGCATAGCCGCCGCCATTGTGCTGCTGGCAGCCTCACTGCTTGGCTCCTGGCTGGCAGCAGGAAAGACAAAAGAAAAAAGGCTGATCGTCTGCATGAGCAGCGGGCTGTTGTTTCTTCTGCTGCTCTTGAGCTGCACAGCGCTCTTCTTTGGCGGTCAGTATCAGGGACTGGTAAGGAACGCTCTGGCCATCCTGCTGGGCTGCGGAATTCCTGCACTGCTGGGTCTAAAAGGGGAGGGGAGAAAAAAGAGCCGTCTGAGAAAATATGCCTCTCGTTAAGTTGTACAAAATATAGCCTACAGGTAAATAATATTTACCTGTAGGTAGCGCCTTGCAGGGAATCTTGCAAAACCTATATTTAGTGGGACGCAGTTTCCGGCAAGGCAACATATAGAAAAATAATCGAAAATGGTACCAATCGGCAGCTTTCTGGTTGCTTGTGTTTACATAAAAGCGTTGACATAAGAAATCAGCATAATAGACAAAAAAAGCTAAAATGGGTAAAACTACTTGAAATCCGGGGATTTTTGGAGTATAGTATTGGTGCAATGGTTTTACGGCGCTGCCTTTTCGCGCCGTTATGCCTACCAGACGCTGACTCCGTTTTTTCCGGTAATCGGAAAGGATGCGTCTTTACTTATGAAATCATCTATTGGCCTTCCTTGCAAACGCAGGATCAACAATGCTCCCGCCTTTTGGTTATCTTTGTGCTGGTGTGCCGGATTACTGTTGGGCGTGTTCCTTTCCAGTCTGGCGGAAGCGGATTCCCTTGCTTTGATGTGCGCGGCGGCTGTCAGCCGTGTGTCGATCTTTGATCTGCTGTTTGTGCTCTTTTTACCATTCTTACTCACCGCTTGTGCGGTTTTTTTATCCCAGCTTTGGCTGTTGTATCCCATTGCCTTGGGGAAAGCGCTTTCCTTTGGCTATACGGCGGGGCTGCTCAGCCGGGCATTCCATAGCGCCTGGTGGCTGCTGCGGATACTGCTGATGTTTTCGGATTGTCTGGTATTCCCGTTGCTGTGCTGGTTCTGGCTGCGGCGTTTATCCAGAGGCAGCGGCGGATTTCGACGGGACTTTGCAATCTGTGCGGGACTTACAGCGGGAATCGGGATATTGGACTTCGCGGTGATAGCGCCTTTTTTGGCGGGGATTTTTGTGTAAGCAAGAGACAAGAGGAAGGGTATTTGTTCATGTTGGATTTGGTTTCGGCCTATGAAAATTACCTGACGAAGGTAAAGCAGGCCTCCCACAACACAGTTGCCTCCTATATGCGGGATATTCGGCAGTTTGCCGCATGGCTTCGCCAGACAGAGGAAAAAGAGGTTGTGGACGCCACACAACAGAATATCAGCGGCTATTTGGATGCGCTGGACTCTGAGGGTCGATCCAGCGCTACGAAATCCCGCAATCTGGCCAGTCTGAAGAACTTCTATGCCTATCTGGTCACATCCGGTTTTCTGGAACACACACCGGTGACGGATATTCGGGTGGCGCGGGGGGAGAAGAAACTGCCCCAGATCCTGACGAACCGGGAGATTGAACTGCTGCTGGCGCAGCCTGCCGCTACAGACGCCAAGGGCTGCCGGGACAAGGCCATGCTGGAGGTGCTTTATGCCACCGGTATGCGGGTGACGGAACTTATCGAGCTGGATGTTTCCGATGTAAATCTGGAGCAGGGGATCATTAAATGCTCCAGCGCTAAAAAGGTTCGCTCCATCCCACTGTATCCGGCAGCGCTGAAGGCACTGGGGCTGTACCTGCGCAGCTATCGGGAGAGTATGCTGGCGGAGCCGGATGAAACCGCGCTGTTCGTGAACGTGAACGGTACGCGCATGAGCCGGCAGGGATTCTGGAAGATTCTGAAGCACTATCAGGATTCCGCCCACATTGATAAGGAGATCACCCCCCATACGCTGCGCCACAGCTTCGCGGTGCATCTGCTGGAAAATGGCGCGGATCTCGCCTCCTTGCAGGAATTGATGGGGCATAGCGATATCTCCTCCACACAGCTCTACACGCATATGATCAACCAGAAGCTAAAGAGCGTATATGAAAAATGCCATCCCAAAGCATAAAAGCCGGCGCATTGGTTTCCCCATGCTGCCGGCTTTTATGCATAAAGAATCCCGATATGGGTTTTCTCCATATCGGGATTTATGTTTATAGTAAGAGGGCAGGGGAGGCATTTACACGCCGGTCATGGCCATTAGCACGTCCTCTTCCATTCGCTGAATACCCTTGTGCATATTCAGACCTTCCTCAATATCCACATCTGTGAAGCTGCCGGCGTTGGTACAGACAATGCGATTGGTCTTCCCAGCCACTAGCAATTCTACGGCAAGATAGCCCATCTTGGTGGCGTTCACGCGGTCGCGCCCAGTGGGGGTTCCGCCGCGCTGAATATGTCCAAGAACAGTCACCCGGGGATCCAGGCCAATGGCTTCCTTAATCTGGGCGGCAATATCCGAAGCGGAGCCTGCTCCCTCCGCCACCACAATCATATAATGGGTGAAGCCGTTGAAACGCGCCTGGCGGATTTTTTCAATCACGTCCCGGTTGAAATCAATGGGTTCTTCCGGAATCAAAACGGCAGTAGCGCCCACCGCAAGACCCACATACATAGCAAGGTATCCGGCATTCCGCCCCATGACCTCTACTACGGAGCAGCGCTCGTGGGACTGCATGGTATCCCGCAGTTTATCGATGCATTCGATGGCCGTGTTGGCGGCGGTATCAAAGCCAATGCAGTAATTGGTGCAGCCGATATCGTTGTCAATGGTGCCGGGGATGCACACCACGTTTACTCCATGCCGGGAAAGCGCCTGTGCGCCGCGGAAAGTACCGTCGCCGCCGATGGCCACGATGCCGTCCAGACCCAGGAATTTGCAGGTGGCCGTAGCGCGCAGCTGACCTTCTTCGGTCATAAATTCCTTGCTGCGGGCAGTATACAGGATCGTGCCGCCCCGGTTGATGATATGTCCGATGTTTTTCTCATCCAGACGCACCACGTCGCCTGTGATCAAGCCGTTCCAGCCCCGGCGGATGCCGTAGCACTCCAGGCCGTGGTACAGAGCAGTACGCACCACAGAACGTACACAGGGATTCATTCCGGGAGCGTCGCCGCCGCTGGTAAGTACGCCGATTCGTTTAATTGCCATTTTATAATTCCTCCTATTCTTGATCTGGAGATATTGCGCTTTCTGTACCTATTTATTTTAGCGGAAAACGACGAAAAAGTAAAGCAAAAATTATGAAAAATTTACAAAATCATGCAGGCTTGCTTTCACCGGTGGCGTAGTCCAGAATCACGCCTGGCTGCACATTATAGCAATATACATAGAAGCAGATCCCCTCGCCCTGGTCTTCCACGGAATAGCCCTCCATGAGCACCCCCCGCGCTACCAAATCGTCTCCTTCAAATACAGGCGTCACCCGATAGAGCACGTGATTTTCTGTTTCGCGGATGTAGTCGGCGGTCATTTCCTCGAAGGGAAGCATCCCTTCCGTATTCAGAAAGCGCGTTCCCGTTATAAGATTTTCTCGGTTGGCTTTTTCTCCGGTGAGTTGGAAGCCTATCAGATGACAGCGATTATAAAGAGACTTTCCCTCTATGAAATCATACTGTATGGACTGCCAGCCGGTAGGGTGGACAGAACTGATAGAGCCGCGATCTTCCGTGGGCATCAGATCCACGCCGATGCAGGCTATCGCTTCGCCGCATCGTCCCAGATTGTCCAGCGGGGAATAGGATTCGTAAGAATCCGTGGTCATGTCTTCCTCCGTAAAGCGGGGAATGTTGCCGTTAATTGCCACATAGGCCTGTCCGGTAAATTCCGGAATTTCGTTTGGTGTAATCGACGGCGCTTTTGGAGATAGGAGGTAGGCAGCGGCGAACACGGCGAAAACGACTGTAGTAAGAATCAAATTCAATTTCTTATTGTTAGAGAATTTTATAGGCTTATTTTTTCGGCGCATGACGCATCCTCCTTGGGAATATAAATGATTTCGGTAATTTGTTCGTGGGAATACCCCGGGAAATCCAGCATTGAAACGGGAAGCCATGCATCCTGTCCGCCGGGGAAGTGAAAATGGGCATCCGCTGGATATACCCGATTCCATCGGTAGAGAATCAGCTTCACAGCTGGCAAAGTTTCTGGATCTTCGGAGAACCAGTACCCATCCGGCGGAACGGCATAGGGGCTGTCCGCAGTAAAGAATGTATCCGGCGGGCAATCGGCAAATTGCTTTGCAGAATTGGGACGCATCCAAAGTTTTCCGGCAGCATATGACAAAATTCGCTGCCGCAGCAGCCGATCCTGGCTTTGCCGGCGGTTATGAAAGGAAAGTCCAAAGCGGTTATCTATACAGACTATGTATGTCATTGCGTTCTCCTCAATAGTCGTGGTAAAAAGGTTGAAAAGACGAGCGAAACAAAACCATTATTTTGATGCGAGCGAGCACGAGCCCGAAGCCGCCGGAGGTGGCGAGGGGACAGCACAGAGGTTCAGCAGGGTCCACAAAGACCCTGTAAAAATTGACCCTGACGAACGCAACAAAATAAAAATTTTGTTGCGTTAAAGGCGAATATATGTTATAATCAGGGCATCAGAGGCCGTCTATCATCCATATGATGTGGATTGGCCGCAAATTAAGTAATTGGGAGGCAATGATATATGCAGCGTTATGCCGACTGTCCTCAGATTCTGCGGGACTTTCTTGTTTATCATGAGACCATTAAAGGTCAATCCAAACTTACCATTTCCGAATATTATTTGGACTTACGGATGTTCCTGCGGTTTATGAAGCTCATGCGGAGCGATATGCCAATTCATGCGGCCTTGGAGGAAATCGACATTCGGGACATCGATCTGGAATTTATCCGCGGGATTGAAACATCGGATATTTACGATTTCCTTTCCTATCTCTCCAGCGATCGGGTGGTGAATCCGGAATCCTCCACGCCGGAATACGGAATTTCCCCTGCGTCCAGAGCCAGAAAGCTCTCCGCCGTCAAGTCCTTTTTCAAGTATTTAACAGTGCGTACCAAGCAGCTTGCAGAAAACCCTGTAGCCGACTTGGAGTATCCTAAGCTGCGCAAAAGCCTGCCGAAATACTTGACGCTGGAACAGTCTGCAGCGCTTCTGCAGGCGGTATCCGGTCAGAACGCCAAGCGAGACTATGCTATTCTGATGCTCTTTCTCAACTGTGGTATCCGACGCAGCGAACTGGTGGGCTTAAATCTTACAGACGTCTATGATGACCGCATCCGGGTGGTGGGCAAGGGAAACAAAGAGCGCATTGTCTATTTCGGCACCCCCTGCCGGAAAGCCATTGACGCCTACCTGGTGGAACGCAACAAAAAAGTGCTCACCGACAATCGTGCGCTGTTCGGTTCCCGGGACGGCAATCGCATCAGCACGACAGCGGTACACCGTCTGGTAAAAAAATATCTACTGGCCGCCGGACTGGACGCGGAACAGTTTTCTGCCCATAAACTGCGCCATACCGCCGCCACCATGATGCTCTCCGGCGGTGTAGATGTGCGGACAGTCCAGGAAGTTTTAGGGCACGAAAACTTAAACACTACCCAAATTTATACCCATATTGAGAACACAGAACTGAAAATCGCTTCCCAGGCAAATCCCCTGTCCAAGCTGGATTTTCAGGAGGAGTGATCCCCTTCCCTGCCCTTACAGGGCCACTGCAATGGCTTCCCGTAGGTTTCTCACCCGGTACACGGTCAAATCTTCGGGAATTTCTAACTTTCCACTGCCTATTTTTGGGATAATACATGTTTTGAAGCCCAAACGCGCCACTTCTGAGAGCCGCTGGTTCATGTGGGAGACGCTGCGGATTTCTCCCGCCAGACCCACTTCGCCGATGGCCGCCAAGCTGTCGTCAATGGGCTTGTCCCGGTAAGAGGAGGCCACCGCCAGTACCACCGGCAGATCTGCCCCCGGTTCGTCCAGCTGCAATCCGCCGATCACGTTGATATAGGCGTCAAACAGGCTCAGTTTCATACCGCCCCGCTTTTCCGCAACCGCCAGCAGCAGCGCGGCGCGGTTAAAATCGAAGCCGTCTGCCGTCCGTCGGGGCACATGAAAGGAGGTTTTCGCAACCAGCGCCTGCACTTCTGCCAGCACGGGGCGCGTTCCCTCCATCACGCAGGCAACGCAGGTGCCGCTTTCGCCGCTGGGGCGGCCTTCCAGGAGCATTTGCGAGGGGTTGGGTACCTCTTCCAGCCCTTTGTCCCGCATTTCAAAGACACCGATCTCGTTGGTAGAACCAAAACGATTCTTGGCGGCACGCAGCAGGCGGTAGGAGGTATTGGGGTCGCCTTCAAAGTAGAGCACGCAGTCCACCATGTGCTCCAGTACCTTTGGGCCGGCAATATTGCCATCCTTATTGATATGCCCTACCACGAATACCGTAATACCCTGGGACTTTGCCAGCCCCATCAGGCGCATGGTGCATTCTTTTACCTGAGATACGCTGCCAGGCAGGGATTCATTGGCATCGCTGTACAGTGTCTGGATGGAGTCCGCAATGAGTACATCCGGCTGCAATTCCTCCACAGCAGACAGAATATCCGCCATCTGTGTCTCCGATAAAATATATAGGGAATCCGGCGCTACGCCGAGCCGCTGCGCCCGCAGCTTCAGCTGACGTTCGCTTTCCTCACCGGAGACATAGAGCACCTTCCGCCCTGCGCATAGACTGCTGCAGATTTGCAGAAGCAAGGTAGACTTGCCGATACCTGGCGCGCCGCCCACCAGAACCAGGCTTCCGGCTACCGCACCGCCGCCAAGCACTCGATCCAACTCCCCCATTCCGGTAGAAAAGCGGAGCTCTCCCTCTGTCTCTACTTGATTAAGGCGCTGGGGCTTCCGGCTCAGACCCACACCTACAGGGGCGGTCTTAGTGCGTCCGGGAGCGGCCGGCTTTTCAATATGTTCTTCCAGCGTATTCCATGCGCCGCAGGCAGGGCATCGCCCTTGCCATTTGGGCGTTTCGTTTCCACATTCGGTACAATAAAAAATGGTCTTTGTCTTTGCCATCCGTATATAACTCCTTCGTTTCGCCTGTGCATCTTTGCTTTCTGCTCAATATTTGCTACTTTTATAGTATATCACCACAAGGAACTGTGGTCAAGGGTCAAGAAATTGGCTGACGGAAGCTGCGATCACACAGCAGAGCTTCTTCTGATATTCTGATGTCCGCAGCTTGGCCTCCTCCTC
>DVKX01000017.1 GCA_018715805.1 Candidatus Faecousia intestinigallinarum | reverse complement strand
TGAAACATATAAAGACTTTATCGGGGAAAGCGATATTTCTTTTGGCGGCAATAACTTTGAAATTTACTTCGAAGAAGATAATTTTGATGAGTTTGCGGATAAATTGAAAGAATGTGATGTTGAATATGTCCACCCTATTGTAGAACATTCATGGGGACAGCGTGTTGTTCGTTTCTATGACCCAGATAAACACATTATCGAAGTTGGCGAGAACATGAAAATAGTATGCAAGCGTTTCTTAAACAGTGGAATGACACCAGAACAAGTAGCAGAACGCATGGACGTACCTATGAAATTTGTCAATGCCTGTATGCGTTAAATCCCGATTTATCGGGGAAATAGCCAAGCCAGCCGCGCCGGTCAAGGGTCAAAATAAACGGCGCAATTTATGCGCCGCCAATAAGCGCGTTATTTTCAGAAAACTTAGAGGGGCGGCGGCCGCCCCTCTAAAAATTTCTTATTTCACCGCCCCCTTCGGCGGGGCGTTTTCAAGGCCTATAAAAAGGCCGGAGCAGCGCGGGCTGCTCCGGCACAGGCGGAAAGGGGCTTAGCAGTAGAAGTCCCGAATTTTTTTGGCGCGGCTGGGGTGCCGCAGCTTGCGGATGGCCTTGTTCTCGATCTGGCGGATGCGTTCCCGGGTAACGCCGAAGATCTGCCCCACTTCCTCCAGGGTGTGGGTGCGGCCGTCGTACATACCGAAGCGCATTCGCAGCACGTCCGCTTCCCGCTGGGTCAGGGTGTCCAGAATTTCCTTCAGCGCTTCGGAGAGCAGGGCGTTGGAGGTGGCGTCGGCGGGTCCGGGGGTGCGGTCGTCCATGACGAAAGAGCCAATGGAGGTGTCCTCCTCATCTCCCACCGGGGTATCCAGGCTCAGGGTATCTGCGGCGGTGCGGTTGGCCTCGATGATCTTCTCCACCGGCAGATCCAGGGCGGCGGCGATCTCCTCTACGGTTGGCTCCCGCCCCAGCTCCTGCACCAGCTTCCGGTTGCAGCGGGTGGCCTTATTGATGACCTCTACCATATGCACCGGCACCCGGATGGTACGCGCCTGGTCGGCGATGGCGCGGGTGATGGCCTGCCGGATCCACCAGGTGGCATATGTAGAGAATTTGTTTCCCTTTGTCCAGTCGAATTTGTCCACCGCCCGGATAAGCCCGGTGTTGCCCTCCTGAATGAGATCCAGGATGTGCAGGCCGCGGCCGGAATATTTCTTAGCAATGGATACCACCAGCCGGAGGTTGGCCTCGGTGAGCTTATTCTTGGCGTTCTGATCCCCGGCGCAGATCTGCTTGGCCAGTTCCACCTCTTCATCGGCGGTGAGCAGCCGGATCTGGCCGATCTCCTTCAAGTACATCCGCACGGGGTCGTCCAGGCTATATTCCGCCGCCAGATCCACGGGATCCACCAGCTCGTCCTCGGCGATGTTGCTCAGATCGATGTCGTCTTCCAGATCGTCCACCAGATCCACGTCCATGTCCAGCACGTCCTCCATCTCCAGATCCATATCATTGCTGACGATCTGGATATTCATGGCGTCCAGCCGGTCGTAGATGTCCTCGATCTTTTCCGGCGTCAGATCCAGCTTTTCCAGCTGCGCGTTGAGATCGGCTGCCCGGAGCATACCATCCTTGCGCCCCTGAGAGATCAGCGCCTGCATAGCGGTCTGGATGTCTTCCGTCATTTTTCCTGAATCTTTGGGTGTACTCATAAGCGGCTCCCTCTTTCTCTGGATTGTGATGCGCCTAGACTATATATCCATTTTCCAATTTTGGCAAGGGTTTTCCCGGAAATTTTTTCAAAAGCTGCGGCTTTGGGCAGATTTTGTCGCGCTTCTTTCAGTCTTCCCGGGAAAAAGCCAAAACATACGGTTTACTTTTGCCGGAAAAGCCGGTATAATATTTCCAAATACACCAATTTGCGGCAGCGAAGCGCCGCCAGGCGCAGGCAGCAGGGAGTAAGTATATGACCGAACTATCCAAAATTCGCAATTTTTCCATTATCGCCCATATTGACCACGGCAAGTCCACCCTGGCCGACCGCCTGCTGGAGGAATGCGACGCCATCGAAGCCCGGGAAATGGCCGACCAGATATTGGATTCCATGGACTTGGAGCGGGAGCGGGGCATCACCATCAAGGCGCGCGCCGTCCAGCTCACCTATCAGGCGGACGATGGAGAAACCTATGACCTGAACCTGATCGACACCCCGGGGCATGTGGACTTCGGCTATGAGGTGTCTCGTTCCCTGGCCGCCTGCGAGGGGGCGGTGCTGGTGGTGGACGCCTCCCAGGGCGTGGAAGCGCAGACCCTGGCCAACACCTTCCTGGCCACCGACGCAGGGCTGGAGGTGGTGCCCGTCATCAATAAGATCGATCTGCCCTCCGCCCGGCCGGAGGAGGTGAAGGCGGAAATTGAGGACATCATCGGCATCGTGGCCGAGGACGCCCCGGAAATCTCCGCCAAAAACGGCGTGAATATCCATGCTGTGCTGGAGAAGATCGTGCAGGCCATCCCCGCCCCCCAGGGCGACCGGGACGCGCCGCTGCAGGCGCTGATCTTCGACAGCCAATACGATTCCTACCGGGGCGTCATCGTCTACCTGCGGGTAAAGGAGGGAACCCTGCGCCCGGGGATGGACATTCGCATGATGGCCACCGGCGCTACGTATAAGGTGGTGGAGGTGGGCGCCATGAACCCCCTGGGCTTCACCCCCAAGGACTGCCTGGGCGCGGGAGAGGTGGGGTATCTGACGGCCTCCATCAAAACCGTATCCGATACCCGGGTGGGCGATACCGTCACCGGGGTGGAGAACCCCGCCAAAACGCCGCTGCCCGGCTACCGGGCGGTGCAGCCCATGGTCTACTCCGGCATTTACCCGGCGGACGGGGCAAAGTACCAGGATCTGCGGGACGCCCTGGAAAAGCTGAAGCTCAACGACGCCTCCTTTGTCTACGAGCCGGAAAGCTCCATTGCCCTGGGCTTCGGTTTCCGCTGCGGCTTTCTGGGGCTGCTGCACATGGAGATCATCCAGGAGCGGCTGGAGCGGGAATACAACCTGGATCTCATCACCACCGCCCCCAACGTGGTCTACCGGGTGACGAAGAACAACGGAGAGGTCGTCATGGTGGCCAATCCCCTGGATTACCCCGATCCCATGGAGATCCAGCTGGCGGAAGAGCCATATGTAAAGGCCAGCCTGATGGCGCCCCAGGAGTACGTGGGCAACATCATGGACTTGTGCACCTCCCGCCGGGGAGAGTTTAAGAATATGGTATATCTGGATGCCAATCGGGTGGAGATGCACTATGAAATGCCCCTGAACGAGATCATTTACGACTTCTTTGACGCGCTGAAATCCCGCACCCGGGGCTACGGCAGCCTGGACTATGTGCTCATCGGCTACCGCCCCAGCCGTCTGGTGAAGCTGGACATCCTGCTCAACGGCGACGTGGTGGACGCCCTGAGCTTCATTCTCTTCGCAGACAACGCCTATCCCCGCGCCCGGAAAATCTGCGAAAAGCTGAAAGAAAACATCCCCCGCGCCCAGTTTGAGATCCCGGTGCAGGCGGCCATCGGCGGCAAGATCATTGCCCGGGAAACCATTAAGGCGCTGCGCAAGGATGTGCTGGCCAAATGCTACGGCGGCGACATCACCCGGAAGAAGAAGCTGCTGGAAAAGCAGAAGGAGGGCAAAAAGCGGATGCGCACCTTCGGCACGGTGTCGGTGCCCAGCGAGGCCTTTATGGCGGTGCTGAAGCTGGACGAGGACTGAGCGCAGCAAAGTATTTTCCATTGGAGGAATTTTCATGCCGTTACTTGGGAAAAAAGAAAAAATCCCCCTGGGGATCTATATTCATGTGCCCTTTTGCCGCAGCAAATGCCAATACTGCGACTTTTACTCCGTCACCACCAAGGATGATAAGCTCCTGGACGGCTATATCAACGCGGTATGCAGCCATGTGAAGGAGGCGGGGCAGCTGGCGCCGGGGTATAAGGTGGACTCGGTGTATTTCGGCGGCGGCACCCCCAGCTTCTTCGGCGCGGAGGGCATGGCCGCCATCCTCTCCGCCATCCGGCGGAATTTTGACGTGACCGCCGAGGCGGAAATCACCTTTGAAGCCAATCCGGACTCCGTTTCGGACAAGCTGCTCCGCCGCCTCCGGGGCGAAGGCTTTAACCGCGCCAGCCTGGGGGTGCAGTGCGACAGCGACGAAATGCTCAAAAAGCTGGGGCGCCCCCACAACTATGCCCAGACCCTCACGGCGGTGCAGCGCATCCGCAAGGCGGGATTCAAGAATCTCTCCATTGATCTGATGTACGGCCTGCCGGGGCAGAGTCTCCTGGACTGGGAAAACACCCTGAACCGGGTGCTGGCCATCAATCCCGAGCACGTAAGCTGCTATGGGCTGAAGGTGGAGCCGGGCACGCCCTTTTATGAATACCGGGATGTGCTGAATCTGCCGGACGAGGATACCCAGGCGGATATGTACCTGGCGGCGGTGGACATTCTGAAGACCCGGGGCTTCCGCCAGTATGAGATCTCCAATTTCGCCCGGAAGGGGCTGGTGTCCCGGCACAACCTGAAGTACTGGCTGGGCGGGGAATACCTGGGCTTCGGACCTGGAGCCAGTTCGGATTTCGCCGGATCGCGGTTTGATATTGTGAAGGATGTCCACGTCTATATCGCCGGATTGAAAAACGGCGGCGCCATCATCGAGAATATGCAGCAGATCCCGCCCCGGGAGCGGGCGGGAGAATACCTGATGACCCGGCTGCGCACCACGGCCGGCATCAACGCGGAGGAATATGAGAAGCAGTATTTGCTGCCGTTCGCCCCTCTGGAGGCGGCGCTGGAGCGCTGCCGGGATCATGGGCTGGCCGCCAGAACCGCCGATGGACGGTGGTATCTCACCCCCAAGGGCTTTCTGGTGTCCAATTCCATTATTTCCGATTTGCAGATCATCCAGGAGAACAGCCAGCCGCTGGCAAAAAGAAGATAACGAACCGGCAAAGCCCCTGCGGGCTTTGCCGGCGCTTTTCTTTGCGGGCTGCCTTGCGCCCCATGGGACGCGCATATGACCCGCCCCCAGCTCCGCCGGGGCGGGTCGTTCTTATAATAATGTGCCCAATACCCCGTCCTGATAGGGCTTGCCGATGGCCACGGAGCGAATCTCGTTATGATGATTCCCGGCGGGGACGTAAACTTTCATATAGTTGGGAGCATGCCCCACGGCATAGCCGTTCTGGGTTTCTTCAAAGAGCACGGGCTGTACGGTGCCCTCCAGGCTGGTGAGGTACGTCCGGCGCATCTCCTCCCCCACGGCGATGGCCTCCCGGCTGCGGCGCTCCTTTTCGGCGTTTCCCAGCTGCCCGGGCATTTTGTCCGCCGGTGTGCCGGGGCGGCGGGAGTAGGGAAAAATATGCATATCCGCGAAACCGCAGCGGCGGATAAATTGCAGGCTCTCCTGGAATTCCGCCTCCGTCTCCCCGGGGAAGGCCACGATCATGTCCGTGGTGATGGCGCAGCCTGGGAAATAACGGCGGAGCAGGCGGACGCTTTCCAGATACCGGGCGGTGTCATATTTCCGCTTCATCCTGGCCAGGACGCTGTCGCAGCCGGACTGCAGGGACAGGTGAAACTGGGGGCACAGGTTGGGAAGCGCCTGCAGTTCCCGGCAGAAGCCCTCTGTGACGATTCTTGGCTCCAGGGAGCCAAGCCGGACGCGCATATCCGGCGCCGCCCGGCAGATGGCAGCCACCAGGACGGACAGACCGGGCTTTCCCGGCAAATCCACGCCCCAGGAGGCGATCTCGATGCCGGTCACCACGATTTCCCGGTAGCCTCGGCGGCGTAAATCCAGCGCCTGCTCCACCGCCACCGCCAATGGCGCGGAGCGCACCGGACCGCGGGTGTAGGGGATGATGCAGTAGGCGCAGAAATTTACGCATCCGTCCTGCACCTTCAGCATGGCGCGGGTGCGCGCCTCCAGCCCCCCGGCGGGGAGCACCTCAAATTCCCGGCGGCGCATGGCCTCGTCCAGCTTCTCCTGGGGCACGCGGGCAGCGGCGGCGGTGATGAGCATTTCCACAAATTCCGCCCGGCCGCCGCTGCCTCCCAGCACGTCCACCCCCAGCTTTTTCAGCGCCTCCCGGGCGTGCTGGGCATAGCAGCCGCATACGGCCAGGGTGGCCTCCGGGTGCTCCCGGCGGCAGCGGCGGAGGATGGCGCGGCTCTTTTTATCCGCAGTGGCGGTGACGGAGCAGGTGTTCACCACATAGCCGTCGCATTCCTCCTGGAACGCGCCGATGGTATGCCCCCTGGATACCAGGAGCTGCTCCATGGCCTGGGTTTCATATTGATTGACCTTACAGCCTAGGGTATAAAAGGAAAATTTCATGGGTAATTCCACCAGATTCTACAAAAAATAGAAAAACACCGGGGAGAGAATCGTCGCTTTGACCTATTGCAAATCCCAAAAATGGTGCTATAATATCCACCGTTGAGAGCGAAAAAGCGGTGTTTTTCTCATTATACACCGAAACGGCGCGTTTGTACACCCCTTCCTTCCCGCGCCCGCTCTTACATCCATATGGCTCTAGTAGCACCGTCCTGGGAATACCCAGGGCGGGTTTTTCATATCCGGGCGCCGCGGCGCATTCCCTGCGCCGCGAAAGTTCAAAAATAATTCAAACACCGGGGCTTGACAAGGTGGGAAAGTGGTTGTATAGTATGTTTAGCACTCAAGGAGAACGAGTGCTAACGAATTTCGAGGAAATCCGAAAGGAGCGGGCTATGGAACTCACCGAGCGGAAAAAGAAAGTCCTGCGCAGCGTGGTGGATCTCTACATCCGCACCGCCGAGCCGGTAGGCTCCAAGGCCATTACCGCCCTGCCGGATATGCGCTATTCCTCCGCCACCATCCGCAACGAAATGGCGGATCTCACCGCCATGGGCTACCTGGAGCAGCCCCACACCAGCGCGGGGCGCGTACCGTCCGCCGCCGGGTACCGGCTGTATGTGGACGAATTGATGGCAGACTACCGGCTGAGCATGGATGAGACCCGCTCCATCAATTCCGCCATCGAGGAAAAAATGCAGCAGGTGGACAAAATGATGGAGAAGGTGGCCAGCCTGGTGAGCCAGGCCACCGATCTGCCGGCCATCTCCATGGCTTCCCGGCAGGCAGGCGTCACCGTTAAGCGGTTCGACCTGATCCTGGCCGGTTCCGGCAGCTTCATCCTGGTGCTGCTGCTTTCCACCGACGAGGTGGTGAACAAGCTCATCAAGCTGCCCCTGCCGGTGACGGACGGAGATTTGAAGGTGCTCTCCGCAGTGCTGAACGCCGCCATGGCGGACATTCCGGCGGAGGAGCTTACCGGAGCGCTGATGGATAAGATCATGCGCTCGGCGGGAGCGGCGGCCAGCCTGGTTCCGGTGATTTTTGAGTTTACGGCGGACGCCCTCCGGCGGCACGCCAACGCCAACATGGCCGTGGCCGGTCAGCTGCGGCTTTTGGGGCAGCCGGAATACCGGGATGTGGATAAAGTCCAGCGGCTGCTCACATCCTTAGATGAGGAAGCGCTTTCCCAGCTTCCTGCGGTGATCCAGGGCGCCAACGGCACCCAGGTGCTGGTGGGGCCGGAAAATGTGGCGCAGGAATTAAAGGATACCAGCGTGGTCGTGACCAAATTCGACATTGGCGAGGGACTCCAGGGCATGATCGGCGTGGTGGGTCCCACCCGGATGGACTATGCCAAGGTGACGGCGCGGCTCAGCTACTTCGCCGAAAGCCTGTCCAAGCTGTTCGCCAAGCCCGAGCAGACCCAGCCCCAGCTTCCCGCCGGGGAGAATCATAACGAAAAGCCCTAAGGAGGCAGTAACGTGGCAAAAAAGGAAAAAGAAAAGAAAGAAACCGCCCCTGTGGAGGAGTCGGTGGAGCAGGCGGCGGAAGCCGAGACCCCGGAGATCGACCCCTGGGAGGAAAAATACAACGCCGAGCACGACAGCTACCTGCGGCTGGCGGCGGACTACGACAATTTCCGCAAGCGTACCGCCAAGGAAAAGGATCAGAGCTATTCCAACGGCAAGTCCGACGCGGTGGCCAAGCTGCTGCCTGTGTACGACAACCTGGAGCGGGCGCTGAACCAGCCCACCGAGGACGCCGCCTACAAAAAAGGCGTGGAGATGACCATGACGGAGCTGGTGAAGATCTTTACCGCTCTGGGCGTGGAGATATTCGGAGAGGCGGGAGACGCCTTCGACCCCAATATGCACAACGCTGTGATGCACACGGAGGACGAGAATTTTGGGGAGAGCACCGTCTCCCAGGTGTTCCAGAAGGGCTTCAAAATGGGCGAGAAGATCGTCCGCTTCGCCATGGTGCAAGTGGCGAACTAACTTCATAAAAAATTTTTTCATCATATACAGGAGGAACAAACATTATGAGCAAGATCATCGGTATTGATTTGGGTACAACCAATTCCTGCGTGGCAGTGCTGGAGGGCGGCGAGAGCGTAGTCATCGCCAACGCCGAGGGCAAC
>DVKX01000016.1 GCA_018715805.1 Candidatus Faecousia intestinigallinarum | reverse complement strand
TATAATGCAGATGAGATAGCCGGTGAGCGGGTGGGCGATGATCGAAAAGTCCGCAAACGCCACGAAAGCGATTGTGGCGATGACTACCAGGATCACGAATAGGATGATCTGCTTCCTCGCCCGCACCCGCCGGGCTTCCGCGTCCCGCCGCTCCTGAGCACGGTAGGCGTTGGCCGTGCGGATAGAGGTGGCTGCGCTCTGAACGGCTCTATTCAACTCCCTTTGGCTCTTGCAATAATCCAGGTGCAGCGATTCCTCCCGCCGCTGATGTTCGGCCTCCGCCGCCTGTTCCTTTTTCGCATGGCGCACACTCCGCGCCAATAATTCATTGCTCATTTTGTGTCTCCTTTAGATGTATAGATGTATTTAGAAAAGTCCGGTTCTGTTCGAAATATCCTTCGATTGTTGCACCAGCGCTGCAGCCGCTTGACCTCTTTCGGCGCATTTGGCTTGTCGTAAATCATTACATACGGATCATAGCCCATATCCCGCAGGGTGTAGATGCGATATAGATCTTCTTCAATCGTGCTCCCAAAGTTTGTAAGGCAATACACAGTGCCGAATCTTCCGTGCTTGTTTTTCTTTCCAAGTTTTGCGTAGTTCGCAAATTTCCCGGCCAAATCGTCATGGGGATCATCCCAGGCAAAATGCACGTTTTTTAGGCGCATTTCTCCAATATCCGCGATGTCCGCATCGTTCAGCAATCGAATATCAAGACCTTGGGTAAAGTCGATCAACGCTCCAGTCTCTTTATATTGCCGCATCAAATCCCGCTTTTCCCGGCAGGCGGTTATATTTGGATCTAAGACCTTGATCTCGCTTTGGCCATTCCAGAAATTTGAAACATCCGCCACCTTGCGAGCGCATCGCCCCTCTTTTGAGACGACGTGGCAGAACGGGCAGCCCCTTGGGCACCCCCTGCTGGTCATGCTCACCGCAAAATCGTATTGGGGATAAATGCTGTAATCCGGATATATCCGCTCTATCTCAGGCGGGAGATCTTGATGCTTTTTGGTGTCAAACACCTCCACGCCATTTTGAAGGCTGATTGCATAACCCGTCCCGCCCTTGATCACCCGATCTGCATTCAGCGGCTCCGGCATGTCCCGCGTATAGTTATTGGAGAAGATTTTGCTCATATACACGATGTCGTAGTGGATGAAGTCGCTCCGCCACCATTCCACCGTATCCCCAAGCGCCTTGTGATAAGCGGATATACGCATCAGCGCTAAATTTGGGAAGTGGTGTCCATCCACATCAATTAGACCGATTCTCATGCGTTAATTCCTCCAGAAAGAACGCCTCGCAGAATGTGCCCAGCGCCGCCTGGAACTCCAGCACCGCAAACCGCCGCTGGGGGTGGATGTACACCACCCGGCCTGTCAGCTTCTTCGGCGGGTTATTCTTCGCATTTTGGTTATACTTGTCCGGCACGTTGCAAGCGGGAAGCATTTTGAATACATCGCCTAATTTCATGGATTTCCTCCTAATCAAATGGTACGGGCAGATCGTCGGGGAGCATTTTCATTTGTTGAAAATCAGCCCCACGGCGTGGATGCCTTTGGCATCCATCGGAACTTGCCTTTCGAAATGTCTGATGCGCGCCATCAAAATCTAGCAGGATATTTGGCCTGGTTCCCTCTTTGTTCTTTGCAATCTTTAGGACGCGAAAACCGTCGGGGTCTTCATTATCTTTCAGGTATAGGATCTGAATCAAATCCGCGTCCTGTTCAATTTGCCCGGATTCCCGCAAGCTGGACATTCCCGGCGCGCCGCCCATGGTGCTAGGGCGGCTAAGCTGCGAGAGCGCCACTACGGTCACGCCCAGGCTCTGCGCCAGGGTATGTAAGTCTATGGAGATGCTTGTGACTTGCTCCACCCGATTGCGCCCGGGCGCTTGCAGCAGTTGAAGATAATCTATGACTACGATTTCATATCGTCGAATCACAGACATAGATCGGATGTCGGCCACTGTCATTCCCGCCGCTGGAACGATCTCCATTTTCCGGTCAATAATTCGCCCTGATTTGCAGCAAATCTCGCTCCACTGGGATTCGGGGATGCTGCGGCGTTTAATGTCCTCCATGCTTACCCCCGCCAGACCGGCTATTTGCCGATCAAATAGCTTTTCTGGGCTGGTTTCCAGAGAGAAAAATCCGACGCGATAGGTTTCCGCCCAATGCCAAGCGCATTGCAGCGCCCAGGCTGATTTTCCGGCGCTGGGGTATCCCGCGATAATGATGAAGTCCCCCGGTTCGGAATAGATTCTGTCGTTCAGTTCTGCCACTGGCCAGGTTAGATACTTAGCCTCTGTTTGCTGACGATTCATGAATGACTTTAACGCGTCCTCCATCGTCACAACTTTGCGGCTGCCGCTTTCCATCAGCCTCCGACCAGCGGATTCCAAAGCTCCACGGATTTCCTCTAAGTCTGTCATCTCCGAAAGCTGCCGCCCTATGTCCTGCGCGGCGAGAATCTTCGCTTGCTTCTTGCAAATATCTATGTAAATATCAACATTTTTCGCCGTGGGTGTGACTTCCATAAGGTCTACCAGCGTTTGCCGGTATTCCTCTCCAAGAGACGCCGCCAGGCTTACCACATCAGCTGGGCGTCCGTCCAGGAATAAGCGGCGGATCGCGCTGTAGATTGTTCGGCAAATTCCGGAAAAGTCGCTTTCCGTTGTTTTCGCGAGAATCTTCGGAATGACGTCCGGCTCCAGCAGCGCCGCGCCAATGACGCTGTTTTGCGCCGCCAAATAATCTGCAACTATAGCCATTCTTCTGCACGCTCCTTTTTTGCTTCCGCCTGCGGCGGTCTGGCGATACCACGCTCCGGGTACACTGAACGCCAGCTGTTGACTGTGGCCGTGTCAAGCAAGTCGGCCATCAACCGGAGATCGCTGCCCGCGTAACGTTGTAGCTTATTACACAAGGCGGTCACAGCCCTAGCGGATGGTAGCGGTGTTCCAGCCCCGGCGCGCTCTTCGCAGAAGCGGACAAATGCTGCATATACGGCGTTTTTGCCATGAGACGGCGCGGCTGGGTAGGTATCCCGCAGCCATGCCACAAACTGCGGCTTGGGGTCAAAGTCTTCCGCTGGGGCGCATTTCTTTTTCTTTTTACTTTCTTTTTCTTTACCTGTATTATTACTTGTATTATTATGGTAGAATTTTTCTTCTACCACTCCTAGAAGATTTCTTCCACCCCCCTGGAAGTTTTCTTCTAGTGGTTGTCCGCCACACAAGGACACCGCCAGGCGGATTTTGCGGCCTGTCCGCTTGCCATCCTTGCCGCTTGTGATCTCCACGAAAATATGCCCGCACTCCGCCAGGGTCGAGATCAGCTTAGAGATCGTTCTATCCGTCAACTGGTGATTTCTTGAAAGATACTCATTCGACGCGAAGCAATACCCCTCCTGGTTGGCCAGGGCGGAGATGTCTCCATATAGGATCTTCGCATTTGGGGGAAGGCGATCATCCAGCCAAACAGTGGCGGGAATCACAACGTAGTACCCCGGCGCAGAGACTGCCTCTTTCCGCAAATCAAGCGGTGGATTCGGATTTGCTGTTGACATCTCATCTATTTTCTGATATAATTCTATTGATGAGTTTCCCCCATCAATTTTTTGGGGCGCGGCTGTGTTGGCGGACACAGCCGCTTCTTCTTTTTCTAAGACCGCCACAGTTTAACCCTCCTTTTGAAAGAAATCCACTAAGCGATGGGATTCCTCTGTACCCAGACTATGAACCGCCTCACGAATGCCGGTAAGAATATCCGTGAGATTCTTATCTTTTTCAGCGGCAAAGTCCCGGTGCAGCGTGTTGGGGTCGTAGAACTGGGTGAAGCTGCCGTTGCCATTCGCGTCATAGACGGTCAGCATTATGCGGCCATTTCGGAAAAACCAGTCGTTCATGCAAGCCACCTTGATCCCGTCCGGATGGCTCGTTGCGCGAAAAATACGCTCCTCCCCCGCGTTCAGCGCGGCATAAACAATGGCATCCGGCAGGATCAGGTGGATCAGCCGTTCGGCAGTATCCATAGAAAGATTAATTGGATTATTCATTTCAAAGCCTCCTCTACGGTTTCGCGGATTTCGCGTGTGGGGTATCCCAAGAATTTGGCCACAGCCGCCAGATCCAACCCCAGATATTTGACGAATTCCCGAAGCTCTCCCAGGGTGATCGTGTCTGGTTCGATCAAATCACGCCGGACAATACTATACGATAGGCCGGTAGCGCGAGAAATTTCAGCAATGGTCATTAGGTCTTTTTCGGCCTGGCCACGGCGAATTGCCAAAAGAAAATCTTTCTTAGCATATTCTGCCGCGTTCTGTCTGATCCTTGGCATATCAGAACCTCCTTTCTATTGTTTTTCTTTTCATTGCAAGTTGCCCTCCTGTTGATTTTTGCGGCGGTCTGAACTAAGCCACTGCGCAATAGCCAGAATTTGATCAGCTAAGTAAGGGTCGTTCTTAACCGCTATGCATACATGGGTGTCATATTCCTTATCCATTTAGAACCTCCTCGTCCAGCATTTCGATGAAGACAATGATTGCCTTCTTCCAGGGCAAAGCATCGAAGTACGGTCTGCATTCCGATTCGGTTTCGGGGAGTTTTTCAAACTCCTCATCGGTGAGATTGCGTTCCAAGACATCGAACACATCGTCATCACTCTTAAAGTGAATGCTGTCATTGTGCTTTGAGATAAGAAACTCGTCCACCCTGGCAGTCCCCCAGGAGCCGCTCCAGTATCCGTAATCATCTCCGGCACAAATTTCTCCGTCCACCATCGGGAGGATGGGCAGGTCGGGGTTCTCCTTGATGAGTCTCAACAACTCGGTAATTTTTTCGTTCATAACCTTGTCCTTTCTCGGTAGAAAAGCGGCCCCGTTCCCGGTGTTCCCACTTTCCCACTTATTTTGAGATACACTGTAAAAAATAATTGCGAGTGGCGATTTTTGGCGTTCTTCATACACATCAACCTTTATGTTTTCCACTTTTAGTGGGAACAGTGGGAACACATGAGTTTATATATAGATAAATCTT
>DVKX01000015.1 GCA_018715805.1 Candidatus Faecousia intestinigallinarum | reverse complement strand
TTTTCCGGCAGATCCGGCAGGTCTTTGCCTTTGAACCAGATATCGCCTTTCGTCACAAGGCCGTCGTTTCCCAGCAGGCCCATGGCAGCTTTCAGCAGTGTACTCTTTCCGCTGCCTGATTCCCCCACAATACCAAGGATCTCTCCGGCATGAAGCGTAAAGCTCACATCGTGAGTAACCGCTCGTCCGTTAAAGCTGACCTCCACCGATCGATAGGTTAGCAAGGGTTCCACACGGCGTCCTCCTCTCCCAAGGGATCTTCCTTATTCAGCAGGGCGTAAATCCACTGTTATTTCATAGAAATCGCAGGGATGCGCAACCAGTCCAGTCACATCGGACTGCGAAATCATGCTCATTTGCAGGTGAGAGCAGAACACAAACGCATCGTCATCCAGGAGGATCTGCTGCATTTCCACCGCCAGTTCGGCTCTTCTGTCAGTATCAAAGGTTTGGTCCAGTTCAGCCGCCAGGCTTTCCAGCTCGTCGTTATGGTAATGGCCGTTATTCACCACGGAGCTGTCCAGGCAGTGGGTGGAGAAAAAGTATGCGGGATCACCGGTGGGGGCGGTAACCATCGCACTTGCGTATACATCCCATGCCGTTGGATCTACCCGGATCCTGTTATGGTCTGCCGTACTGTTGATGATGACATCAAACCCAATATCGCCGAGAGTCGCCTGGACGGATTCTGCAAGCAGGGGGAGTTCCTGGCGGCTGGGATAGGTAAGCCAGCGGATGGTCAATGTCTGTCCGCCTTTTTCCCGGATCCCGTCGCCATCCGTATCTACCCATCCGGCTTCCTCAAGGACTGCTCTGGCTCCGTCAGGGTCATATTCTTTTGCGGTTACCGCATCCCCGCCAAAGGAAAAGTTATCCGGATAAACGCCCACGGCAGGATAACCGTTTCCGTCAAGCAGATCATCTACGAACCGCTCCTTATCAATTCCCATGGCAATGGCCTGACGCACGGCATCGTCCTGAATGATTTCACTTTCAAAGTTCATGTGTGCAAAAAAGGCCCGGCTGGTAGCGCAGCTGGAGAAGGTATAGTCCTCGTTCTGGAACAGGGGATAGCTGGCGTAGGGCATACCGTAAGCGCCGTCGATCTCGCCGGACTGAAGGGCCATGGTAAGTGTATCGCCATCTGAAATTGTCAATACCGTTACATTGTCAAAGCCGGGTTCTCCATCCCAGTAGTTTTCATTTTTTACCAGATTCAGTTCCTCGCCGGTAACCAAAGAAGTGGCGATGTAAGGACCGGTTCCGGAAACGATGCCGTCCTCTGTGATGCCTGCTTCCATGTCGATGATGCAGCCATAGGGATCGCTGAGATAGTTCAGCAGGGTGGGCCGGGGCTCCGTAGTAGTGATCGTCACCGTCTGACCGTCTGCTGAAATGGAATCGATCAGCAAGTCGCCGCGGGCCCGGTCATGAACCTCGATCAGATGTTCCAGGCACTCTTTCACCGCTTCGCCGTCCATCGCGCGTCCGCTGGAGAACGTCACCCCGTCACGAAGGGTGATCCTCCAGGTCAGCTCGTCTACCAGTTCATAGTCAGTAGCAAGCCAGGGTTCGATTTCCATGGAATCCGAATAACGGAACAGCGTTTCGCCAATGCCGTAACGGATGCAGGCCCAGCCGGAGTACGTGTTATGGGGGTTTACATCCGGCTCTTCATTTTCTGCATTGAAAGTGGTATCGCCAAATACGAATGTTGTCCCGGAGCCATCATCGCCGGATACCGTCTCGTTCGATGAACAGCCGGACAGGAGTCCAAGCGAAAGGGACGCCACCATAAACATTGCCAACAGAGTTTTTAGGGGATTCATCGAGGTTGCTCCTTTTCATGATTCGTGCTTTATTGCGTGCGGCCGTTGCGGGGATCAAGATGATCTCGAACCGTATCGCCCAACAGATTAAAAATGACCACTGCCACAAAAATGGCGATCCCCGGCCCGATAATGACCCATGGATACGTCTGAAGCATACTTCGCCCGCCGCTCATCATATTGCCCAATTCCGCGGTGGGGGGCATCGCGCCCAATCCAAGGAAGCTTAATCCGGCCAATTCCATCATCATTGTGCCGATGTCCAGCATAGCAGTTACAAGAATAGGTCCCGCACTGTTGGGCAGGATATGGCGCAGAATGATCTGTGCCGAAGTATCTCCTGCCAGCCGGGCCGCCGCTATGTAGTCCGTGTTTTCCAGCGTCAGCGTCTGGCTGCGGGCAATCCGGGCGTATTTCGGCCAGCTGATGACAGCCAGCGCAATAATCGCATTTTGCAGCCCCCCGTTCAGCAATGCCGCAATCGCCAGCGCAAATACCAGCCCTGGAAAAGCCAGGCATACGTCAGATACCCGCATCATAAGTGAATCAACCATACCGCCCAGATGGCCGCACAAAACACCAACGGCTGTTCCCACCACGGTGATGATGACCACCAAAGTTAATGTGGAGACCACACTGGTCTGCAGGCCGACCAGGATCCGGGAAAGCATATCCCGGCCGAAACGATCCGTCCCGGCGGGATGTGCCGCGCTGGGCGGCTCAAGCGAGGTGAAAATCTGCGCATTTGGATCGTAGGGGCAAATCTGTTCCGCAAAAATCACCACGAACATCAGCAGGGCCGTCAGCAGAAGGAAGAAGAACAGCCTCTTCTTCGTATGATCCTTTCGGATTTTCTGGTGCCGCACAGAAACAGAAGCTGTCATGCTTTCTCACCCCCCAGACGGATCCGCGGGTCAAGCACCCGATAGGACAAATCCGTAATGAGATTTACGCAAACATAGATAATTGCCATCCACATTACATACGCCTGGATCATTGGATAGTCCCGCATGTTGATGGCATCCACCGCCAGTTTGCCAACGCCATCCCACATAAAAATAGACTCCACAATAGCGGTACCGCCCAACAGACTTCCAATGGAGAGCGTCAATAACGTAAGGATCGTCACCAGGCAGGCCCGGAGAACGCTTTTTGTCAGTGTTACGGAAAAACGAATGCCGCGCGCTTTAGCTCCCATTACATAATCCTTGCTGAGTTCATCCAGAACCGTCGCCCGTACCTGCCGCAGATATTTGGCGGACATGGCAATGGCCAATGTCATAGCCGGAAGGATCACGTTCTGTAAGGTTACCTCACGGGAAATAACGGGAAACCAGCCCAATCGGATCGCAAAAAAATACATCAGCAGCAGACCGACAAAAAAGTTTGGCATGCTGTTTCCCAGAAAACTGGCCGTTCGAATCAGGTGATCCGTCAGGCGGTTCTGTTTTACGGCGGCCAGTACGCCCAGCGGAACGGAGATCACGATGGTCAGCAGGATAGAGACGGCCGTCAAAAGCAGTGTGGCGGGAAGCTTTGAAACAAAGGTCCGGAAAACCTCCTGCCCGGAAATGTAGCTGGTTCCCATATCCCCCCGCAGCAAATTTCCCAACCATACAAAATATTGGGTCAGGAAGGGCTTGTCCAGCCCCAGTTCCGCTCGGGCGGCGTCAATCGTTTCCTGTGAAACAACCATTCCGGTATTTTCCATTTTTTGGAGTACAGCATCGCTTCCTGCCAGCCGCATCACACCAAAGGAAAGGAAGGTTATGATCAGCAGAATGGGGATCAACTGTAAAAGCCGGCGAAATACATATTTTTTCAAAGTCGCTCCCCCTCATGCGGTTCTGGAAGCCGTAATCAGGAACATGGGTGTGGAGGCATTGTTGATCCACTCATCCCTCGTCCACACCTGTTTCCAGACCTCTGTATCCGCGGATACCTTCATGCCAAGGCGGCCAAGGATATCCTGATCCCACTGGGGGCGGCGGCACCTGGAAAGCGGAGCCTGCCGGGCGATCGCCTCCATGGCGGCAACGTCCGTCCCCGCGGTATCGTCCGCCGCCCCGGCCGCACGCACATTCTCCCGGTCAGAATGATGCCCTGTTTCCGCCTGGGCATCATAAAGATAGCGATACCAGTTGGCATCAAAATTCAGCAGCAGGCCGCCCTGCTTCAGCACCCTGACCCACTGTGCGTAGGCTTGTTCCGGCTTTGAAAGGTTCCATGTCAGGTTGCGGGATACGATAACATCAAAGCTGCCGTCGGGAAAAGACAGCTCTTCCGCATTCATCTGCTGAAAACAGATTTTCTCCGCCAGGCGGCCGGCATTTCTCCTCGCCCGCTCCAGCATGGCACTGGTATAGTCCACTGCGGTGACACGGTAACCCAGTTCCGTCAGAATAATGGCAAAAAAGCCGGGGCCGGTTCCCACATCCAGAACATGGATATTATTTCGGCTTCTTCCTTCAAAGTGAAGCCGGATTCGGGTATCCAATGCCTGGCTCCAGATCTTTCGCTGTGCTGTGCGGAGTTCCTCCCGGTTCACATCGGAATAGCCGGGAGCCCGTTTTGTCCAGTACGCGATATTTTCATCTTTATAGTTTTGCAGCCGGTTCATATTTCCACCCTCCTACGCCGTTGCCGCAATGGCGAATCCCGGTGTGGGATCATAAAATTCATCCTTTTCCCGGTAGACTCTCTGCCATACGCATGGATCGATTGTGATGTGAGGAAAGCCTGCCAAGGCCAGCAGCTCAGCATCCCATCTGGGGCGGGGGCGCTGGGTTGGACGGAGAACGTCTTTCATAAATATCAAAACGTGTTTTGTATTTTGTTTCCACCTTTTGCATGCGCTTTTCCCCATAAAGTACGAACGTGCTTTCACTTTTCAGAAAAAGAAAAAGCCTGCCGCTGCACTTCTGTGTGCATACAGCAGACTTCTGCCTGTGTTGTTCCTGCTTCAGCTTTATCCAGCAGTTTATACCGCCCTTATAGCAGTGTAAAAGCTATGGGCGGCCTTCTGGCCACCAATGCCGCTGCGTGCGGACACTCTTTTTTGTTTCTGAAAGCAAAAAAATTATACCATGTCACACAAATTTGGGAAGCCCCCCCGGGGGGATGTGATAATTCGCAAATGTCATATTCCTCGTACAGTGCAATGGAATCATGGGCGCACGGGAGGCGACCCGTATGCCCCGTTACAAGCATCTTCATGTGCTTCACGCGATTAGCGTTTCCTGCTTACACTTCGGCAGAATAGCGGGAAGTTTTCAAACGCCGTATCTTCTCTAAGTTTCAAACGAGTTTTACTCTTGCAGACAGGGCGGAGTTCCCATTCGCTTTTTACACTCTCGTTCAATTGTTGTTACAAAGTCCCCTCGAACCTCGCGGCAACTTTTTTCAGCCATTCCCGGATATGGATGTGCTGCGGGCACATGGTTTCGCATTGTCCGCACCCGATACAGTCGCTGGCCTTTCCAAACTGTTCCGAAAAATGGCTATATAACATTGTTTGTGCAGTCCACGCCTTTGTTTCCAACTCCCGCATATCCGCATTGTAAAGGGCAAAGTATTTTGGAATGGCTATGTTTTTCGGGCACTTGTTGATACAATAGGCGCACCCCGTACAGGGTATGGCAATACTGCCATTGATTATATCTGCCGCTTTTTGAACCAGCGCATATTCTTCCTCTGTAAATGGAGCGAAGTTTTCCATATAGGACACATTGTCTTTGACCTGTTCCAA
>DVKX01000014.1 GCA_018715805.1 Candidatus Faecousia intestinigallinarum | reverse complement strand
GGGGAATACCGGGCCATCCGTTCTTCCCAGCGGTTCCGTGGGATCGGGGTAGGGGTGCTGCACACCCTTACCCATCTTCCCACCACGGCGGAGTATATTCTGATCCCGCTGATCCTTCGCACGACGAAGGTGGCGGAGGAGCTCTCCGCCTCTATGACGGTGCGGGGCGTGCGGTTTTCCGGGGAGACGGTCAGCTACCGCTCCATCCGGTTTTGCTGGAAGGACGCTGCTCTTCTTGCCATACTGTTCGCTGTCGCCTGTACAGTTCTGCTTCTGGAGAGGAGCGGTGTCCTTTGATTGAACTGAAAAATATCTCCTTTATCTATGAAAACAGCCGGGAGGGAGAAAGCCAGCTGCGCCATGTGAATTTGCAAGTAGCCCAGGGCGAACTGGTGATCCTCGCCGGCCGGAGCGGATGCGGAAAAACTACCCTGACCCGTGTGCTCAACGGACTGTGCCCGCAGTTTTACCCGGGAGAGCTTACCGGCAGCTACCTGCTGGATGGACAGGACGCCTTAAAAATGCCGATTCACCAGCTTGGTACGATGGTGGGCAGCGTGTTCCAGGACCCCCGCAGCCAGTTTTTTACCACAAATACCACAGATGAGATCGTTCTTGGCATGGAGAATATTCCGCTGGAGCGGCCTGTGATGCAACAGCGGGTAAAAGCTGTTTGCAGTCAGATGAACATCGAGCGCCTGTTGGATCGGCGTATCTTCCCTCTTTCCAGTGGGGAAAAGCAACTGATTGCCATTGCTTCGGTCTGCGCCATGGAGCCTAAAGTTATTGTTATGGACGAGCCATCCGCCAACCTGGACAGCGACTCCATGGTTCGTTTGGGCGCCCTGCTGTACCGCTTGAAAGAGGCCGGGCATACCATCCTGCTCTCAGAGCACCGCTTTCACTATGTCCGCGACTCCTTTGACCGGCTGGTATTTATGGAGAATGGGGAGATCTCCTCCGTTTACAGCCGCAGCGAGGCGCTCAACCTGACAGAAGCGCAGCTTGCGGCCATGGGGCTGCGCCCCTTCCAGCCGCCATCTTTCCAAGTAGGTGGGGCGTTTCTCTCAAAGCCGGAGGATACTTTGCAGGTTTCGAAAATTTCCTGTATGCTGGACGGGCGGCAGATTTTAGAGGACGTCACCTTTTCAGTCCGAAGCGGCGGCATTCTAGCCGTTGCCGGGCCCAATGGCGCCGGAAAATCTACGCTGTGCCGTACGATTACCGGACTATGCCATGCCATGGGAACGGTTCAAATTGATGGAGCATATCTGAAACGAAAACGCCGCACCAAAAAATCCTTTTTCGTACAGCAGGACGCCGACTACCAGCTCTATGCCCCAACAGTAGAGGATGAATTTTTGATTGGCAGGAAGGCGTCACCGGAGCTCAGACAAGCCGCTCTGGCAAGACTGAGCGAAATGGGACTGGAGCCCTTTGCGAGCCGCCATCCGGCCTCCCTCTCGGGCGGGCAGAAGCAGCGCCTGCTGCTGGCCCTTGCAGCGGAGAGCGGCCGGAACCTCTTGGTTTTCGATGAGCCCACAAGCGGCCTGGACGGGTACAATATGCGCCTGACGGTAAAGCTGCTCCGGCAGCTTGCCGCAGCGGGGAAGTGCCTGTTGCTGATTACTCATGACATGGACCTGATTGCAGCGGCCGCCGACTGTGTGCTTTATATGGAGCAGGGCAAGATATGCTATCACCGCAATGTACTGCGGGATATTTAAAAGGAGGGAGTGATCTATGCCACTGACGCCTTCTATGGAGAACTATTTAAAGGCGATATTTACCTTGCGGCAGGCCCATGAAAGGGTTCGCTGCAGCGACATTGCGGAGCGGATGAAAGTCACCCTTCCTTCTGTGAGCCGGGCTGTCAAAGAATTGGAGAAGATGGGGCATGTAAGTCGTGACGGAGACGGCTCCGTCACACTGACGCCATCTGGAGAAAGAATTGCTGCGGAAATTTATGAGCGCCATCGCTTTTTCACACGGCGGCTGATTGCCGCAGGTGTAGACCCTGAAACGGCGGCAAAAGAGGCATGCCATATGGAGCATGGGGTCAGTGAGGAGTCATTTCAAAAACTGAAGGAAGCAGCAGGACGGTAAGGCATGGAATAAATTACTGAGCTCAACTATTTAAAGCGATGGTTACAGGCAGTATCGATGGATGAATGATCCTTTTGAAGCTGCCAAACGAGACTACTTACTCTCCTGACATCAGCCGAAAGAGGAAAGTACCATCCGGCCGGAAAATCTGGTATTAGGCAAAAGCCGCTGCGGCGATGATTCGCTGCAGCGGCTTAATCTTAATGGGAAAGACTAAAAGCTTAAAGAAAAGATGACGCAGTTCAGAGCTCATTGTTGGAGTTAGGAGCAGTTCGGTTTACCAGCATATGGGGGAAAACTCCGAAATATGAGTGGAAAGCTTCTGAGAAATGACTGATGTTGGTATATCCTACGGCAAAAGCGGTCTGGCTTACATTGTGTTGCCCATCTTGAAGCAGAGAAAAAGCTTTTTCCAGCCTCTCTTCACGAACATATTGGTAGATTGTCTTTCCATAGTATTGCTTGAAGAGACGCTTCATTTTAAAATCGTTCATCTGGATCAGTCGTGAAAGCTCCAGAAGGGTAGGCGGACAGTCCAGACGGTGCAGAAGAATCTCACGGGCTTCGTGAAGACGTTCCATATCCGCGGCAGAAATAGACAGAGGGCATCCGTCTTTATTGCCATAACACAGCAGCCTTTCTATGTTCATCGACAAAAGTTCTAAAACCTGGCTTTCCAGCAAAAGCCGATTCAGTCTATCGCCGGAAGCCTCCAACGACTTGCCAAGCTTGTTCAGCAGACATTCTTCCTGTGCATCGCGCTTAAAAGAATAATAGGGGCAGGCAGTATTTTGAAAGGAATGAAATTCGAGATTTTTATTTCCGCTGACTGCCTGGCAAAAATCGTTGAACATCTGCGGCTCCACCCAAATGGAATACAGCTGGATTTCTTCTCCGCAGTTGTATTCCGAATATCCCGTTGTCTGCCCTAAAAACCCCAGGTTTGAATATCCTGGCTTGATTTCAACGGAAGCGCCGCCCAGTTTGCTGTACAAGGGATTTTTTCGGCTGTATGCCAACTCAAAAATCGAAGATGTGGTAGAGGCTTTCCTTTGCAATTTGTGCTCCAGCGTACCGGAGGAAATCCAAAGCTGCACACCTGGGCGCACCTCAATTCTTTTCCGTGGGAAAACTGCCGAAACTTCGGATTCTAAAGGTAAATTAAACATATTACAATATTCTCCAATGGTTTCCATGCAACTTAAAGGTAAATATTTATTTCCAGCAATAATTATAGTTAGTTATTGCTAACCTGTCAAGAGCAAACTGCTTTTATCCGCCTGGGGGCAAAAAAAATCCGTCCAGGGGTAGAACGTGAAAATGAAAGAGGATATACTCTATATCGGTTAGCTAAAGCTAACTGCCATAAAAATCTTAAGACCATGAATCTAAGGAGGAAAAAAGTTGATAAAATTTTGGATCGGCCTACTTGGCATAGTAATGGCAATGTCGATGGTTGCTTGCTCAAATTCCCCTGACACATCCGGGACGACGTCTGGCGAGGGGGCGGCTTCCGATCAGGGAAGCGAAATGATCACTGTGGAGGATATGAAAGGGACAGTTAGTATTCCGGCGAATCCACAGCGTGTGGTGGATGTTTCCGGTTCTGCGGATGAACTGATCATCCTGGATGTCCCATTTGTGGGTTCTGCCAACACCAGTATGTTTGACGGCGTAACGGTTCCGCCGAATCTGGAAGAGTATTTTACTGAGAACAATGTAGAAGTTGTCGGCAATTATTCCGGCTCGGTTGGAGAGCTGAATTTGGAAAAAATCGCAGAACTGAATCCAGATCTGATCATTATGAATATCCGCCATGAAAAGGTATATGATCAGCTCAAAGAAATTGCCCCCACGGTCATGCTGGACGACGATATGAACTATGTAAACTGGAAAGGCCGTTTTCAGCAGCTGGGTGAATGGTTCGGCAAAGAAGATATCGTTACGCAGTGGCTGGAGGATTATGACAAGAAATCAGCGGAATTTGCCGAAAAGGTAAAAGCGGTCACAGGTGACGAAACATTTGCCGTGATCGAGAAAAATTCGGTGCGCACAGGTTCCTATTATGTTTATCGGACAGGCGGTCCCGGGGAACTGGTTTATGATGCGATGAAACTTCCTGCTTCGGCTGGTGTGCCGGAGGGCGTTTGGGGAGAAGTGGTAGACGCCGAATATTTCTCCAAAATCGACGCGGATCATATTTTCTTCTTCAGTGACGACGGCACGGTCGGCGATACGGCAGACCTTCCCACATGGCAGAACTTGAAAGCTGTCAAGAACGGAAATGTGTACTGCGGATTGAATGAGATGCAGTACGATTTGGCATTCACGCCCAATGGAAAGCTGACCTATATGGAGCAGATGGCGAACGCGATCATTAATCATGAAAATATCGACAAGTAATACGCAGCCGCGTGAGCGATCCACTGCTTCGGGGCAGTGGATTCGCTCAAGAATCGGTTACGCAGTCTTTTTGACGGCTGCAGCGATTGTCTTGTTGATGTCTATGCTGATATCAATAAGCGTAGGCGTTGCAGGCGGAAATATTTGGGACTTCTTCACGGCCATATTTCAGCCGGACACTTCCCCGGAGCTTTCACAGATTATGCTAGAGATGCGTTTACCGAGGGCTTTGGCCGCCTGCGTTACCGGGGCGGCCTTTGCTCTTGCGGGGACTGTTATGCAAGGGATTACGCGCAATCCTCTTGCGGACGCAGGGCTTCTTGGGATCAATGCAGGTGCCTGCTTTCTGGTCGCTCTTTGTACGGCGGCTTTTCCTATGCTGTCCTCCTGGGGATTGATGGGCGCCGCCTTTTTTGGAGCGGCGCTGGCGGCTGCAATGGTTTATGGATTCGGCGCAAAGAGAAAAAAGGCGGATCCCATCTGCCTGATTCTGGCCGGCTCGGCAGTTTCGGCTTTTTTGACGGCTCTCAGCCAGGGGATATCCCTTGCCTTCGGGCTGTCCAAGGATCTTTCCTTTTGGACGGTAGGCAGCCTTTCCGGTGTGCTTTGGCCGCAGGTCAGGGGTGTGATCCCCTGGCTGCTGGCGGGTGCGATAGCGGGGCTCCTGCTTTCCCCGAAACTTTCCCTTCTGGCGCTTGGCGATGAAAGCGCTGCGGGACTCGGGGTAAACGTCGGCGCAGTCCGCGTTTCGGGGCTTGCTATTGTACTGGTATTGGCAGGAGTAAGCGTGTCATTGGTAGGCGGTATTTCATTTGTAGGGCTGATTGTACCGCATATGGTAAGGCGGCTGGTGGGGGCGGACTACCGGCGTATGGCGCCGGCCGCTATGCTGCTGGGCGCCGTACTTCTGGTGCTTTCGGATGTGGCGGCGCGTATGATCCATGCACCCTTTGATACGCCGGTGGGAGCCCTGGTTTCGGTCATTGGCGTACCGGTCTTCCTATTGCTGACCTATCGGAACGGGAGGGTCGCATTATGAAAAAAAGGCGTATATGGCTGATACAGCTTATTCTATGCGTAGGGCTTGCAGCCTCTGTTGTCCTGGCCCTTAACTGCGGATATTCCAGGATCCATTTTTCGGATTTATGGGAAGAAATTTTCTGCTCAGCGCAGGGAAATACTGCTTTGATCCTGCTGAAGATCCGGCTTCCGCGCATATTGCTGGCTGCTTTATGCGGTATGGGGCTTGCCCTGTCCGGTTGTACTCTCCAAGCTGTCACGGACAACCCACTGGCTGATCCGGGCATTCTTGGCATCAACTCGGGGGCGGGATTCTTTGTCATGCTTTTTATGGGGCTGTTTCCAGCCTTACATATCGACGCTAAACTCTATCAGCCTTTGTTTGCCATGTTGGGCGGGCTGCTGACCGCTTTTCTGTTGTACAGCTTTGCAAGGCGGAACGGGAAAATCAGGCCGGCCCATTTTCTGCTTGGCGGAATTGGCGTTGCGGCAGGATTTTCCGCCTTGATGACCATCTTGGGAGCGGATATGGAAAGCAGCATCTATCAGATGGTTTCCCGTTGGCTGGTAGGAAATATTTGGGGGACGGATTGGTATCAAATCTTGATTCTGCTCCCTTACTTGCTCGTGCTGATCCCGTTCCTTTTCTTCCGGGCCAACGTACTGGATCTTCTCATGCTCGGAGAGGATTCAGCCGCTACCCTTGGCGTGAGGGTCGGCCGTGAGCGCAAACAGCTGCTCTTCGTGGCGGCAGCGCTGGCAGCGAGCTGTGTTTCCGTCAGCGGTGGGATCGGTTTTATCGGGTTGGTGGCTCCGCATATTGCCCGACGCCTTACCGGGGCGCGCCACCGGAGTCTGCTGCTTTCTTCCATGCTGACAGGCGGTATATTGCTGGTATTGGCGGACACGGTGGGGCGGGTCCTCCTTTCCGAGATCGAAATTCCAGCCGGTATTGTCATCTCGGTGCTGGCGGCCCCCTATTTTCTATATCTGCTTCACAGGCAAATCTGAGGAGGTGATCCTATGCAATCTGATATGACGGCAAAAAATTTGACGGCGGGCTATAACGGCAACCCAGTTTTCCAGAATTTTGAACTCAAGATTCCTTCCGGTAAAATTACCACCCTGATCGGTGCAAACGGTTCGGGAAAATCCACGATTTTGAAAACTTTGGCACGGCTGCTTACCCCATCGGAAGGCGTGGTCTATTTGGATGGGGAATCCATTCACCGTATGCCAACGAAGGCGGTGGCGCAGAAACTGGCAATGCTTCCGCAGGGGGCGCAGACGCCCGCCGGGATCACCGTACGGGATTTGGCCGAATACGGCCGGTATCCTTATCGCACAAGGTTGTCTGGACTGACCGCGAAAGACGATGAAATTGTCCGTTGGGCGCTGGAAAGTACCAATATGCTGGCTTTGGCCGACCGGGAAATCGATCAGCTGTCCGGCGGACAGAGACAGCGGGCCTGGATTGCCATGGCTTTGGCGCAGAAAACAGGCATTCTTTTTCTGGATGAGCCCACCACCTATCTGGACATTTCACACCAGCTAGAAATCCTGCAGCTTCTCAGGCGGCTGAACGTGCAGCAGAATGTGACCGTGGTCATGGTGCTTCATGATCTGAATCATGCGATTATGTTTTCGGATTATCTGGTGACGATCAAGGATGGGGAAAAGTATTTGGAAGGAACACCGGAGGAGGTTATCACGCCGCATATGCTCCGGGAGGTTTTTGACGTAGAAGCGGAGGTGGTCCGCCATCCCGTGCTGCGGGTGCCGGTCTGCCTTCCTTACGGTGTGCGCGGGCAGACCTTCGTAAAAAATATGAAAGAGGTGTAAACCATGGGAACAGCGAGAAAATTCGCCGCAGGATTAAGCGGCCTTATTTGTGCGGCTATGCTTTTAGCCGGATGCACGAGCGAAGATGGCATATATCAGCCTGGGAACTATACGGCCAGTGCTGCCGGATACGCCGGGGATGTGACAGTCGAAGTAGAGTTTGACAGCGAGAAGATTCTTTCGGTCACTATTCTGGAACACAACGAGACACCTACCGTTGCCGATAAAGCGCTCGAAGAGATTCCGGGCCAGATCGTGGAGCAGCAGACCAGTGAGGTGGATGCCGTAACCAGCGCAACCTTGACCAGCGAAGCGATCAAGACTACTGTGGCAGACTGTATTCGTCAGGCAAAGCAGGGATAGACCGCTATGAGGAACAGAAAAAAGGATACTGGAAAGAAACATCACACATGGAAAGGGATTCTGGCTTTTGCCACCGGAAAGAAAAGGCTTTTGGCCTTTTCGGCGGGTTTATCTATTCTCGGGGTGGCGGCCGGTATGGCGCCTTATGTCCTCATCGGATGGATCGCAAAGGAATATATGGCGGGTCTGTTGGATACCGGACGTCTGTTGTTCCTAGTTGGTTGTTCGGTTGCCGCCTGTGTTTTGCAGGGCGTTTTACAGGGCGGGAGCACGTTGCTGTCTCATCGCTGCGCTTTCCGTATTCTGGAAAACATCCGGATATCCATGACAGAAAAGATGAACCGTCTTTCCATGGGGACAATTCGAAAGGTATCATCGGGCGAATACAAAAACCTGATTCTGGATGAGGTGGAGAAATTGGAATACCCACTGGCCCATGCCATCCCGGAGGTGACCGGAAACCTAACCGCTTTTCTAGCCACTTTTATCCTGATGCTGTGCATGGACGTGCGCTTGGCTTTTAGCTCACTGATCACTCTTCCAGTTGGGTTTCTCATTATGAAGCAGATGTTTCGTGGCTATGGTGAACGCTACGCAAAGTTCATGAAGGCAGGCGATAACCTCAATAAAATTGTGGTGGAGTATCTCAATGGCATTGAGGTTATCAAGGTGTTCAACCAAGCTGGGAGTACATTTGAAAAAATGAAGCAGTCGGTAACCTACTTTAAAGATTTTACACTGGCATGGTACAGACACAATTGGCCGTATACCGCCGCCTACAGCGTGATTCTGCCATCGGCCATTGTGGGCGTCTTACCGGTTGGGCTGGTACTTCTGAACCGCGGAGAGATTGCTTTTCCTACGCTGCTGCTGTTTATTTTGCTTTCGTTTGCGCTTATTCCGCCACTGATCAAACTCACGGAATTTATTGATAATGTGGCTGTGATTGTGAAAACCGAGCAGGAAGTACAAGATTTCCTTGCCCAGGAAGAACCCAGGTATGCCCTTACACCCGCCCGTATAGAGAATCTTGGCATTTCCGTCGAGCATGTATCTTTCTCTTATGGAAAGGAAGTCGCTGTCGAGGATGTCAACGCCTTCATCCCTTCCCCTGGCATCACGGCCATCGTTGGGGAATCCGGCTCCGGAAAGACGACGCTGTTGCGGCTTCTGGCCCGCTTTTGGGATATTTCAAAGGGAAAAATATGCATCGGGGGAACGGATGTCCAGGATATTCCACAGGATCAGCTGATGGGAATGATGAGTATTGTGGAGCAGGACAATTTCCTGTTTGACATGAGCATCCGGGACAATATCCTGCTTGGAAAACCGGATGCCGACGACAAGGCGTTGGCGGCGGCCGTGGACGCGGCTGGCTGCCGGGAAATTGTCGAGCGGCTGGAGGACGGACTGCATACGGTGGTGGGAAACGGCGGTGGTCTGCTGTCGGCCGGCGAGCGTCAGCGCATTTGCATTGCCAGGGCCATTTTAAAGGACTCGCCAATCTTATTGCTGGATGAACCAACGGCGAGCATGGATTTGGAAAACGAATACAAGGTACAGAAGGCGCTTCAACAGCTGATGTCCAAGAAAACTGTTGTGCTGGCGACCCACCGGCTGCGGACAGCCGTGTCAGCCCAACAGATTCTTGTCATGAAGCATGGCATTCTAGTGGGAAAAGGAACGCATGAGGCTTTGCTGGAAAGCTGTCCCGAATATGCGAAGCTGTGGAACGCCTGTGTTTGTGCGGAGAACTGGAGCATGGGAGGTGATGCCGATGTATAAGTTGGTTAAAAGAGTATTGAGGATAGCTGGCGATTTAAAGCCGCGGATTCTTCTGGGGTTCGTTTTTGGATTTCTGGAGGCTTTGTTTAACGTCCTCCCGTTGATAGCTATTTTTTATGCCTTTGAAAGCTGCCGGGACGGACTGAACGGCGGCGAACTGACGGCGGTTATCATTCTGTTGCTGGCTGGTT